>DATFBI010000174.1:0-39664 GCA_035253925.1 Propionibacteriaceae bacterium
CAGCGAGATCAGCTGCGTTTTTGTTGACGAGTACCAAGACACCGATCCCTCGCAGGTCCGGCTGCTGCGGGTCATTGCCGGTGATGGTCGGGATGTGATCGTCGTAGTCGATCCTGATCAGTCGATTTATGCGTTTCGCGGCGCCGAGGCCCGCGGAATCTTGGATTTTCCAGAGCTGTTTCGGACCCGGGAGGGGGCGCCGGCGCCGGTTTTGGCACTCAATCGAACTCGCCGGTTTGGCGGCGCCCTACTTACAGCGAGCCGTGGCGTCGTCAGTCGTTTGGGGCTGCCGCGGTCTTTGCCAGCGCAGGTCTATGAGGCATTCCGGCATCCAACCGTTGATCCGGAACTTCCGAAGGGCAAAGTAGAGATCTTTACCTGTAGCAGTGCCGGCGCAGAAGCGGAGCACATCGCGGATATCCTGCGGAGCGCGCACCTCCGCGACAATCTTCCGTGGACTGATATGGCAGTGCTCGTTCGCGCCGGACGCACCATGATCCCCGGCCTGACCCGGGCACTGGTTGCCGCTGGCGTCCCGGTCGAAGTGGCTGGGGACGAAATTCCCCTGGCTGCGGATCCGGCGGTGCGCCCGCTATTGCTAGCTCTCCAGGTTGCCGCGCGGGGTTGTACCCCGACAGCTGATGAAGCACAGCTGCTGCTCGTGTCGCCGCTTGGCGGCATGGACAGCATGGCTACCCGCCGCCTCGGTCGCGCCTTGCGTGAGGCGGAGCGCGCCGAGCTGGCTGGCACGGCCCTACCTCGGCCCTCCGCCCAATTGATCAGTGTGGCGCTGCGCCATAGAGATCTTTTGGACGACTGCCCGCCGAGCCCGGATGTCGAGGCCGCTCGCCGCTTGGCCCTCCTGCTGCGACGCTGCGAACATGCCATCAGCACCGGCAGTACCGCGGAGGAGGCCTTGTGGCTGCTGTGGTCGGGAACTGCCTGGCCAGAGAAGCTGCGACTACAGGCAAGTCGAGGTGGCGAAGCCGGCCGTCGCGCCAACCGTGATCTTGATGCGATTTGCGCGCTCTTCGATGTTGCGGCTCGCTCTGAGGAGGTGTCAGGGCTACGTGGAGTGACCGGCTTCCTGGCAGAAGTCGAGGGCCAGCAGATACCGGCCGATCCATTACGCGAGTCTGAGCTACGGGGGTCGGCGGTTCGGCTCCTTACGGCCCACCGCGCCAAAGGGTTGGAGTGGGACCTCGTCGTTGTTGCGGGTGTCCAGGAGGGTCGCTGGCCAGACCTGCGCCGGCGCGGCTCGCTGCTTGAGCCGGATCGCCTTGGCCGCCATGAGGTCATGGCTCCGGTTCCGACGGCAACCCGGATCGCCGAAGAACGACGGCTTTTTTACGTTGCCTGCACACGGGCACGTTCGCGGTTGGTGGTCACCGCGGTCGCGGGCACCGAGGGCGAGGCCGACCAGCCGTCCCGTTTCATCACCGAGCTTGGCTTGGTACCCCGCGAACTGCCTGGCCGGCCGCGAAGGCCTCTGACCCTGGCGGCGCTGGTCGCTGAACTACGCCGCATCACGGTCGATCCAGAAGCCTCGCCCCGGCTTCGGGAGGAGGCAGGCGCACGGCTGGCCCGGCTAGCCGATGCGACCGATGGTGAGGGCCAGTCGTTGATCCCCGCTGCGCAACCCCAACATTGGTGGGGAATGCGCCAGCTCACCCAAGCCGATCAGCCGCTGGTGGCGCCGGAAGAACCGGTGCAGCTCTCCGGAAGTCAGCTGGCGAGCGTGCTGGTTTGCCCGCGCCAGTGGTTTCTGGCCCGCAAGGCACAAGGAGAACAGGCACGTTCCGCTGCTGCGAGCTTCGGTTCGGTGATACATGTGCTCGCTGAGTACGGCGCCCACAATGATCTTGATCGCGACGTGCTCTCCGACCATCTGGAATCGGTCTGGAATCAGATTGACTTCGATGCCCATTGGCTATCGGCGGTCGAGCGGGTGGAGGCCGAGTCGGCACTCGAACGCTTTATAACCTGGCAAGAGGCGAGGTCGGATCACACTTTGCTCGGTACTGAGGTGGAGTTCACCTGCCAGGTCGATGTGGGCACTGACCGAGTCCACCTCAGTGGCAGCGCTGATCGGGTGGAGCGCGATCCCGGCGGGCGCATTCGGATCGTAGATTTCAAGACTTCAAAGGCACCGCCCACGGCAACCGACATCGCGTTGCATGATCAGCTCGGCGTCTATCAGCTCGCAGTGCAGCAGGGTGCTTTCGCCAGCGTCGCAGGGGACGGTGCCCGACCTGGCGGAGCTGAACTGGTGTATCTGAGACTCGCCGACGGCGAGAGCGGCCATCCGAAGACCTTTCTGCAAGCCTCGCTGGATGACGTGCCATTTCCGGTCAAACCGCTGGATACTGACGAGGCGACTTCGTTGACCCAACAGCCAACGTGGGTGCATCGCCGCTTGGCCGAGGCTGCACAGATCATTCGTAGCGAACAGCACCACGCTCGTATCGGGTCTGGCTGTCGATACTGTCCCTTCCGGGCCAGTTGTCCCGCACAGCCGGCTGGTCAGCAGGTGGTGAAATGACCGTCCACACCCTCGTGCCGCCGGCGCGGCGGATACGAATCGACAGCCCGGCAGAGCTGATCGATGCACTTGGCGTTTCTTTTTCCACGCAGCAACTCGAGGCCATCACCGCACCGCTCGAGCCCGGCGTGATCATTGCCGGCGCAGGATCGGGCAAGACTACCGTGATGGCGGCCCGAGTGGTCTGGCTCGTTGGGACCGGCGCGGTCCGGCCCGAAGAGGTCCTCGGCCTAACCTTTACTCGAAAAGCGGCTGCAGAGCTATCCCAACGCATCCGCAACGCGTTACTGCACGCCGGGGTCATCGCCGACCGCGGGATCGATGAATCCGGCGAACAGTTGATCATGACCTATGACGCCTTCGCTGGTCGACTGGTAGCCGAACATGGGCTGCGGCTGGGTTTCGAGGCCGATCCGACCTTGATCAGTGGTGCCACCCGGTATCGGCTGGCATCCCGAGTAGTGAAGGCTGCGGCCGAGCCGTTCGAGTTCATTTCCCGACTCTGTCCCGCGACCGTGGCAGAGCGAGTGCTCAGGCTCGATGCAGATCTTCAACAGCATCTGGTAGCTGTGGAGGATCTGGACAGGCACGCCCGTGATCTGCTGCTTGGCCTGGCGGCTGCGCCGCGCAACAACCGAGGCAACACTTACGCCGACGTCAAGAAGGCGATGATTGCCTGTCAGGAGCGTCTAGAACTCGCCAGCCTGGTGCTGGACTATCAGGACCTGAAGCGTCGCCTTGGTCTGGTGGAGTTCGCCGATCAAATGACAATTGCGGCTCGGCTGGCTACTGAGGTCCCGCAGGTGTCTCATGCAACGCGTGCCAGCTTCCGAGTCGTGCTGCTCGATGAGTACCAAGACACCTCGGCAGCCCAGGCGATGATGTTGCGCGGGCTCTTCTCGGGACCGACCGCTGGTGATGGGCGGGGGCACCCGGTGACTGCCGTCGGTGATCCTTTCCAGGCAATCTACGGGTGGCGTGGTGCCGCATCCAGTAACATCTTGACCTTTGCTGATGACTTCCCACGCGCCGACAGCCGACCGGCTTATCGCTACGCACTCACAGTGAATCGGCGCAGCGGGCGAACGATCCTAGATGTTGCCAATGCGCTTAGCCGGCCGCTTCGAACCGAAGCCAGCTCAACAATCGCTGCCAAACCAGGGCTGGCCGACCACAGGGCATTCAAGGGCGGTCGTCCCGCCTTGCTAATACCGCCCGGGCTTGATGGTCTCGGGCTGCTGCAGCCGCCGGAGGGAACCAGCTCAGGACAGGTACGTGCGGCGACTTTTGAGACCTGGCCAGAGGAGATCTGCTGGATCGGCGACCAGATTTCCAGACTTAAAGAAGGCGGTGAAGTTTCCCGCTGGGCAGATGTCGCCGTGCTGACCCGGCGCAACGCGGACATCGCGCCGCTGTACGCCGAGCTGACTTCCCGAAATGTGCCGGTGGAGATCGTGGGTCTTGGCGGCCTGCTGCATTTGCCAGAGATCATGGACATCACCGCCACGCTGCGATTGATCGATGACGTGACGGCCAATCCGGATTTGATCAGGTTACTGACCGGCCCCCGCTGGCGAATCGGGCCGCGTGATCTTGGCCTACTTGGCCGACGCGCTCGGGAGCTCGCTCGGACCGGGCGCGGCCGAGCACAGCAGGCCAATGAGGAGGCACGGAGTTCAGCGGTACTCAGCTCACTTGAACAAGCCGTTGCCGAGGTCGACCCAACGGAGGTCGTCAGTCTGCTGGATGCTCTGGACAACCCGGGAGAGGCGGCGTACTCGCCGGAGGCCCGGGAGCGGTTTGCTCAGCTCGCCGCTGAGCTGGCCTCGCTGCGGCGCCACAGCGACGAGCCGGTGCTCGACCTGACTCGTCGAGTCATAACCACAATCGGCTTGGACGTCGAGGTCATGGCCACACCAGAGTTTGCACGCACCTCACGTTGGGACCAGCTGGGGGCGTTCGTCGATGCGGTCGCCGCCTACGTCGATGTCGACGGCGACGCCTCTTTGTCGGGCCTGCTTGGCTATTTGCAGGCTGAAAGTGAACAGGGCACTGGACTCGAACAGGCTGTGCCCTCCGATCGGGAAGCAGTCAAGCTGCTGACGGTCCACAAAGCGAAGGGTCTGGAGTGGGAGGCGGTGTTTCTGCCCGCCCTGATGAAGGGGGTCTTCCCCAGTGATCGGGTCACCGACAATTGGGTGCTGAACCCGGCGGTGCTACCCGCCGACTTACGTGGGGACGCTGCCTCGATCCCGCAGCTCACGGATGTCAGCAATGCCGGAATGGTGGAGTACAAGCAGCAGCTCAGCCGGCAGCAGCTACTGGCCGAGGATCGTCTCGCCTACGTCGCCGTGACGCGCGCGAAGCGGCTGCTGGTGGGCACAGGTCACTCCTGGCGGGCGGATCTGAACAACCCTCGAGCAGCCTCGAACTATCTCCGGATGATCATCGAGGAAGCGGCCAGGCAAGATCAGCTTCTAGCAGAGGCCCAGCCGCCGGGACCTGACAATCCTTTGGTGACCGAGGTAGCTCCACAGCCGTGGCCAGCTCCTCTAGATCTCGAGGCCGACCAGAGACGGCACGATGCGGCGTTGGATGTAGAGCGAGCACGGCGTCGCTTCGGCGAGCTGGGCCGCTACGACGATCCAGAAGCGGAGCCGCTGTTACTCGATGATCATGAAATCGTCGCTGGTTGGGACGCCGATCTTGACCGGCTGGTCGCGGAGGCGGCGGAGTCGCGGTCTGGCGATCAGCTGGTCGAGTTGCCCAATCAGTTGTCGACGACTGCGGTGCTGCGGTTGAGCGCCGATCCGGAAGCCTTTGCCGCTGACTTGGCACGGCCCATGCCACGCCAACCTTCGCGGTCGGCGCGCTTCGGTACCCGTTTCCACCATTGGGTGGAGCGCTACTTCGGTGCTCAGCTGCCTCATGGCGGGCTAGGCCAACAGCAGCTTCTTGATCTTGATGACCTGCCTAACCGGGCTGACTCGGGCACTTACGACGAACAAGAACTGCGCGAGCTCTGCGAGGCATTCGCTGCCGGCCGGTTTGGCGGCACGGTGCCGTATGCGATCGAGGCACCATTCAGCATCTTGATTGCTGGCCGGCTGATCCGCGGCAGGATCGACGCTGTCTACCGGCAGCCAACGCCATCCACTGGGCACCCACGATTCCAAGTAGTGGACTGGAAGACCGGTCGGGCTGACACCGCTGATCCTCTCCAACTCGCGATCTACCGGCTGGCTTGGGCTGAGGCACAGGGCCTGGCCGTAGAGGAAATCGACGCGATTTTCTATCACGTACGCACCGACGAAACCGTCCGGCCGAAGGTACTACCAGACCGCGAGGCGATTGAATCGATCCTCAGCGCTCAGGTTCAGCAGTTACGCTGATGTCATGATCAACTGGGCGATCGCGAGTGACCTCGACCGTGTCGACCATCACCGCCGATCGCCGGAGTGGGTGGCAGGGCTATGGCGGGACGAGAACGCGAAACTGCTCAAGCTCGACGCTGAATCCCGATTCACCACCAATGCTGGAGGCAGCAAGCTGCGGATGACGAAGCCATTCGTGGCCTACGACAGCCAGCGGCACCGGCTACTCGGGCTCCTCAATGGTGATCCGATCTTTGCGGTCGAGACAATGACCGAAGGAGAGGTGCACGATTTCCGCGAGGTTGGCTTTCAACTCACCGACAATGAGCGTGATATCGCAGCCACTGCTGCCGCGCTGACACATTGGCATCGACTTGAGCCGCAGTGTCCAAGATGTGGTGGTCCCACGGTCGTCATTAACGGCGGCTTTGTCCGGCACTGCTCAGCGTGCGGTCAGGATCATTTCCCGCATACCGATCCTGCGGTGATCGTTGCAGTTGTCGACGCACAGGATCAGTTGCTTTTGGGTGGTCAGAAGGCGTGGGGCAACCGAGTGTCGGTGCTGGCCGGTTTCGTCGAGGTTGGCGAGTCGCTCGAGCAGGCGATTCACCGCGAGATCGGAGAAGAGGTCGACGTCAGCTTGTCTGACTTGCGGTACTTCGGCAGCCAACCATGGCCATTCCCGCGCTCATTGATGGTGGCGTTCTTCGGCCGCGCGGAGACAACCAATATCCGCCCCGACGTGGAAGAGATCGCACATGCCGAGTGGTACACGCGTGAAGAGCTCAGCGCCAAGCTTGACGCCGGCGAGATCGGGCTGCCAGGAAAGAGTTCCATCGCGGCTCGCATGATTCAGGCCTGGCGGGACGGCGAAGCGCCCATTTGATTGCTCCGCTCGCTGCGCTCGCTCCGCGCGGATCGCGCGTGGTAGGCCGCTGCCTTCCTTACTCGCTCGCAGCCAGCAGTATTGCGGTGGCCGGACTGTTACGGGGGCTGGCTGCTCGCTCGTTCGTCCAGGGCAGCGGCGCATCCGATTTGATTGCTCGCTCACTCCGTGGCCCCGCGTTTCGCTCATCGCGCCTCCGGCCACCAGCGGGCGCCTACCGACGCTCGCAGAGAAAGTCAACAGTTTGTCATCGCGTGGTAAGCCGCTGCCTTCATCACTCGCTCGCAGCCAGCAGTATTGCGGTGGCCGGACTGTTAGAGAGGCTGGCTGCTCGCTCGTTCGTCGAGGACAGCGGCGCGCGCGATCCGAATTGATAAGCCCGTGCCTCCGCGGCGCCGGGCAGCGTCTAGTCCGCCAGTCGGTGGCGTAGACCGCTAGCTCGGTTCGCCGGGCGAAGCACCGCTCGTCTAATGGCTTCCTCCGATCCGATGAGGAGCACCTGACGACGTGCGCGTGTGACGGCGGTGTACAACAGCTCACGGGTCAGCAGTGGTGAGTCGGGGGGAGGCAAGACGAAGGACACGGTGTCGAACTGGCTGCCCTGAGCGCGGTGCACCGTCATTGCGTGCACCGTTTGGATAGCGTCTAACCGCACCGGCGGGTAAAGCTTCGCTGCGGCCCCACGTGCAAAGGCGGCGCGTACCCCGTCAGGCTTTTGAACGATGACGCCGGTGTCGCCGTTGTAGAGCGACATCTCGTAGTCGTTTGCCGTCACCAGCAACGGTCGTCCGACGTACCACTCGCCGTCCTCGGCGTATCCGGGAATCGACTCAGTGAGCCAGCGCTCCACCTCTAGTCCCCAGCGCAGTACCCCATAGGGTCCGTGCTGGTGTCCACACAGCAAGCGATGCCGGTCAAGCGCTGCAAGCGCAGCCGCCTCGTCTCCAGCTCTGGCAGCCGACAGCATGGCGATACCTGCCTCACGCACCTGCGCTGCCATCCCGGCCAGAACTCGCGCGGAAGCCTCAGTTGGCGCTGATTCAAGATCAACTTCACTGAAGTGCATATCGCTTGCGCCGGAGCGAAGCACCTCGATTGCAGCATCGGCGTCGGCGGCCCGAATGGCTCGAGCGAGTGCATCGATGGCACCACCGAATCGCCAGGTGCGGGTAAGTTGCACCACTCCGTGTACCGGTGCCGGCTGCCCTTCGGCAAGCAGATCGAGCTCGACCAGCCGCCGTCCAAGATCAGCATCTGGAGGACCGGCAGCCCTAGCGATGTCGGCTAGTACGGCGCCAGCCTCCACGGAGGAAAGTTGATCTGGATCACCCACCAAGATCAGCCGGGCGCTCGGGCGTACTGCTTCAAGCAATCGCGCCATCATCGTGAGTGAGACCATCGACATCTCATCGACGACTACGACGTCGTGCGGCAGGTGATTGTTGGCGTCATGTCTGAACCGGCTGCGATTTGAGGGCAGCCAGCCCAGCAACCGATGCAGGGTCGACGCCGTGACGTCGCCTAACCGCTCGCAATCCTGGGGCTCGAGGTGCGTCGCTGCGGCTCGTATCGCTTCCTCCAGGCGGGCCGCGGCCTTCCCAGTCGGCGCAGCCAGCGCAACGCGCAACGCAGGTCCAGGCTGATCCCGCAGCAGCGCCAGCAGCCTGGCAACCGTCGTTGTCTTGCCGGTGCCAGGCCCACCCGCCAGCACGGTGACTCTGCCAAGCGCGCTGACCGCGGCTGCCAGCTGCTGGCGGTCCGGCTCTCCTGGCGCCAGGCCCTCGTGGTCAAAAAGTCGCTGCAATGCGGTCGACAGACGTGACTTGTCGATCTCCGGCGCTGGTGCTGTGAAACGGTGCTGCAGCTGGACTCGAACCAGTTCCTCTTGCTGCCAATACCTCTCCAGATAGAGCAGCCCGCCCGCCAGTCGCAGTGGTCGCCCACTGGGCTGGTCAGCCCCAACTGCCACTAACGGGCTCGCTTGGATGGTCGTTAGCCACTCCTCGGGTTCGGGCCAGGGCAACGCGGCAAGATCAATCGCTGCCTCCGTCTCATCAAAGGCGGTAGTCCGGACAGTACGGAGGTCGATGCAGACCGATCCATTACGGAGTGCCCGGACCGTCAAGGCGAGGGCGAGCTTGACCTTCTCGTCTGGTTCCCGGCCAATCCTGCAGACGGTTTCCGCGGTGTGAACGTCGGCGGGATTGAGGATGCCGGTCTGGTTGAAGATCGACAGCAGGCCAGATACCGACTGCACAATGAGGGACATGCGCGCTGAGCCCTTCGTCAGGCTCAGGACGCCGCTTGTCGAAGCGCGCCCTTCGACGAGCTCAGGGCGCAAGGTGTGTAGCTCAGGGCCCAAGTTGCCGGGCTCAGGGCCCAAGTTGCCGGGCTCAGGGCGTCCGTCGACAAGCTCAGTACGCAGGTCAGTCGTCATGGCGATACTCCATCAAGCAGCTCAGACAGCTCGACGACCAGCGAAGGTGGCGGACGCCAGCCAAAGACCCCGCAAGGCACTCCCTTGACTCGCGGGGTAGCCGGCCCGGCCATACCGCGTACAAAGAGATAGAGCACTCCGCCCAAATGAACAGCGGGATCGTACGACGGCTGCCGCCACCGCAGCATGCGATGCAGTGCCACGGCGTAGAGCAACGCCTGCAGCGGGTAATGCGCGCTCATCATGGCCTGCGCCATTCGGGCTGGTGCGTAATCGCCGACCTTCAGCACCTCGCCGTCGAGACCGCCCAACCAGTTCGTCTTGTAGTCCACAACCAGGTAACGCGATTGCCGGCCGTCGGCCCGGATTCGCAACACAGCATCGATACTTCCGGTGAGGTAGCCGCGCAGGATCTGGGTAGCCAGCGCGGGGTCATCGAGCTGGTCGGGATAGGAGTTCAGCGGATCCGATAGATCGAGGTGACGGCGCAGCAGCGGGCCGACCATGGACAAGGTGATTTCGGCATTCGTTGTATCGCCGCCGGACAGCGGGTATTCGAAGCCCAGCTCAGCCAGCCGGTCGTGGGGAGGAATGTCACAAAGCCGCTGTTCATCGGCTAGCGGTCCAAGCGGGGTCCGGAAGGCTGGAAGCAGCGCGCTGGCCAAATCGTCAGCGGTCATCGTGCCGGTCGGACCTTGCGCCACTGTCGCGGCACAGCCTTGATGGAGCGCGGCGTACAGATCAGGGGCGCTCGGATCCACGCGCTCAAACACCGCGTGCACGGCTGTTCCGAATTCAGCACCAGACGGCAAATGGTGCATCGGGGAGGGTTCAGCAAGACCGTTCGCAGCCAGGCCGCCTACCCGTTCGGCTGCGATGGGCGCTGTGGCGATGGGAGCAGGGGTGATGGGAGCAGTTTCGTCGTCTTCGCGTTTGAGATCAGGCTCGCTGCCAACGGTTGGCACCGGTGTCTCGGCGCCGTGCGCAGCTGCGGTGATCGCCGAGTACGAGGTCCGGCGCCAGATCAGATCGAGCTCGCGAGCGAAACTGCGAACGTTGAGTGCCGGCGGGGCCTCGGGGCTGGGTCGCCACTCGATCAAGGTGCGCGGAGTCATTTCCTCAAAGCAGAATCCCGGACCAAGATCACGACCGGTGAAGGGATCGCCGTTCAGCGGGTAGGACGGTCGCGGGGTTGGTGGATCGCCGGATTGCCGGGATGCAAAGCGTTGTAACGCCGATGCCGGTGTGTTGACAGATGGCGCCCACCACGTCACGACCTGACACTTCGCTCGAGTGAGCGCGACATAGAGCAGCCGCAGGTCCTCTCCGGACTCCTCGTCGCGATACCGAGAGAACCGCTCGGGTCTCCCAGGACCGTACCGGCCACCAACATCGAGTACGCATTCGCCGTTGCTAGCAGCGGTCGGCTCGTGCAGCCTCAGGATCCGACCGTCATCTGAGCCATTGACGTGTCGATCCCAAGCCTCGGGCAGGTAGACGATCGGAAACTCCAATCCCTTGCTGCGATGCACTGTCAAGATCGTCACGGCTTTGGCATCTGTCTCTAGCCTCCGGGTGACCTCAGACATGCCGCTGTAGTGCGCTTCGGAGATCCGGGCTCGCAGCCACTCGACGAGGGCACCGACGCCCAGTTGGGAGGAGGTCATTGCCGCATGCAAGCTTTGGCCGAGGTGCCGGAGGTCGGTTAGCAGACGTTCCCCACCGCGCAGGCTCAGTAAACGTTCGGGAATTCCTTCCTCGGTGGTCGCAGTCTCAAGCAAGGCAGCGACGCCGCGGCTTTCTAACACCTTGCTCCACCAGCGGACGCGCTGGGTGAGCTCAATCAACGACTCTTCGCTGGCGGCGGCCAGTCGGGCGAAAGTCCAGCCAAAGAAGCAGGTCAGCGCAGCCTGCCGGACTGTTTGTTGCCGGGTTTGTTCCAGGGCGAGAAGCAGCGTCAGCCAGTCCTGCGCCATCGGGGAGGCGAAGACCGAGTTGGCGCCATACATGACAGCCGGTACGCCAGCGCTGACCAGACAATCCCGAATCGCCTCACCGCGTTCGTTTTTACGTACCAAAACGGCAATGTCGGATGGCACCAGCGGCCGAGGACACTGGTCGTCGAGCAGTTGTGTGCCCGAAGCCAGCAGTGCGGTGATGTCAGCCACCAGATCATCGGCAATCTGAGGCCGGATGGCCGTCACACTTGGGACTTTCTCGGTATCAGCGGAATGTGGCATGAGGCGCAACCGAATGGGCGCTGCGATGTCAAGCCTGCCCGCGGGCGGCGTCAGCCGGCGTTGCTGATGCTGGGCCGTCACTGGTCGTACCGCGATTCGTTCATCGCCCAAGGCGGCGTCGCCCATCAGCACCTGCAGCGCATGGACTAAGGCCTGGTCGCTGCGACGGTTGATGGACAAAGTCTTGACCTGGTCGGCCTGCTGCACCGCATCCAGATAGCTGAAGACATCAGCACCGCGGAACGCATAGATAGCTTGTTTCGGGTCGCCGATCAAGATCAACGTGCAGTGCCCGTGGAAGGCCCGGCGCAAAATCTCCCACTGGATGGGGTCGGTGTCTTGGAACTCATCGACCATGACGATGCGGTAGCGCCGCCGGAGACGGTCGACTGCTGCCGCTCCATGCGTGGAGTCGGCAAGTGCGTCACGCAGCCTGGTCAGCATGTCGTCGTAAGTGAAGAGGTTGGCGGCCCGCTTGCGGCGTTCCACCTCCAGCCGCACAGCGGTCGCGAATGTTACCCGCTCCCAACTCCCTGTCGGATCGTTGGGATCAAGGCCGCTAGGCACCAGCCGAGCATGGACAGCCTCGACCGCCTGATTTGCAATCTGCAATGCCTCGTCGTAATTCATCGGCGGCGACCCACTCGTCGCGTAACGCTGCAGGTAGAGGTCGGTCGTCACCTCGCGCGTCAGATCAGTCAGATGCTCTACGACGGTGGCATGTGGTTCCCGATCACCGAGGACCCCTAGGCCATCCAGCATCTGGAGGCAGAACTCATGCGTCGTGGCAATCGTGGCGGCGTCGAACTCCGCTAGCGCTCGCGCCACTCGGTCGCGACGGCGGGCAAGCTCCTCCGGGTCGCCGCTGGTGATCATCGACTGCAGCTCGCTGAGTGGCCTGGCCGGGATGCCTTGCCCGATCGCATCGTCCAGACACCTCTGCGCCGCAACCAAATGTTCGCGGACCCGGAGCCTGAGCTCGTTGGTCGCCATTCGCCCGAAGGTGACGAGCAGCAGCTGGTTCAGCTCAGCTGCGCCCTCAGCGACGGCACGGGCTGTGAGGGCCGCGATGGTGTACGTCTTGCCGGTGCCGGCGCTGGCCTCTAGCACGGTCGTTCCGGTCGGCAGCTCGCCGCAGATATCAAAAGCAGGAGGATCGCTGCTCATCGCAGCTCCTCGACTGACAGCAGTGGCTGAAAGACTCGTCGTGCTAGTGTCCCGAACCGGCTCGGCTCGGTAAGACTGCCACGTTCCTCACTGGAGATTGACGGGCGGGCCAGTAGAGAGTCGAAGCTTTTGCCGAAGAACCGCTCGTACGCCTCGTCCAAGTCATCGGCCCAAAGCCTTTCCAGCTGTCTTCGATACAGCTGGGGCTGTCGGTCGCGGAAGCGGAGGGCCGCGTACTCGGCTGAGGTCTTGGTGCTGAAGGGAATTGGCTCGCAGAGTCCCGTTGCTCGCAGATCGATCAGGTCGGATAGGACCCTAGCCGCCCAGGTGGCATCCACAGAGCCCAGACGTGAGCATCCTCCGCGGCCAATCGTCACGGCTTGCCAGGCCCGGTCTGGCTCGGTCACGGTCAGCGCCAGCAACTCAAGCCAGGCCTGCAGCCGGTGCTTGGCAGCCAGCTTGGAGTAGCTGACATGCACGATGCAGTCACTGATCACGCCGCTTACGGTTCCGGTGAGCCGCCCGCCACCAATCTCGGCCAATATCTCGTACTGGGCCGGTTGATCGGTAAGGAATGGCTGCGCAGTCGTCACCAATTGCTCAACCTGACTGTTGATCTCGCGGATGACGCGCTGTCCTAGAGCTTGTGGCGGCAGGTAGCCACGCCTCCACTCGGCGGCGGTCAGCGCCTCGGGCCGGTGACCAGCGATGCGCAGCCGCAGTAATCGGTCTCCGATGCTCCAGGCATCCAGACCGTTAAGACTGACCGGAATCTGTTCGTCGGGAGACTCATCGGGCCGGATGATCGAAAGTCCAGCCCTGTCAGACATCAGCGCCCGGATTGGATGGTTGTAGAACCGGACGAGATCGTTCAGGCTGACCAGTCCGTCATCCTCACGATCGGGTAACGGGTGATGCCCGAAGATTGGCACGGCTGGCCGACGCTCGCCCGAGGCGGCGCGTAATGCCCGCAGCCCGGCACGATCGAAGCTGAACCGGTCCCGGGAGCCGAGTCCGCTGGGTGCGAAATTGGAGGCGTCGAAAGGCTGCAACGGGTGGCGCGTGATGATCTTGGTCCGGAGCGCCGTACCATCCTCGGTACGCGCCGTAGCATCCAGGGCATCGAGCAGTTCTCCGATCGGAACCGCAGGCGGAATCTCGGCTCCGGAACGCGGATCTGAGCCGGCAAAGATCACCACCAACCGCTCGCGTGCCGACATGATCGCATCCAGCAGCAGCTGGCGATCTTCGCTGCGTACGTCGTGGTCGCCGATCCACTCCTCATCGCTGACGATGTTGTCGCCGTCGGGTGCCGGTCTTCGTGGAAAAACGCCGTCGTCGACTCCGAGTAGGCACACCACCCGATGCGGTACCGATCGCATGGGCAGCATCGTGCAGACCGTCAGTGTTCCGGTGCGAAAGTTTGCTCGGCTCGCGCGTCCCTGGAATGCCTCGCTCAACAATGCCGATACTTCGGCCAAACTCAGCGGAAGATCGCCAGCTTGATCAGTTCCCAGAGCAAGATCACCAAGTTCGTGGTAGGCATGGTTGAGCTGCCAAGCCTCGGTGGCCGGCACCGACGCCAACAACTCAATCGCCTGCTTGAAGAGCTCCACCCAGGCGCTGAGAGGCTGCGTCGTGTGGCACGCGGTGGTCAGCCTGTTGACCCGTGCCACTAGCTCTGCAAGCCGGCCGACAAGATCAACATCACCAGCGTCGACATCGTCCAGCGGCAGAGTGGTACCGATGAAATGCTGACCTGTCTCATCCATCGTCACCCCGAGCAGCAGCCGCTCGAGGCCCGCCACCCAGGTGTTCTGACGAAACTCACCCATCTGGAACCGGCCGCGATGCGCGGCGTCGAGCCCCCAACGAACCCCTGCGCGCGGCACCAAATCATGGAGCCGCTCCAAGTGGTCCTGACTAAAGCCGAACTTGCGCGCCACCGGTGGCGTGGCGCACAGATCCAGCAGCGCGCTGGAACCAACTCGGGAGTCGGCGAGGGCGACCAGACGGCTGACCAGAGCCAGCAGCGGGTTCAGCTGTCGCAATGATCGGTCGGCAAGCCTTACCCGTAACCGATGGCCGGGATGCTCGGCTGGCGTCTCTGGAGTGTCCAGACCGAATGAGGCGGCGATCAAGGGCGCGAACTTCTCAATGTCGGGGCACATGACGACGATGTCCCGCGGCTCGAGCGTGGCATCGTCGGCAAGCAGGCCGACTAACACCTCCCGCAGCACCTCCACCTGACGATCAGCGCCGTGGCTGGCGTGGAACTGCACGCTCCTGTCGTCATTGCGAAGCACGGGCCGCTCGGGTTGTGGCCGTGGCGCTCGGTTTACCGCGACGTCAGCTTGCAGCCAGCCAAGCAAAGTGGTGGGCCGGGTCGACTCAAGTGCCGCATGATGCACATCAGCGGCGTCCGGGTTGATCTTGCTCAAGGCGAGTTGCAGTTCGCGTACGTCACGCCCTAGATACGCCAGAAGCGGATGGCGAACCAAGGCCTCAGTCGTGTCATCGGAGCGCCGCACTGCCTGCGAACCGAGTCCATTGCACTGGGCAGCTGCTTTCACACCACCCCAGAGTGTGGGGGAGGGATGCGCCAGCCACAGATGCACAGCGCGATGATCAGCAAGCGCGGACAGTACCAGTAGGTGATCATGGTCCAACCGAGTGGCGCCGAACACCGACAACCGTTCCGGGAGATCACTGCTCTCCGGCTCGTGCCGGAGCCTAGCCAACGCAGTATCAAGCCGCTCTGCCGGACCCGGCATACCAAGCTCATTGCGTAACCGCCGCCACAGCTCTGCCTGCCAAGCTTTGTCGTCTGGCAGCGGTGAACCTGAGGCGTCAACATCACGCCCTTTAGACCAGCTGTTGATCATGGTCGGCCTAACCGCCGCGTATCTGGCGAAAAGCTCGGCGAGATGCCGGGCCGTCGACCAACGCCGTCCAGCACGGACGCCGTCCCACTCACTGGAGCTCGCACTCCCGCCGAGGTAATGCCACAACACAGCAGCCCACGACTCACCGCCAGAGCGGTCGATGACTCGAAGCAGCGGCCAGACGGCACGGTGAGGCTGCCATGGGTCGACGTCCTCCCCATCCACGCTGCCAGCCAGCGCCCGCGCCACCAGTTGCCGAGGTGAGGGAAACAAGACGCCCACACAGACGCCGTCGGTGCGTCCGGGCGTGGCTCCAAGCCGCTGCGCCAGCCCCTGGGACAGCCAGCGCTCCACACCCCGCGTTGGCACGCTGATGATCTCCGTGGCAAACGGATCAGGCAGCGGAGTACTGAGTAGATCCCCGAGAGCAGTGACCAATCGGTCCGCACGCTCGGCTCGATGGAGGTAGAGCGTCATGGTCGCGGTCAACACTAAGGCGGGTGACTGACAGCTCGCGCGCCTTTGCCCAACTCTGTGTTGTCAGAGTTCGGAAACAAAAAGCGGAGACGTTCCCGCGGGAACGCCTCCGTCACCGACGCTAGCGCGCGACCCCGCCGCACCCAAATCCAGCCGCAGACCAAAGTGGTCAGAAACGACAAGAATTGCGATGAAGTCGCGTCCTTGATGGCCCCTTTTCGGTAGTGACCGGGTCGGCGGCGTGTAATGCATCGCGACTCGGCCCTTACCGAGATCGCACTCGTCTCCCGCTTGCCGGCTGAGATGCCGACCGATCTCGGACCCCTTTAGCGAGCGCGCAGCCAGAGGATCGTCGGTGTGGGACCTTATGGTGTCGGTGTGCCCGCAGCATCGACCAGATCCCGAGTGTCGCCAGACGCACTGCTGGATGATCTTGACCCTGAGCAGCGTCAGGTCGCGATAGCGCTGACCGGACCAGTCGCGGTCATAGCTGGAGCCGGTACCGGAAAGACCCGGGCCATCACATACCGGATCGCATACGGCGTTGCCACTGGGACCTATAACCCGACGTCGGTGCTGGCAGTCACCTTTACGACCCGTGCGGCCGGTGAGCTCAGAGCCCGGCTGCAGCAACTGGGCGCATATGGCGTACAAGCTCGGACGTTTCATTCCGCCGCGCTGCGGCAGGTGCAGTACTTCTGGCCCCGGGTCTACGGCGGCGACCTGCCGCAAGTGCTGGACAACCGGATGGGCTTAGTTGCCGAGGCGGCGGGCCGGCTCCGCGTCAGGGTGGACACGCCCGGGCTTCGAGATCTGATCTCTGAGATCTCCTGGTCGAAGGTCAGCAACGTCAGTGCCGAGGACTATCCGCGATTGGCCGCCCAACATAACCGCCAGCTAGCCTCCTATGACCCCGAGACGGTTTCGCGGGTCTTCGCGGCGTATGAAAAAGCCAAGCGCGACCGTAGCCGCATTGACTTCGAAGACATCCTGCTCTGCGCTGCGGCACTGATGTCGGAGCACCCTGAGATTGCCGACACCATCCGCCGGACCTACCGGCACCTGGTGGTTGATGAGTACCAGGACGTGAGCCCGCTACAAGAAGCCTTGCTGAATCTGTGGCGTGGCGACCGGGCTGAGCTTTGCGTTGTCGGCGATCCAGCGCAAACCATCCACTCCTTCGCCGGTGCGCAGGCTGGCTACCTCACCGGCTTCGGCCAACGGTTTCCCAACGCGACCGTGATCCGGCTGGTACGCGACTACCGATCCACGCCGCAGGTTGTTCGCTGTGCCAATTCGATCATGGCCGTGCCCAATAGTGGGCCCAATGGCGATGCCAGCCGAGGTGGATTTCGCCCGGTCACCCTACAAGCGCAACAACCTGCCGGGCCGGAGGTGGAATTCGTCGAATCACCGGACGAGTCGGCCGAGGCGGCTGGCGTCGCCGACTGGCTGACGAAGCAAGCCGCGGCGGGTGTGGATTTCCGGGGCATGGCCGTGCTCTTCCGCATCAACGCACAGTCACCTCCCATCGAGCAGGCGTTGGCCGATCGCAATATTCCTTATCTGGTACGGGGTGGCGAGCGCTTCTACGAACGGCCCGAAGTACGCCAGACGCTGCTAACGCTGCGAACCAAGGCACGCGACATGACCGGCGCGGAGCAGGGGAGTGCAGTGGAACAGATGAAGGAGGTGCTGGTCGCCTTGGGCTGGACCGAACAGCCGCCGGAAGGCGGCGGTGCGTTACGAGAACGCTGGGAATCGCTGGCCGCCTTGCTCAGCGTCGCCGAGGATCTGCAGACTGAGGCCGACTCCGTTGCCGCTTCGAGGGACGACTCTTGGCAGCCGCTCACCGTGGAGGCCGTCTCGGCCGAGCTCGACCGGCGCGCCGAGGCACAGCACGTACCGGCCGCCCAAGGCGTCACAGTCAGCACCCTGCACTCGGCAAAGGGCTTGGAGTGGGATGCAGTTGCGCTGCTAGGGATCCACGAGGGATCGCTTCCCTTTGTCCTCGCTACCTCGCCCGAGCAGATCAGCGAGGAACAGCGACTGCTCTATGTCGGCGTAACACGCGCCCGGCGGCTGCTCCGGGTCTCTTGGTCTAGAACCCGAAATGGCAATGGTCACGCCCGTACGCCATCGCGCTTCCTGCAGCCCGTGCTGCCGGATTCCTTTGCGGCACCGGCCGACCGGCAGCGATCGGCGCGACGTAACCGTCACTCGGCCCTCTCGCTGCATTGCCGGTCCTGCGGCCGATCACTGACCGAAGCCGCCGAACGCAAGATCGGCCGACATCTCGGGTGCCCGGCTACCTATGACGAACACACCATGGCCATGCTGCGCGAATGGCGACGTCAGGAGGCGGCTGATCAGAAACTGCCGGCTTACTGCGTGTTCACCGATGCCACCTTGATCGCCATCGCCGAAGCGCGACCCCGGAGTATCGCGGATCTGACCAAGGTGCAAGGCCTGGGCCGGACCAAGGCAGAGAAGTACGGCGAACACGTGCTGGCGATCATCGCAAGCGGGTCTGATCGTACGAGAGCATCTTCGTGATTCGCCCGTCTGACAAAAAAGTGTTTGCATCGATTCGAGATACTCCCCTAGGGTTGACGAGGACCTTAATGCTCGGCTCGGGCATAAGGCCGCCCATCGCCAGCCTGGATGCATGAGAGGAGGAGTGCGGTGGACAGCAGCAACACCAGTGCCCAAACCATCGACGCACGCACAGTTGTGCTGACCATGCCCGAACTCCAGTCCTCGCGTGTGCTCATGTCGGGTATGCCAACCGCCGCGGTGCTCGCCCACGGCAGGCCACGTACTCCGACGGTGTGGAACTGGCGTGGCAAGGGTGAAATCTGCCCTCAGCGCACGCTCATGGCAGCCGCGACTCAAGGCGGACGTAGCGCCGGATTCGGCGCATACGACGTCACCGATAACAAGTTCTTCACCCAGATGGGACCACCTTCCTGTAGTCCGCCGGTGTAATTCACACCGACCGCCTCCAGGGCCGTGGCTCCCAGAACCGGGAATCACGGCCTTCGTGTTTCCCGGCCAGATTCGAGGAGCTCAATGCCCATTCGACTGGGCCAGGGCACCTCATGATCAGAAAAGTAGGCCGACATGTATGACGCAGGAGGTGGCCCGATGGTCGTTCGCCGGAGGCGGCGGCTGGGCATCACCGAATTGCCCTGTCGATTGGTGGATCCGGACCTGTTCTTCGCTGAGACCCCTGCCGATGTGGAGGTGGCCAAGGCTTTGTGCCTGGACTGCCCAGTCCGGGAAGCGTGCCTGGCTGGTGCACTGAAGCGGCGGGAGCCCTGGGGCGTCTGGGGCGGAGAGCTGTTTGTGGCCGGTGTAGTCGTCGCCCACAAACGGCCCAGAGGCCGTCCCCGGAAGTACCCGGTCGCTGAGCCATTCGCTCCAGCGGCGAAGGACGAGGCCGCGGCATGACCCCAACGGGACACGTCGACGCAAGAAATTACGGCGATTCTCCCCTAACACGGGTCGATGTGCCGATACCATCAACGCTGTCTGTGAGCTGCTCGCGGGTTACCACGCTGGCAGCTAAGAAGGCGGCTTGCACCATCAATTTGCGGCACAGTTTTGAGGCTCCCCTTCGGGTCGACCGTGGAGTCCTGGCTCCCCCAAGCCAAGCGCGTGCCCGCGACCTAGCCCCCACGCTGTGCCGCGCATTGATGGTGCAAGCCGCAACTTCGGAAACTGCCCCGACGCTTCAGTCGTCCATATAGCCGGGCAGGAACTCTTCAAGCACCTCGCCGAAGGCTGCTCGGGCGTTGAGTTGGGAAAGGACGGCCAGACCTCCCAGCCAAACCCGATGAATGAGCAGGTAGCTCGGTGGCAGATTCAGCTTCATCGCTACCCCGCCTGAGGCATGGGGATCCCGTACCCGAATGAACTGCTCACGCATCCAGTCGCGGTTGAACTGAAACTCTGGTACCGCGGCCGGTTCCACGAACGGATTCAAGTAGTCGAGAAGATCCTCCGCGTCAATGTCGGAGGCGACGAACCCCTCCTCGCGCAACCCTTCGGCGACTCGATGGGCATCACCTTGTTGGGCAATCCTCAGAATCCGACCCATGGCCGATGGCAGACCGTCAGGCATACGCGCAACCAGGCCGAAATCGACGACGCCGAGCCTGCCGTCCTTGATGAGCTTGAAATTTCCCGGGTGGGGATCTGCGTGCAACAGCCCAACAACGCTCGGTCCAGCAAACAAGAACCGCACATATCGCAGCGCAGCCGCGTTGCGCTTCTTCGCCGACAAGTTCGCCGCTGAGGAGAGCGGTGCACCCTCGACCCACTCACTTACCATCACGTTCGGCGTGCTTGCCAACACCGGCGGTACGTAAAACTCGTGGCTGCCGGCAAACCCCTCCGCGGCCTGCTGTTGTGAGCTTGCCTCAAGGGTGTAATCGAGCTCTTCGGTTACGCGGGCGGTGAGCTCATCCACCAGAGCGCTTACATCCATGCCACCGGCCAGCGGAGCGAAGACCTTAGAGAGCCGCCCGATCTGCCGCAGGTCGGAGCGTAGGGCCTCGTCGGCTCCGGGATACTGAACCTTCACCGCAACGGTACGTCCGTCAGACCAGGTGGCCTGGTGGACTTGCCCGATTGACGCGGCCGCCGCCGGCAGCGGATCGAAATCACTGAATGACTTCCGCCAGTTTGGACCGAACTCACGGGCCAATACGGCGTGCACCCTTGATGTTGGCATTGGCGGTGCGGCGTCTTGGAGGCGCGACAGATGCGCCCGATACGGAGCCGCAACGTCCTCAGGCAGCACCGACTCGAACAAGCTCAAGGCTTGGCCGAACTTCATTGCCCCGCCCTTGAGCTCGCCGAGTACCCGGAAGAGTTGCTCGGCCGCGCGCTGTTGCAGCTGCTCACTGACCTCTTCGGCAGGAGCCCCGCCCAAGCGCTTGCCTAGTCCGAGAGTCGCGCGACCCGCGAAGCCCAGTGGCAGCGAGGCCAGTTTTGCGCCTCGGCGGAATGCGGAGCGGGCCAGCGAATTGCCGTCCATGGCGCCGGCCAGATGCCGTTCCGCGCCATTGGTCGGCTTGGCCGGCTGGTCGCTCATGGCCCCCATTCTGTATGGCTCAGCCAACCACAGCCACAACTGCCGTGAGCTGGCCAGTGACGCAGCCGGGTTACGAAATCGGGCCAGCCAAGTTCTAGGGTCGAACCGGCGGACTCGGGTAGCTCGCCGTGCAGGAATGCCAGCGTCTGTGCGGCGGCGGTAGCCGCGGCCCAAGCAAGCAATGCTGGCGGTGACTGAATTTGTAGACGCGTGAGCTGCCGCAAAACATTCGACCACTGCGCATCGGCATCACTGCGTGCTAGATCCGCACAACGCAGGCAGGAGGTCTGGCCAGGGACCACCAACGGCCCAACGCTGACACTGTTGCCGCAACAGCGCACCAACAAATGCGGCTGATCACTGCGGATCAGATAATCAGTGATCACTCGATCAGGCTCCGGCCGGTCACAGGCGATGATGGTCAGATCCAGTCGAGCCGCTTCAGGCTTTGACCAATGGCTCACTGTGGCGATCGTCGTGGCAACATCCGGGAGCGCCGCGCGTAGCGCCTCGGCGCGGGAAGGCAGCACGCCAGCAGCGGGATACAACGCAGAGTCGGGCCGCTCGGAGTCGTAGACGTACAGAGTGCCGACCCCGCTCGCAATCAGCAGCCGAGCTAGCTGAGAGCCGATACTGCCAGCACCGATGAGTCGCAGTCGCGATGACGCCAGGGAGTCTGCGTAGGAAGCCGCATCGCGTTCGGTGAGCAGGCCGGCAGCGTTAAGTGCGTCCAGCGCCCCGATGACCTGGTCAATGGTCAGTCCGGCGGCTCGGCCGGCGCGAACAACGGCGCTGGTCGGATGAGAGCCGTTCAGTAGACCGAGCAGCGCGCCGAAACCGGAGCCGCGGAAGACAAGCGCGTTGGCGGGGTCGATACCAACTTGAATCTCGTCATCAGCTCGTTGAATCACCGGTGCGTACGGCGCGAGTTGCGGATGCTCAAACCGCGCATGGGATGTGGATGGGGACTGAAGCAAGCTCACCGAGCCAGTTTGTGGTCAGCTGGCGCGGGCGCCCGCGCTATCCACAAGCCTTTTGGTCTTGCCGGCTCGCGCCCGGTCGGGCTCCACAGATCCTGTCTTCCTCCCGTGCTCGCACGACGCCTTGATGCATAACTTGAGGGGTTCACAAGGGTCGTACTCGCTTGTTCGTCCAGACAGGATCCGTCGCCCTCCCTACCCGACGCTCGCCGCCACGCAACAGGCTCGATAACTTATGCGAGCTCGCTCAGACGTGCAATCAGGGACGGCCGAGACCGTCCCTGATCAGTTGCTCTGTAGGTGGCTGGGCTAGACCCTGCCAAGAATGCGGTTGAGGTTGGTACCGCACACCGGACACTTGGCCTTCGCCATGCGGGTGCCCTTGTCGTTGACGTGCACTTCGCCCGAGGCCTCACGCTTTGCCTTGCACTTCACGCAATAGAACTCGCCGCTGTACGTCTCCGCCATGACTTCTCCTGTTCTAAGTTCCTCCGCACCTGGCCACAGCTGCGGGACCTCGCGCCTTCCACATCAACCGCGTGCCGGGTCAAACCTAGACGGGCGACCGCTATCGCGACCAATGCCATACCGCTTGGACGCCCGTAACTCTACGCGAGCGTGCTCGGAGCGCTGGCAGACTGCCAAAAACAACTACGCAAAGTAAAGACGAAACCTCCAGGGACATCGGGATCGCTAGCCTTCCCCTGCGAGCGTGCCGACCATCTGGAGGTTTCGTGCTCGGAACGCTATCCGCGGCCGCAGCCGCCGTCAAACGGTTCCAAAAATTCCACTTTCCACCGAATGTGGACAGCTGTGTGGAAACGATGTGTACTGCTCGCTCTTGCCTTGTGGACCAAAGTCGGAGCGAGATCGGGACACGGTGGAATCCATGTGGAAACCTGTGAGAGCACTGGTCTGCTCTAATTTGTCTCGCTATATATGTCCGACTCTCAACTGCTGATTCAGGCTTTTGCTGCTAGCAGCCGGCTTGTCAATGCCCAATTCGGCCAGCGGCGGCGGGTAGGTTGGCTCGTGCCATCGCGAGGGAGGACATCGTGAATCAGCCACGACTGCCGCTACCCGAGCCAGAGGGGAAGAAGCGGCAAGGCCGCCGCACCCGGCAGCCGAGCCACATTGAAGTCGGTCGGACTGCGAGTACTGGATCCGGCCCCCGAGTGGAGGTGCGCCGAAGCAGCCGTCGCACCCGGACCGTGACCGCGTACCGAGAGCGCGACACCATCGTTGTGCTGATCCCGCAACGCATGTCGAAAGCTGACGAGCACACGTATGTCCACGACTTGGTTCAAAAGCTTCTGGCGCGAGAGGAACGCGCGTCAGCGCCGCGCGGGGATGAGGAACTGGTTGCGCGTGCGTACCATCTTGCAGCGGCGTACCTTGCGCCTGCCGTGGCTCACATGCCAGAGCCAGCCGGCGTTTTCTGGGTCACCAACCAGCAACAGCGCTGGGGCTCCTGTACGCCGAACACTGGCCTCATCAGGCTCTCGCATCGCTTGCAGCCGATGCCGGCCTGGGTCGTTGACTACGTACTGCTTCACGAGCTTGCGCACCTGATTGAGCCCTCGCACTCGGCTCGCTTTTGGGACCTTGTTGGCCGATATCCAGCGGCCGAAAAGGCGAAGGGCTACCTAGAGGGCTTCATCGCTGGACAAGGCCGGCAAGCTGAGGAATCCGATGTCGACTGAGTTAGCGGCTCGTCGACGAGTGGCAGTTGTTCTGGCTCGCTACAGCGCTGCCCCTGCGACGCCCAAAGGCCTTAATCCGGACGCTTTTGCCGTCGCATGCCTGGCTGATTCCTACGAGGTGGTGGCGGATCTGATGGACGTTCGATCCGGCATCGCTGGCCCCGCCTCAGCCGGCGAGCTGCTATGGCCAGGTGCACTGCA
Source organism: Propionibacteriaceae bacterium (assembly GCA_035253925.1). Taxonomy (GTDB): domain Bacteria; phylum Actinomycetota; class Actinomycetes; order Propionibacteriales; family Propionibacteriaceae; genus Microlunatus. The sequence continues at coordinate 23,994 of DATFBI010000174.1, forward strand.
TCTTCCGGCCGACATCCCGGTGCCCACATTGGCGCATCAGCTGAGTGGCGAAGCTGACGAGCTTGTTGTGGTGCCGGCCGACGTTCCAGACCTGCCGGGGCTGGTACTGGCGAAGTTGTTTAAGGTGCTCCATCGCAGCGACATCGGGATTGCACCCGAGCGTGGTGGAAGCGGCTGCGCAGCGATCGGGGTATCGCTGCCCATCGCCGACTGGATGCCCGATGATGCGTTCGACCTTGATCAAAATCCATTCGGTCGGCTCAGCGCTATGGCACCCCGTCGAAGCCGGTGTACGCTCACACCCACTTGGCACCGACTGCGCACACCAGCAGATCTCGCACGGCTGGATACCGGTCTGGAGGGCTGGGACGAGACGCGGGCGCTTCTGGCCACTCAATCGCTAACCGGCAACTGAGGAACTATCACAAACCATCGGCAAGGCTGGCATTTACGCCGGTTCCTGAAGGAGCTCACGCTTCAAGGCGCTTGCGAGCCAATCTCGGTAGTGGTCCGGTTCCCAGCTCCGTTCCCGTACGAGAAGGTCGTGAACCGCTGCAGAGCACAGCATCAGATCAACACAAGCGGACAACACGTCCAGGCGAACGTCCTGCCGCGCGTCCGGCAGGCCCTGGGGATCGTTTCCGGTTTCTGGATGACGGACATGGCAGGCGCGACGTTGATGTCATGGTCTTCGAAAGCGAAGATGCCGCGAGATCTGCTTTGGAGCCGGTAAGCACCGCACCCAGACCACCCTGGATGCAAGTGGAAAGTGTCGACGTCTATGAGGTACTGACCCACTTTTAAGCCGAGAGCCGGGCGAACTGTTCAGCGTCGGGGAATCAACGATTTACCGCACCATCGATCAGGGGCGTGTCGGATTGAGATCAGCAACCGTCGACGCTGTGGTGAAATGACAACTCCTGGTACGGGTACGCATCAACCTCGCTGGTGTCACTGCCACCCGAGCTGTACGCCAGCAGCACGCACCAATGCAAGCACCGAATTGTCCACTTCTGGAAGTTGATCATGAGCAAACCACCGCACATCGATGGACTCGGCGCCGATCTTGGGGCCGACCATTTGATCCGTGATCACCAGGTATTGCACATCGAGGTGATAGGTGGGCCGTACGCTGCCGCAGGGCACCTCGTGTTTGGAAAGCAGCAGCGGACTTGATTCGAGTGCAAGATCGGATAATCCACTTTCTTCCTGCGCCTCACGAACCGCCGCATCTTCCAGGGTGGCATCGATCGCTTCGATGTGACCACCGGTTTGCAGCCAGCGCCCAATACGGGAGTGCAGGGTCAACAGCACTTTGCCGTCGTTTGGAGCACAGATCAATGAGCTCGCGGTCAGATGTGCGCCCAGACACGCCCGGGACCAGCCGTCAGCCCGCCTAGCAAGATGATTAAGGTAGTGCTGTCGCAGTTGATCTTGTTTAGGATCTGGTGCTTGCCAGATCTGGAGTGTGCGGCTACAGCTGATCTGCAGGCTTGTCCGCGGCTCAGCTGCTCGGATTGTCGTCGCCTTCAGTTCCCTCGCCCTTGAGCAACTCCTCGAGGGCGGCGTCGATGTCAGCAGTCTCCTCGCCCTCAGAGCGCGCCTCGCCGGCCACGAAGCCCAAGGGATCGTCAAGATCAGCCGATGTCGGCACTAGATCGGGATGCGACCAGATGGCGTCGCGACCTTCCATCCCGCGAGCGTCGCGGAGCGCCGCCCATAGGTTGGCCGCATCACGCATCCGTCGTGGTCGCAACTCAAGTCCCACGAGCGTGGCGAACGTCTCCTCTGCCGGGCCGCCCGCGGCGCGGGCCCTGCGTACCGCCTCGGCCAAGGCAGGTGCAGACGGCATCCATTGCGCGGTGGCCTGGGTGACCACCTCGTCCACCCAACCCTCCACCAGAGCCAGCATGGTTTCCAGCCGTTCTAAGGTGGCCAGTTGCTCAGGAGTCTTCTGTGGCTCGAACAAGCCACCCTCCAGTGACGAGCTCAGCTCCTCAAGATTGCTGGCGTCCAGTTGACCAACAGCCTGCTCCAATGCGGAGGTATCGATGGTGATGCCGCTGGCATACTGCTCGACGAGGGTCAGCATCTGGGCCCGCAGCCAGCCCGCGGAAGCGAAGAGACGCTGCCGGGCGCATTCCCGCAACGCCAGATAGAGCGTGACATCGGAGCTCGATTGTTCCAGCCCTTCACCGAAGGCTTTGATGTTGGTCGGCAGCAGCGCTACATGTCCGGGTTCGCTTAGCGGTAGGCCGATATCGGTTACGCCGACTACCTGGGTCGCCAGTTGCCCCAGGCCTTGCCCGAGCTGGAGTCCGAACATACTCGCCCCAGAGGTACGTAGCATCGGCCGAAGCATCTGTTCCATTCCCGCCATGCCTGGTAGGCCGCCAGCCTCCTCGGTATCGCCGAAGTTCAACGCGCCTTCCATCGCATCGGCGATGTGTACCGCAACTGGCTCGACAAGCCGCTGCCACACCGGCATCGTGTGCTCGATCCACTCCGCACGGCTCCAGGCGGCCACGCTGGTGCTCACTCGCGGGAACGGGGTGGCCTGATCCAGCCAAACCTCTGCGAGCTCCACTGCGTCGGTGATGGCACGTTGTTGGCCTGCGTCCGGGCTCGGGTCAGGACCCAGCGAGGCGACGGTTTTCCGGGCGGTGTCTTTGGTCACCTCCCAGTTCACCCCGGAGCCTTGACCTGTCGGGCCACTCGTGAACATCGAGCCGGCACCGCCAAGCATCGCAAAGGCGCTCTGCAACTGCGCCGCAAGCGCGTTCATGTCGCCACCCGCCAGCGATGAGAAGAACGCCTCGAACGGGTTGCCGGGCTCCCCGCCACTAGCTCCGGAGCCGCCCTGAGGGCTCTTACCTGAGCGCCCCGAGCCACCAAGTCGATATGGCTCCGCTGGCTTATCCGGAGGCGGCGTCTTCTCGTCGTCGGGCTGATCGGCCGGATCTGGTGTGCGATCCTCGGCCATAACTGACTCCTTGACGGGTTGGTTCGGGGTAGCTGCTTACGCACTGCCGACGCTTGCAGCTCGGGCTGGGCTGTAATCAGTTCAACCGTACGCGGCTACCACTGCCGTAAGGCGGAAGGGCTGATCGCTGAGAGCTCAATTCTGACTGCTCTGCTCGCTCCCAGCGGATCCGAGAGCCGAGAGTGGTCACAGACGGCACGTCTGATTCGATCACTGATGTCGTTGCCGACGACTTTTCGGCGGGACGCCAGCCCTGTTAAGGGGGCGTGACTCGCTCGCTCGCCAAGGTCAGCGGCGCGCTCGATCGGCGTACTAGGGACTGGGTAATAGGGTCGGGTCATGCCATCGAAGATCCGACTGGTCGGCATCAGCGAGTTTCCGCTCGATGTCGCCAAGGCGCTCCGCCTAGTTTCAGGACCGGAGATCGGTGGCATCGCATTGTTTGTGGGTACCGTGCGCAACCGGGATCATGATGCTGAGGTCAACTCGCTCGACTACACCCAGCACCCCAGCGCGGTTGATGTGTTGCAACGTTGCGCCGAGCAGACAGCTGATCAGCACGATGTGTTAGCCATTGCCGTGGAGCACCGGGTGGGTCATCTCGAGGTCGGCGACATCGCCGTAGTTGTAGCAGTCGGCGCGGTACATCGTGGCGAGGCGCTGGCAGGCTGCGCACATTTGATCAACACCGTCAAGGCTGAGGTGCCAATCTGGAAAGAGCAGCACTTCATTACCGGGGATTCTGAGTGGGTAGGACTGCCTGAAGAGGAAATAGGAGCTGAGCCCGTACGAGCTGAGCCCGGACGAGCTGAATCTGTACGAGCTGAGTCTGTCGAGTTCAGCCATCAGTTAGGCGCCGGTTCGAGTAGACCGTGACCCGTCAGACCTGGACCGCGTTCGTCTCGGCACTAGCGTTCATCTGCTTAGCCGTACTGCTCGTCGTTGTTCCGGTGCCATTCGTGAGCTGGAGTCCTGGCGGCACTCGCGACACGCTCGGCAATGTCGGCCAGGAGCCGATGATCAAGGTGCAGGGCATCGACACCTATCCCACCACCGGCCGCCTCGACATGACCATTGTTGCGATCACCCCGGCCGACGCTCGGCTCAGCCTGCCACAAGCGTTGCTGGCGTACTGGCTCCCGCATCGCGACGCGTTGCCGCGGGAGGCGGTCTACGCGCCCGGAAAGTCGGCAGAGGACGTAGAGAACGAGGACGCCGACATGATGGAAACAGCGCAGGACGACGCCGTGGTAGCCGCCCTCCGCGCCGACGGTCGGCCCGTTACGGAGATGGCGGCCATCTATTCGGTAACAGTCGGTGGGCCGGCCCACGAGCTGTTATTGCCAGGAGACCTGGTGGTGTCCGTGGACGGCATAGAGACACCCGATCATGAGGCGGTGGCGAAGCAGATCCGCTCCCATAGCATCGGCGAAAAAGTGCGGTTCGTCGTTATTCGGAACAAGGTTCAAACCGATGTCTCAGTCACCACGGTCGAATCCAATGTCCAGTCCGACGTTCCTGTGGTGGGCATCACATTGGGCACCGGGTATCGGTACGCGCCGGACATCTCTTTCGACCTCGGGCAGCAGATCGGTGGACCCAGCGCTGGTCTGGTCTTCGCTTTAGCGATCTATGACAAGATCACCAACGGACCGCTGTTAGCTGGCCGTCACCTTGCTGGCACGGGGAGGATCACTCCCACCGGAGACATCCAGGCCATTGGTGGCATCCAGGAAAAGATTGCCGCCGCGGAGAAGGCAGGTGCTGTGGCGTTCTTTGTCCCTGCCGGCAATTGCCGAGACCTGCAGGGTGTGCGTACCGAGATGGCTTTGATCAAGGTGGGCACGCTGACTGATGCCATCAAGGCTGTTGAGACTTTCAACGCGTCAGGCGACCCTGCCCTACTTCCACGTTGCTGAACTGTGGAGATGCTGAATTCAGCAGTGGGCTGCCTAGCGGGCCGCATACGCTGACATGAGGACGAGCACTGGTGGAACCGCTAGGACCAGTTGGGTCGTTGCCGAGACGACACATCTGACCCAGAGCGGTTGAGGAGAGATAAGTTTGAGCAGCTTGCGGGTCGGCCGGCGACGGAGCGCCATTCTGCCGACGTTGGTCATTGTCGCGATTTTGATCGTCGCATTTGCCATTTTCACCAGCGTGTGGACCGACCGCTTGTGGTATGGCTCTTTTGGCTTCGCTTCGGTCTTCAGCAAGATGCTGCTGACCAGAATCGCATTGTTCTTGGCTTTCGGCCTGATTATGGCGACCTGCGTCGTCGCGAATGCGGCCATTGCGTACCGGCTTCGACCTCGGCTGGGAGTTCAGGCGCCGAGCAGCCCGCTACTGGAGCGCTATCGCGAGACGCTGGAATCAAGGTTCGTCTGGGTGCTGGTTGCGGCGGGCGTCGTATTCGGGCTTTTCGCCGGCGGCGCGGCCAGTGGCCACGTATTGGAGTACCTCGCCTGGCGAAACGCGCAACCTTTCAACATCAACGATCCGCAGTTCGGGCTAGATGTTGGATTCTTCGTTTTCTCGTATCCGTGGTGGCGGTTCGTCTTGTCTTTCGCCTTCGCGGCACTCGTCTTCAGCGCCATCGTGGCCGCCATCGTGCACTACACGATGGGCGGACTGCGATTCAGCGGCCCCCGTCGGGGCGGCAGTCGGGCAGCGCAGGCGCATCTGTCGATACTGGTCGGCCTGGCAGTGCTGGTGAAAGGTCTCAGCTACTGGTTCGACCAGTACGCCTTGGCGATCGAACGCTCCAACCGCCTCTTCACCGGCATCTCCTACACCGCGGACAACGCCACCGTGACCGCCAAGATGATCTTGGCAATAATTGCGGGAATCTGCGCGCTGCTGTTCTTTGCCAATGCCGTGCTACGGCGCTGGATGGTCCCGACCATCGGGCTGATCTTGTTGTTGCTCTCAGCCATCGTGCTCGGATTGGTCTATCCCGGCGCGGTCCAGTACTTCAGCGTACGGCCGGATGAACCGGACAAGGAACGCAGCTACATCGAAAACAACATCAAAGCGACCAGAGCCGCGTATGGGGTCGACAAAGTCGAGATCACCGACTACTCGGCAAAGACGACGGCAACCGCAGGGCAGCTACGGGCCGACGCCGAAGCCTTGCCGGGTATCCGTCTCATTGATCCGAACGTCGTCAGTCCCACGTTTGAGCAGCTGCAGCAGGTGCGCGGCTACTACGCCTTTCCGAAAAACCTCGACGTGGACCGCTACACCATCGACGGCAGAGAAACCGATGCCGTCGTTGCCGTCCGGGAAATGGACCTGAGCGGCGTGGAGGACAACTGGAACAACCGGAAGACCGTTTACACCCATGGCTACGGCCTGGTTGCGGCGTACGGAAACCGGCGTCAACCCGGCGGCGAACCGGAATGGATCGCCAGGGACATCCCGCCCACCGGTGAAATCGAGGAGCATGAACCGCGTATCTACTTCGGCGAATTGCAGGGACAGCGGCCGGATCAGTACTCCATCGTCGGCGCACCTCCTGGGTCACCACCGATCGAGTTGGACACCCCAGGCGGTGGCCAGGGCGGTAACCCCAAGACATACACCTACACCGGCAAGGGTGGGGTGAATGTCGGCAACCTATGGAATCGGTTGCTCTACGCCGCCAAGTTCGCCGATGTCAACATCCTCCTCTCTGATCGCGTCAACTCGGCTTCCAAGATCGTCTATGACCGCACGCCGCGGCAACTAGTGCAGGGCGCCGCACCATGGCTGAAGGTTGACGGCGATACCTATCCGGCGGTTGTGGAGGGCAGGATCGTCTGGATCGTCGACGGTTACACGACCTCGAACTCCTATCCGAACAGCGAGCGGGTGAACCTCAATGAGGTCACCTCTGATGCCCAGACCAGCGCCGGTGGCACCGTAGTTGCCCAGCCGCAGGACGACATCAACTACATGCGCAACTCTGTTAAGGCTGTCGTCGACGCCTACGACGGAAGCGTCAAGCTCTACGCCTGGGATGACTCAGATCCAGTACTGAAGGCATGGTCGCAGGCCTTCCCGAACATCGTGCTACCGAAGTCGGCCATCTCTCAGGACCTGCTGGACCACTTGCGTTATCCGCAAGATTTCTTCAAGGTGCAACGGCAGATTCTGGCCCGGTACCACATGACCAATCCAGACAGCTGGTACCAGCAGACAAGCCTGTGGGACGTACCGAATGACCCGGTGGCCGGCGCCTCCGGCCAAACCAAGGAACCGCCGTTCTATCTGTCGGTGAAATGGCCCGGGGATGACAACGCGATCTTCTCTTTGACCAGTTCATATGTGCCCTTCAAGCGGTCCAATCTGGCCTCGTATATGGCGGTGAACGCCGACGCCAGCAGCCCGGAGTATGGCCGGATCCGCATCCTGCAGATGTCGGACACGTCCCAAATCGATGGGCCCGGGCAATCGTTCAATGCCATGACGACGAACGAGACTGTGGCTGATCGGCTGCGGCCGTTCCTGAACCAGGGTGCCGCCAGCGCTACCTTCGGCAATCTGCTTACCTTGCCGGTGGGTGGAGGCCTGCTGTACGTGACGCCGGTCTACACACAGCGTCAAGGCAGCACCGGTTCCTATCCGGCATTGCGTTTCGTAGTGGTTCGATTCGGTCAATCGGTCGGCATCGGGGACACCTTGCAGCAGGCGTTGGACCAGGTATTCCAGGGAAGCTCCGGCGCTAGTACCGACGAGGGGAGCGCGAGTAGCGATCAGCCGCCCGCGAGTGATGGCAAGCCCGACAACCCGGCTGCCTCCAGAGCACTTAGTGAAGCTCAAGCGGCCTTCGCTGCCGCCGACAAGGCGCTGACCGGTGGGGATCTCGGGACGTATCAGAAGAAGATGGAGGAAGCCCAAGCCGCGGTGCAGCGGGCACTGCGCGCCCTCGGCGGCTGAGGTTGCGTCCGGTGCGTCTCGGCCAGTGAGCGCTCGGGAAACCATCCGCCCACCGCTGGCGCGGTGGGCTCCCGCCAGGCCCCGTCCAAGTCCCGGACGGATCCGCTGCTCCTCCTAGCCAAGGCACACCCTGACGCCGGGACGCTGCCGCGGTGGGCTCTCGCCAGGCCCATCCAAGTCCCGAGCGGGCCCGCTGCTACTCCTCGCCTTGTGCCCTCAGCCGCTAGCGCGCTGCTGCCCGCCTTCCCGGTTGGAGCGGGTTACGGCTTGGTCTAGTCCAGGGCCGGCGGCCTGACTTCCAGATCGGTGAAGCCCAAGGCTCTGATGGGGTCTGATAACCGCTCGGCGTCTCCGACGACCACCAGTGTCAGCTCGTCCGGATGAACGATCGAGCGGTAGGCCTCGGTGGCGTCTTCGGGGGCCACCGAGCGCAGCAGCGCCAGACTCCTGTCGACATAGTCGTCGGGCAGCCCGGCAAGAACCTGCGTGGCGGCCTGATCGGCGACACCCTCCGCGGTGGCGTACCGCAGCGGTGAGACACCGGTAAAGAATGCGACGGCGTCACTGACTTCCTGGCTGCTGAATGGCGCGTCAGCAACGTTGATCAACTCACGGGTGATGGCAAGCGCGTCCACCACGACCTCGGTGCGATATGAGCCCTGGATGGCGAATGAGCCGCCCCGGTGCAGCGGTCCCAGGTTCATCCGTACGCCGTAGGTGTAGCCCTTCTCCTCTCGGAGCACAGCGTTCAGGCGTGACAGAAATGCGCCACCCATCGCGTACGAGGCAATGCTGATAGCGGCCCACCGCGGATCCAGCCGGTCGATGCCAAAGCTGCCGAACCGCACGTCGGCTTGGACCGCGCCCGGCTTATCGATCAATACAGCGCGACGCGGGCCAGGTGTCGGATCTTCGATCATGACCCGTTGCTGATCATCATTGCGCCACGATCCGAGGCAGCGCTCAGCTACGGTAATCGGGTCCTCGGCGAAGTCGCCAGCCAAGACCAGCGACGCCCCGGCCGGCCCGAAGTGATCATGGTGAAAGGCGTCGACCGCATCCGAAGTCACTTGGCTAACGGTCTCAGGCTCACCGCCGTTCATCCGAGCGGCTCGCTTGCTGCCGTTGAAGACTGCGGCCCGGAAGGCGATGCTGGCGGCCTGCGCGGGGTTCGCCAAGGCCTGCTCGATCTCGGCCAGCCGGAGTTGCACATGGCGGTTGACGTCACGGTCGGCGAGCGATGGCTCGGTCACCGCCTCGGCGAACAGCTCCAGAGCACGATCAAGATGCGATGCCGGTACGTCGAGAATGATCTGCGTCCCCGACAGCGAAAGATCAACGCCGAAGCCCGCTCCCTCCGTCTCCAACAACTCGGCGAACTCCTCGCCGTTGTGGCGCAGTGTCCCCTCGTCCAGGGTTCTGGCACAGATCGTCGCAACGCCCTCGACGTCACGGCGCTCCGCATTGAGCGGGACGTCCAACACCAGGTGCGCCGAGATGACGTGCTGGCCAGGAAGATCAAAGATCATCAACTCAATGCCGTTGCTTAGCTGAGTGCGCTGCGGAGCGGGGAAAGCCCAGACGACAGCTGGCGCGATCGCGGGACGCGGCAGGAAATCCCTCACGATGCCTCCTGCCGGTAGATCAAGGTGGCACGCTGATCTGGTCCGAACCATTGCTGCATGGCGCTTTGCAGGTCTTCCTCGTCGATCGCAGTAATCTCAGCAATCCGGGAGTTGATCAAGTGTGGACTCCCGTGCAGCGTCGCGTACTCGCCTAACGCATCAGCCCGGGAGTCGACTCGCGCCAGCTCGTGCAGCCAGTGACGCTCGAACTGGGCTTTCGCCCGCCGTAGCTCCTCGTCGGTAGGCCCATCACTGACCAGTTGTGCTATCAGCTCCGACATCTCTTCCTCGAGCTGTTCCGGGCTGACGCCATCGCGAGCTCTGGCATAGCTGAAGCCGAAGGAATTGCCGCCGATCAGACCCATCGCCGAGGCGCCGGTACCCTCGGCATGCTCGGTACCACGCACCAGTTGTTTGTGTAGCCGGGAAGTCTGGCCATGGCCAAGGATGCTGAAGGCTAGGTCGAGAGCATCGAAATCCCGACTGTCACGCGCCGGAAGCCGCCAAGAGAAGTACACCGCGTCGGCTGGCACCTTGTCCGAGGCTTCCGTACGCGGCATACCCGACAGCGGCTCCATTGGCCGGGCTTCCGGTTTGCCGGGTTTGCTGCCCGCTGGCATGCGGCCGAAATAGACCTCTGCGCGCTCAAAGGCATCCTCTGGCTCAACATCACCGACGATCGACAAGACGGCGTTGTTCGGCACGTAGTGACGTCGGAAGAAGCTGTGCACATCTTCCAGCGTGGCCGCATCCAGATCATCCATTGAGCCGATCGTGGTGTGTCCGTACGGATGATCTGGCGGGAAGGTCAAGGTATTGAGAAGCTCCATGACGTCCCCATACGGCACGTTGTCGTAGCGCTGCCGCTTCTCTTCCTTGACGACCTCGCGCTGGTTGTCCAAGTTTTCCTGGGTTAGCGCGTCCAACAGCGTTGCCATCCGGTCGGCCTCCAACCACAGGGCCAAGTCCAGCCCGCCGGTAGGCAGCGTCTCGAAGTAGTTCGTGCGGTCGAACCACGTAGTGGCGTTAACGACGGCGCCGGCCGCTTGGAGCAGCGCAATGTGCTGCCCGGATGCCACATGCGCGGAGCCCTGAAACATCACATGCTCGAAGAGATGCGCGAAGCCGGTACGGCCCTGCTCCTCATCTCGGGAACCGACGTCGTACCAGATGTTGACAGCCACAGACGGCGCAATGTGGTCGGGGCTGGAAATGACGCGCAGACCATTTTCCAGGGTGTGCTCGACAATCGGGTAGCCAAGTTTGGTGAGGGCGCCCGCAGTCATGCCCCACATCACAGCACATCGGCCACAAGGCGTTTGCCGCTGGGGGGCCCGAGGCGCCGGGCCCTGAGCCTGTCGAAAGACATGGGCTTCGACAGCCGCCGTCCTGAGCTTGTCGAAGGGCTCAGCCCGCATGGTTGCGCTAGCTGATCACTCCAGCGGCTTTCGCTGGCTCGGCATACGCCTCGGCCAGACTAGTGATTGTTTCGTGCGCGTTGAGTCCACTCGGATTGGGGACCACCCAGACTCGGGCCCCCTCGAGTAGCGCGGGTTGCTCACCCTCCTTGGCCTTCGGGTCAGCAAATGCCAGCCGGTATGCCGTAACGCCAGCCACCGCGACGACCGCAGGCTGATGTGCGGCAACGAACTTCTCGAGCCGGACACGACCTCCACGCAGCTCCTCCGGGCCGAGTTCACTAGCCCTGGCGGTAGCGCGATTGACCAAGTTCGTAATGCCGATGCCACGGGCGACGAAGTAGGCCCGGTCCTGATCGGTCATCGGTTCACCTCGGTCAAGATCACGATCGATGATGCCGGCCAGGCGTAACGCGGGATAGAAACGATTGCCAGGGTGCGCGAAGTGAGTCTGCGTGGCGGCGGTCCACAAGCCGGGATTGATGCCGACGAAAAGCAACTTCAGGCCTGGACCGACAAGGTCTGGAACCGATGCGTCTCGAAACGACTGCAACTCCGCTTGGCTGAAACTCACAGAGGCCACCGTACTGAGGGCCCGCCGTTAGCCTTACCCCGTGACCGATAGTGCGGCCCCACGGCCTAACGCCTCACCTGAAATCCGACCTCGAGCTCGCAGGGTCGTAGTCACTTTGCTGCGGGCATTTATCTCCACCGTCGCACTGGTTGCCCTCTACTACTTGCTGCCGCTGGACCGGTACTCGGTAGCCTTCGGCGTCGGAACCCTCTTCGTGGGACTTGTCGGGCTGGTCCTGCTTGTCACGTTCCAAGTCCGCTCGATCATGATGGCGGATTTTCCAGTGCTCAGAGCAGTAGGAGCACTTGCCACCAGTGCCCCGCTTTTCCTGTTGCAGTTTGCTGCCAGCTACTTCATTATGGGCAGGTTCTCCGCGGCTAATTTCAGCGAGCCGATGACCCGAACGGATGCCTTGTACTTCACCGTGACAGTGTTCGCGACTGTCGGTTTTGGTGATATCACAGCCACTAGCCAGGGAGCCCGTGTCCTGGTCATGGGACAGATGCTGCTAGGCATTCTGGTTGTCGGAATAGGGGCCCGGCTCTTTGTTGACGCCGTCAAACAGGGGCAAGCACGCCAGCCGATCCGCGACAGTGACTCGGGCTAAAGGGGTATGACAGCCACTCGCCGATAGCGGCCCAGTTAGCGATCTGGGGGCCTGGGGGCCGGTTTCTTGCCACCGCTGTCCTGATCTTGAGATGAATCGTGGGCTTCCGGCGTCTTGGGTCCAGGAACTGGCAGCAGATGGGTGATTATGAAGGAGGCGGCTACGGCGACAACTACCTGCGGTGTCACCGCCACACCGTCTGTACCCATCAGCAGGACGGCCAGCAATGTCGATGTCAATGGCAGGCGGAGCATCGCGGTGGACATGGCTGCGATGCCTGTGGCTATCCCTGCCGCTAGATTCATGCCTGGCAAGGCACTGGCGGCAACACCAACTGCTGCGCCGATGAACATTGATGGAAAAACCGGACCGCCACGAAAAGCGCTCAATGAGAGTCCGTAGGCGACCGCCTTGCACAGAATGAGCAACATCAAAACGCCGAGCGAATAGTCGGCGGCGTCCTCGACTAGCTCGGGCAGTGCTTCCTGGCCGGAGAACAGCACTTGAGTGAAACTGCGTCCGGTAGCGAGCTGGTACGACATGGCCGTGAGACCAATGAGCAAGCCGAGCGCCGAGGTAACCAATATGCGGTTCAGATGCACGATCGGACGAAGCCACAGTCCCAGCGAGCGGATTAACCAACCTAGGAGGGCGCCCACTGCTCCCATGCCTGATGCCCACGCCAAGCTGGCCACCGTTGGCGGCTGTGCCGGGGGCACATCATGCAGCGCGAGCGAAAAGCTGCCGAGGCCAGTCCATTGCCCAAGCCCGACGAAGACCAGCGCTCCGATACCCGAAGCCAGTAGGCCGGGCAGCATTACCAGACTTAGTGCCATGCCGCCGATTCCGGCTACCTCCATGATCAGGAAGGCGCCGAGCACCGGGGAGCCGAGCAGCGTGCTGATCGCTGCAAAGCTGCCAGCGGACGCCATGATCATTTGAGCCATTGGTGGCGCGTCCTTGTTGGCAAGGCGTACGGTCAAAGCCGCAAGCCCGCCACCGATCGCGATCAAAGGTGCCTCGGGCCCGAGCACCGCGCCGAGGCCAAGGGTGGTCAAAGCGGCAAGCGCGATCCCGGGGAGTTCGCGTCCGGTGAACGGGCCACCCCCGGTTGTGAAACCGAATGCGGGGGAGTGGCCACCGTTGCCGGGCAGGTATCGGATCGTCAGGGCTGTCAGTAGCCCACACAGCACCAGCCAGGGCACCGGCCACCACGCTGGTGCCGCACTCCCGAAGATCTGATCGGGTAACTGAAAGTACAAGAACTGCTGGATCACCGCGACCAGAGCTAGAAAGCCATAGGCGATAGCTGAGATTGGAATGCCGACCACCGCGGCAAGAAGCAGCGTTCCGATGTACTGCTTCGAGCGAATCATTGCGACCGGGTCAATCGCCGGCGGGGCGCCAGCAGGCGCTGTAGCCGGACGCTTGTTTGCGCCAGAGACTGCGCTATTTCTAGGACTGTTCGGGTCAGCCATCAGATGCGGGTCTCTCTACAATCGGGTTGGACAAGGCGGAACATTGTGGTGCTGAGTGTCCCATGCAACTGCGAATAGCGGGCGACTGGCGGCCGGCCGAGCCGCGGGACTTTGATAGGCGTAGGTAGCTAGATGTGGTACGCGGCGAGCGCTGACCTGGTGGTGATTGCCCATCTGCTTTTCATTGCCTTTGTTGTGGGTGGCGCCTTTCTCGCTTGGCGATGGCCCTGGATCATCTTGGCCCACATACCGGCGGTGGCGTACGGCGCGCTAGTGGAGTTCGTCGGTTTCACCTGCCCTCTCACGCTGCTCGAGAACGACCTGCGGCAGCGGGCTGGGGAAGCCGGCTACGGCGGTGGATTCATCGCCCACTACTTGATCAAGGTGATCTATCCACCTGGCCTGACGCATGGCATGCAAATCGGGCTTGGCTTCTTTATTCTGCTGGTCGCAGTCCTTGGATACGCGGGATTCTTCCGTCGGCATGGTTGGGGCCGTCACCACAGAGTTGTCGGCGTCGCGGCGGGCTATGGCTTCATCTGATTGGCCGCCCCAAGCCTGCTGACGGCTTGACCGCTGATTGAGATCTGCGATTCATCGCTACCGAGGGAACCGACGGCGAGCTTGTCGAGGGGATTCCAATGGACCGACATTTCGGGGGGTAATGCATGGATCGAGTCGAGCAGGGCTGGATTGGGATCGACGCCGGGAAGGGCCACCACCATGCGGTGTTGATCGACCGCGATGGGCAGCGATTGCTGTCGCGTCGAGTCATCAACGACCAGCCCGATCTGGTGGCACTGATCGACACCGTCCAGGACCGTGTCGTTGATCCAGTGTGGGCGATCGACCTGGCCGGCGGATCAGCCTCGTTGGTGATCGCGTTGTTGTTGCAGCGTGGTCAGCGGGTGGTTTCCTGCCGGGGATCGGGAGGTGTCAGCTTCTCTGTGTAAACACTTTGGCGGGAGTGAGGGCACAGGATGGACGACATGAGTGTGGGGGAGCCGGTGAAAGGACCTGCACAAGAAGCGGTGGATCGGTTGCTCGATCAGGGGTTCTTGGATGAGCTGATGTCCAGGGTCGACGAGGGTGGGTGCGTTGACCGGGGAGGGCGGGTTTTTGCCTGAGCTGGTGAAACGAGTGTTGGAGGCCGGTTTGCAGGCTGAGTTGACCGGCCATTTGGGCTATGAGAAGCATGAGCGGGCCGGGCATGGCTCGGGTAATTCCCGCAACGGCCTGACCTCGAAACGGCTGGGCACCGAGGTCGGTGATCTTGACCTAGCGACCCCACGGGACCGCAACGGCAGCTTTGAGCCGCAGCTGGTGCCGAAGGGCAGCCGCCGACTGGGTGGGCTCAGCGACATGATCATTTCGCTGTATGCGGGTGGCATGACCATCCGCGACATCCAGGCTCATCTGGAACGCACGCTGGGCACCCAGTTGAGCCACGAGACGATCTCCAACATCACCGACGCGGTCGCTGAGGAGGTGAAGGCCTGGCAGTCCCGCCCGCTGGAGCCGATCTATCCGATCCTTTACCTGGATGCGCTGATTGTGAAGATCCGCGACGGCCACCAATTCCCCAACGACGACGCGGTGATCAAGCTGTTATGGCTAGCGATCCAAAACATCGAAGACAAACGCGCCCGAGAACGCGCCAAAGAGGCTGGCCGCCCCAAAGGCCAGCCCCGCAAGGCGCCGCCCAGGCTGGTCGAAGGCGGCACCGTGCAGGGCTGGAACGCCGCATACGGCGCGCTCAGCATCGCCTTTCCCGGCCGGCTCGACCCGCGGATTTAACCGATGGCTCACACCCCGGCCGTTCCTCCATTCCGGCCAAATATCGCCGGCGCACAGGCGCGGTCAAGATGCAGCCCCCCACCGGAGGAACGATCTTGACCGTGCCGAGCACCGGCACACCATCAAAACCAGAGGGACGGCCGCACCGCAATCAACACAGACTTCAAAATCAACAACGGTACTTACACAGAGAACTTGACAAGCTCTATTCCGCCGCCGCTCTCACCCCGCAGCCGCGATGACTGCGGAGGCTCAGGGGCGGGGTTCCT
>DATFBI010000175.1:0-5279 GCA_035253925.1 Propionibacteriaceae bacterium
CCTTCCGACGATCGGAAACCCGTGCTCAGCGGCCCGCGCCTCCATCTCGACCAGAACCGGTTCCTCGTATTCCGTCTTCGCCAATTCGGTGAGGTAGCTCTCGACCGCGTCGTCCATCCACTGGCTCATCCTCGGACTGTAATCACCTGTGGTTTGTCGTGTCACGACAGGCGGTGTCGCGGATACTCAGGTCGACGCACTCGGGTCACCTTCCAGCGTCTCGTCGCTGAGGCGGGTATGCACTAGTCCACGGATGTTTGGACCTCGTGTCACATCGTCAAGCACATCATGTGGTGATGTGACGTTGCGGCAGTCCGGAGCCGGAGCCGATGCGTTGGCCGCCGGCCAGGCGCTGGTCGCCTTCAACAACTGGACGTTCCTTCTCGGACAAAGCTTCCTTCCGGTGGCGAACGCCTTGCTGCTTGGGTCCCTGCTGTACCGGTCCCGACTGGTGCCTCGGATCATTCCGCTCATGGGGCTCATCGGAGCACCCCTGCTGCTGACCTCCGACGTCGGAGTCCTGTTCGGCCTCTGGCCACAGGTGTCCGTGCTAACGGTCATCGGCGCACTCCCGATCGCGGTGTGGGAGTTCTCGCTGGGCGTCTATCTGGTGGTCAAGGGCTTCAAGCTCTCCTCACGACGATGGAATGACCCAGCCGACATCCACCATCACGTCAATCAGTCAAAGAGGGGGTAACCGCTTCCGACCCGAGTGACCGCAGTCTTGTCCTCTTGGAGTGCGTAGCTGACGGTCGGCGTCAGAGGTCGAGGAAGTCGCCAAGCCAAGTTCGTACCGCGTCGAGGCAACCGCGCGACACCTGTCCGGCGATACCGGTCAGTCGCTCACGGGACAGGGTGCGGGGCTGTTCCGTCATGACCCAGGAGGGACGGTCGAGGCCGATTGGGCCCTCGATCGGGACGTGATTCGGCCAGCCAAGGTCAACGGTTGTGATGGGCAGGACGATCACCAATGCGGTCATGGCATCGAGGTAGCCGGCCGACGCGATGATCAGCACTGGTCGATGGCCACCCTTCTCGGGGCTGCGCACCGGCTCCAGCGATGCCCAGGCAACCGTGCCAGGCGCCAAGCCAAGCTCGGGCACGCCGTCCTACGCTGTCGCGTCGGTGAGTTCGGTGCGTTCCCATTCGGCGGACTCAGCCGCGTGACTTTCCATGCCTTCGGTTGAGGTCTCTGCAACCGCCGTTTTGAGGCCGAGCAGACGATGCCGACGGTCATCGGCTTCGGCGAGGCGAGCCAGATGGGCGCCTAGGGTCAGACCGTCGCGCGCAGCCTGCGCCTTCAGGCGGTCCCGCAGCTCGTCACTCACCTTGATCGTCGTAGTCATACTCGAAGTATACCTAGGCCGACCTCTGCAGGCGGACGCTGAACATCGCCCATGATCTCAGAAGGAGACTCCATGGATGTGCCGATCGGACTTCAGCTGTACTCGGTGCGGCAGTCACTGGCGAAGGACCCCTGGGGGACCCTCGCCGACATCGCTCGTGCCGGCTTCAACCGCCTGGAGGCCGCGAACCACAACGCCCGCAACGATCCCGGCGTCGGATTTGGGGTGGAAGCCAATGACCTGCGCAAAAAGCTCGCTGAGCTCGGCTTGTCCATCGTCGGCTGCCACATCAACCCGCTGCACCTCGACATCTTGCCTCGCGCATTGGACTACCAGGCCGAACTGGGTAACACCCAGATCGGCTGCGACATCGAGTTCTACCCCTACGGTGACCGGGCCTTCGTCCTGCGGCGCTGTGATGTCTTCAACGAGGTGGGCGAGCTCGCCCGGCAGCGAGGGATGCGGTTCTACTACCACAACCACTTTCAGGAGTTCCAGCGGTTTGGCGACGACTATGTCTATGACCTGATCTTGGCCAACACCGACCCGGAGCTGGTCTTCCTCCAGCTCGACACCTACTGGATGTACCGCGGCGGTCAGGATCCGATCGAGCGGATGAAGCCGGTCTCCGACCGGGTCATCCTGCTTCACCAGAAGGATTTCCCGACCGAAGCTCCGCAGCCGCTGAACCTCTTTGAGGGTGTCGTCTCGCCGACGGAGACCATTGACATGGCTGTCTTCGAGAAACGCAAGGACACCCGTTGCTTCACTGAAATCGGCACCGGCGTGCTGCCCATTCAAGACATCATCGACGCCGCGTCGAAGTTGCCGAACCTCGATTACATGTTCCTCGAGCAGGACCACACCACGCTGCCCGAGATCGAGTCCATCCGCCGCAGTCACGACGCCTTCTCCTCCAGGTTCACGGGCATCACCTGGCCGTGATCTGAAACAGGCATCGTGGCTGCGGTCCTCGAGCACACCTCACTGAGGGCACTCTGCACCTGTCGCTGAACGGTATCCGCGTCAAGTTCATAAGCCCTGACGACCCTCGACGCGAACAGACCCGGCCAGGTCTGGCACGACCTCAGCTCGTACGACATTATCGTCGTGAAGAACGGATATCTCTTCCCCGGGCAAGTCGAGCGCGCCGCGAGCACCTTCATGGCGCTCACGCCCGGCGGAACGGATCTCGACTTCGAGCGCCCGACCTTCACGCAAGTATGGCGGCCGTTGCGCAACGGGCACTATCCCTCGCAGGCGGAGATGTAGTCCTCCATGAGGCTCTCCACCGCGGCCATGGCGAGGCTGCGCGCGGTAGGGGCAAGACGCCGGTTGCGAACGGATGCGTAACGCGCCCCCAGATATTGGCCGATCAGGGTCTCTGGCAGTTCTTTGTCGTCCAGAACCTCAAATAGCCGCCCCACGGCCGCGTCAGCCTCCGGCTGTGGCCAGTAGTAGCGCATGCGGTCGCTGTACGAGAAATGCCGTTGCAAGGCCAGCTCGCCAGTATTGCCGTGGTAGTACTTGGCCCAGTTCTCCGGTGAGGCCAGCATGATCCGCTCCATGGTCGCGCGCAGAGTCTCGTCCCGCCGGGCGGGAAAAAGCTCCTCTGCGATCGCGTCGAGGCCGTAGAGGGCCTCCCGCAGGACGAAGGTCAGGCCTGGCCCAACCTTAAGGATGGCAAAGCCGTCCCGCACCAGATCGGACAAGTTGGCTCGGGTCTGGTAGTCGGTGGAGTGCGCTTCGAAGACTAGGCCGGGCATATCCTTCAGCGTGGCGCTCAGGGCCTCGGCTTTGCTGCTGTTGTAGTCGACCACATTATGGCTGCCGAATTCCACGCCCGGCTGAACGACGACGGCAATCACTCTTGTGAGGGCGTCCGACTGTCCCGCCTGTGCAAAGGCTGTCTCGTGAACCTGGACGGTACGGAGTGCGTCCTCCGGGGTGGTCAGCTCCAGCTCGTCGAGTGCATGCATGGCCCCGCCGGGGATCGGAACCTCGGTACCGATGACATAGACCGGCTTAGGAGCATCTCCGCCAGGCAAAGTGGATTCTGCTGCTGCGGCTAGTCGTGCGGCGCGGGAAGCGGTCTCCTCGTCCTTCAGCGCCACCGGCTCGCCCTGGCAGCCCATGGAGCAGTCGAGGTGCAGCTTGGTGAATCCCGCGGCTGCGAAGGAGCTGATCATCACTTCGGCCTTCTCCATCGCCACCTCGGCAGGAAGGCTCTTCCAGGGGTTTGGGCCAAGGTGATCGCCGGCGAGGATGATGCGCTCGGTGGGGAAGCCGTTCTCGGCGGCGATCTGCTCGACGAAGCTGCGGAAGTCCTTCGGGGTCATGCCCGTGTAGCCGCCATCTTGGTTGACCTGGTTGCAGGTAGCTTCGATCAGCAGAGGCAATTGGGTGGGCAGCGTTGCGCGCATCGACGCCTCAAGCACCATGGGATGCGCGGAGCAGACCGAGGGGATGCCCGACGGGCCGGCGCGTTCAAGCCACGTCGCGATGTCGTGCAGCGGGTTCTGGGTCATGTGATCATCCTTCCGACTGCCCAAGCAGGGCATCGAGTTCGTCTCGGGTGGCGGCGCCCTCCATCGGCCCCACCTTGGTGACCGCATTGGCGCCGGCGGCATTGGCGAAGCGAAGTGCGGTTTCGGGCGAAGCGCCCGCCAGCCAGAAACTGACGAAGGCGCCACCGAAACAGTCACCGGCGCCGGTCGGATCGACTTCATCCGCCGAAAGGGGGGCCACGTCGGTGCGGCCGGCCCGATTGAAGTGGCTTGCTCCATGGTTTCCGCGCTTGATTACGATGTCGCCGACGCCGCGGTCCAGAAGTTCCTTGACCGCTGCGGCCTCGTCGTCTGCCTTTGTGAAGAGATAGATCTCCTCGCCCGACGGTAAGAAAAGGTTGGTCTGGGCAAGAACCTCGTCCAGGGCTTCCCGCAGACCCGGTGTATCGAGGATCTCGGGCCGCAGGTTGGGATCGAAACTCAACGTTCCACCCCGCGCGGTGATGCGCGCAACGGCTTCGCGCGCCACCTGCGAAAGGCCGGGTGCGGAAAGTGCGGTGCCCATGACATGCATGTGGTCGCAGCTTTCCATGAGAGCCTCGGCCTCCGGCGTGAGAGTAAGCTTGCCGGTCGCGCTGTGAGCGATGTTGTAGACGAACGCGCGCGAGCCGTCGGGTCGGTAGCGGACGAAGGCCGAGCCCGTGGCCTCACCCTTCGCCACCTCGATTCCCGAGACGTCGACCCCGTCCGCTGTCAAACGATCCAGGTTGAGCCGACCGAAATCGTCGTCGCCAACACGGGAGATGATGGCCGCTGGCGTGCCGAGACGACCAATCTGGTCGATGAAGATCGCCGGTGCGCCTGAGGGAAACGGACCAACCAGAGGCTGGGGTTCACGGAATCCATCGCCCTTGGTGGTAGCCACGATCTCGACGAGAATTTCGCCGACTGTCAGCACCTTCTTCGACATGGCTCAAACCTGCCTTCGTCCAGAATGGAAATGCACAACTGCCGAACTCCATTCAGCCGCACTTCGACGCCCGCAACGACGGCCAACCGGCTCACGGATGGATCAGCACCTTGATGTGGTCCCCGCTCATTGACGCCTCGAACGCCTGCTCAGCCTGCTCCAAAGGGAACTGCCCGGTGTTGAAGTCCTCGGCGCGGACCGCCCCCGACTGAATCATCTCGATCGCGCTGGCGAAGTCCTGCGGGACATAGGTCGCGCTGCCCTGGAGGCGTATTTGCTGGTCCTGCATGATCCGGATCGGCAGCTCGAAGTCGGCAGCCGGGCGATACCTAGCAAACTGGCGCACTTCTCTGGGACCTCTTATCGACTTCGCTGCCGTGGCGCGCGTGGATGGAGATCGAGGTCATTGGCTTCCCAGAAACAGCGACCACAAGAAGCAGCTCGACAAGCGGATCC
>DATFBI010000176.1:0-11849 GCA_035253925.1 Propionibacteriaceae bacterium
GTTTGCCTAGCGTCGGTAGCAGCAACGCTTTGGCAAGTGAAGTCGCTGGTCCTGTACGAGCTTGATCAGATCGCCGCGGCTGATCTCGAAGGACTGACCGCGGTCGGCATTGCGTGCGATCACAGTGATCACTTCGTCGCCATTTGGTGAGTACTGAACCTCGATGCCTCTATCGGCCATCGTCGAGTCGGTCATGAGGTATGAGTTGCCGTCCATGAACCGGATGAACATGCATTCCTGGTGTGTGGTGGCGCCGCAGCGTACGGCGAACTTCCGGTCGGTGGCTATTTGTAGGTAGACCTCAGTGGCGCCCATGTCGAGCCGGAACATCTTGAAGGCGAGTGCCCCACCTTGGCCGGTCCAGAAGCCTGGTGTGTCGTAGCGGCTGTTGTGCCAGAACCCGAAGCCGCTGAAGTACTTTCCTGTCGGATCCAAGTACGACGAGGCGACCTCGGCCATCTTGGCGCGCCAGGTGAACACGATGTGCGCCCGGCATGTCGCATCAGATGCCTCGCAAGTCCGCCCGGATGCAGTTGGCATCGGCACCACCGGTGCCGTCTGGGGAACCTGCGGACGACCGGAGATGAATATGACGGCCGCAGCGATGATCACTGCCACCACGGCGAGCGCGACCGAGCCTCGGATCCAGTGACGGCGGGCGAGTTGGCGGCCGTGGGCCAAGTCATCGGCGGTGCCGTGGGACTCGCGTAAGTTGTACGGGATCGCTACTTTGAGCTCCTCGGCGAGCGTCTGGTCGCCGGTACGCCCGGGATGCCCGGCGGCCAACATGTTCCGCCCCTGCTCTGCGAGGCTGAGCACCTCACCAGCTGGCTGGCTGAGAATCTCGGCAATCTGTGCGGTAGTTAATCCGGCGTAGCACCCCAGGACAACGGCAACGCGCTGCTCGTAGCTGAGCATGCGGAGGTCGGCGACGATTGGCTCAGCGGCAGGTAGAGGCGGAGAGCCGTCGATGAGCTCGAAGCGCTCATAGTGTTCCCAAGGCAGGTGGACCGGTGCATGGGCGGCCTGTACCAGCTCCCGGATCGCCTCCAGGCGGGAATCTCGCATCCCATGCCGACGCTCGTAAAGCCGCGCGAACACCAGTTGCACGACCCGCTCCGCCTGCACAGGGTCACCGGTGAGCAGGTAGGCCGTGGCCTGGATAAGCGGGCGCTCCCGCCCGACCACAGCGGCGTACTCCATATCCCGGATCGCCGGCATGCCCCATGGTATTTCGCAATTGATTGGCGGGATAGATGGCGAAGAGCTAGATGATCTTGCCTGGCGGCGTCAGAATCGGACTGTGACAACCTTTCGTCGCTATGTGGCGATCGGCGACTCAAGTACAGAAGGCCTAGAAGACCCTGATGGACAGGGTGGCTACCGGGGTTGGGCCGATCGGTTAGCGCAACACATCGCCGATGCCCAAGAAGAGCCACTGGAGTACGCGAATCTGGCAATTCGCGGCAAACGGATGAAAGAGATTCGGACCGGTCAGCTCGACGACGCACTAGCCATGCAACCGGATCTGCTGACCGTGTTCGGCGGCGTCAATGACCTCATTGCGGGCCCGGTCAACTTTGACGCTATGCGTGCTGACTGCGTCATGATCTTCGGCCAGGCACGCCGGCAAGGCGCCGCAGTCCTAACCTTCACCATGCCGGATCCCACAGCCATCAACCCGCTCGGCAAATATTGGCGGGATCGGGCCGCAAGACTGAACGACATCATCCGAACCGAGGCCGAGCGCTACGGGGTCTTGGTCATGGACTTTGAGCAGTATCCCATGGTGAGCGATCCGCGTCTCTGGTTTGAAGATCATCTCCATGGCAACGAGCTCGGCCACCAGACTGTCGCGGCGGCTCTGGCCTGGCGGCTGGGCATCGACGGCTTCGGCGAAGCCTGGGCTGAGCTGCCGGAAGGCGACGCAGCCTGGCCGACGGGCCGCGAGAAGCTCCGCGGTGATCTTCAGTGGGCGAGGAACTATGTAGCGCCGTGGCTGAGTAAGGGCCTCCGTGGGATTCGGCAGGGCGCAGGGATCGAGCGCAAACGACCGATTCCGACTGCCGTTCCCAAATCGAGAATTCTGGCTGACTGAATCCGAAGGGTCTGCATAGGTTTCTGACGGTCTGCACAGGTTGCAATCTGTGCAGACCCTGAGCAACCTACGTGCACGTAGGTTTCGTCATGAGAGCCGGGGGCCTTAGGTGAACAGCGCTTGGCCGACGTACTCGCCTTGAGCGATCCCGGGCGGGATTGCGAAGAGGGCCGAGCCGGTGTGCTGCAGGTACTCGCTCAGCCCGTCACCGAGTCCAAGCTTCATCTGGATAGGGATGAAGTGCGTACGCGGATCCCGTACGAAGGCAAGGAAGAACAGCCCAGCGTCCATGCGGCCCAACCCGTCACTGCCATCCACGAAGTTGTAACCCCGCCGCAGCATCTTGGCGCCGCCGTTGTTATCCGGATGCACCATGCGCACATGCGCATCGGCCGCCATCAGCGGCTCCCCATCGCTGCCCTTGAGCGCGAAGTCCGGTTGGCTGGATTCGCTGCCGCCGGTTAGTGGCGCGCCCTCGGCCTTGGTCCGGCCAATAATCCGCTCCTGCTCACTCAACGGCTGCCGGTCCCAAATCTCGATGGTCATGTTGATCCGGCGAACTACGAGGTAGGAGCCCCCGGCCAGCCAGCGGCCCTTGCTGTCGGCATCGGGCGGCACCCAGACATGCTCGTCAACGGCAGCGGGGTCCTCAGCCTTGAGGTTCATCGTGCCGTCTTTGAAGCCCATCAGGTTCCGCGGCGTCGCCTGGCTGGTCGAGGTTGATGAGGTCCGGCCGAAGCCCAGCTGTGACCACCGCAAAGAAGCCCTGCCGAATGCGATGCGGGCGAGGTTGCGTACCGCATGAACCGCGACCTGCGGGTCATCAGCACACGCCTGAATGCACAGATCACCGTCCGACTTTTGCGGATTGAGCTTGTCGGCGGGGAAGTGAGGCAGGCGCTGCAGCGCATCGGGCTGCCGGTCAGCGAGCCCGAACCGACCGTTGCCGTCCTTGCGAAAAAGCGTGGGACCAAACCCGAAGGTGATAGTCAGACCTGCCGGAGGTAACCCGATGGCCTCGCCAGTATCGTCCGGCGGGGCCGCATACGAGCCAGATGTTGGGCCTATTTCTCCGGCCCCAAGACCCTGTGTCATTCGTGCGGCGGCGGCGGTCCAGTCCTTGAGGAGCTGCACTAACTCCGTGCGAGAGTTTGTGATCACATCGAAGCCCGCGAAGTGCAGTCGATCTTGGACCGGGGTAAGGATGCCCGCCTGATGCGCGCCGTAGAAGGGATAGGTACGAGTGCCGGACGCCTGGGGCGTCGGAGCGGTGTCCGCGCTTCCCAGCGCGTATCCACCGGCAGCGCCTGCTGCCAGTCCGGCCAGGCCGGCTCCCGCCGCGCCGAGCAGGCCGCGGCGGGAAACCCCGGCCCGCTCTTTTTGAGCTTCTGGCCCGGGTGTCGGGGCTTCAGTCTCAGTGGGCTGCTGCCGAAGGTACTGAGTCGATGTCATCTGTCATCCCTGTTCCTCAGACGACCGCGGCAGCCAGCTTGGATAGCGGCTCTGACAATGCATTCACGGCGTCAGACAGCTCTTTGATCTCTGCCTTGCTGAGCTTGTCGTAGGTCTTGAACCCCTCACCCTCCCGCTGAGCGTCGAGCAATGTCTGGACAGCCGCGAACTTCGCCGCAATCTGGCTATCGAGATCGGGATCCCTTTCCTTGAGCAGTGGACGAAGTCCCTCGAAGGCCACCCGGGCGCCCTCGATGTTGGCTTGGAAGTCCCACAGGTCGGTACGCGACCAGTACTCTTCCTCACCGGTGATCTTGCCGGTTGCTACCTCGTCCAGCAGGCCACGCGATCCGTTGGCAATCTGATCGGCGGTGAACTCCAGCTCCGGAACCCTCTCGCTCAGGATGGCTGTGTTCTTCACAAGATCATCGGAGTACGCCACCCGCTCGGCCTTGCTGAGCGGCTTGTAATTCTTGGCGCGTGCCGGCCATAGATCTTTTTCAATCCGGTGCCATCCGGTCCACTTCTGACCCGGCTCGAGATCGGCCTCCCGAAGGTCCAGCTTGGGATCAAGATCTCCGAATGACTCGGCGACTGTCTCGATCCGCTCCCACGGCATGCGAGCAACTGGATAGAGGGCCCGTGCCTCGTCGTCTTTACCTGCTTTGTAGAGGGCCACGAACTCTGCGGTCAACCCCACCAGCTGCTCGGTCTGGTCCTCAACGTACCGCTGGTAATTCTGGTTCGCCTGCTCAACCAGCTCCACATCATTGCCGGAGGAGCCCTGCTGCTGCTCACCGGAATCAGAGACTGCGAACGGGGCGCGGATTCCCTCCCCGGCCATCCCAGGCTTGCATGCGGTGATGTAGTTCCCAGGCGTGGCCCTCAAGACCAGCTCTCTCGTAATGCCAGGGCCGATGTTCTCCACTTCGCCGATGATGCGCAGTCCGTCTTCGCCGTAGAGGTAGAACTCCGTCACCTTGGAGCCCCCATTGGTCACCGCAAAGGTGAGAGTTCCCGAGGGCGCGCTGCCTGCCGAGAGCTTGCATTCGGAGTCTGTTGACTGCACGGTGAGTGCGCGCGGGTTGCTCGCAGCCGCTCCTGCACTGCCAGTCTGCGTGTTGTCAGTGCATGCCCCCAGTAGCGGCATGCCAAGGACGGCACACGTCGAGGTGAAGACAAGCGTGCGAACTGGCAGGGCGAATTCGCGAGCCGGACGGCTCGGTCGGGTCATGATCATTTCCTTCCGGACGTCCCAACTGGCTCTGGAGTCGGGCGTGAGGGGGCATGTCCGCGTTGGCGGGTCTGGTAGAGGAAGATCGTCATCGTTGGGACCAAGTACAGAAGCCAGGCGGTCAACTCGAGAACGGTAGTGGCCGGCGAGAAGTTGAATACACCCTTGAGCAGCGTTCCGTACCACGACGTTGGCGGGATGGTCTCGGAGACATCAAAAGCCAGGTTGTTCAGGCCGGGCAGGAAACGGGCTTCTTGCAGGTCATGCACTCCGTACGCCAGCACGCCGGCCGCGATAACGATCAGGAAAGCACCAGTCCATTTGAAGAAGCGACTCAAGTTGATCTTGAGCGCACCGCGGTAGATCAAGTAGCCCAGCACGACTGCCACGAGCAGGCCGAGGGCGGCACCAAGTAGCGGACCAGCAGCAGAGCCGGTGCCCCCGGCTGCAGCTTGGGTGGCGGCCCAGAGGAACAATGCGGTTTCCAGGCCCTCACGGCCGACAGCCAGTAGCGCGATGATGACCAATGACCAGCGGCTGGCTTCAGCGGCCTTGTCGATCTGGGACCGGAGTTCCCCGGAGAGCGACCGCGCGGCTTTCGCCATCCAGAAGATCATCCAGGTGACGAAGCCGACCGCGATGATGGAGAGCAGGCCGCCAATCAGTTCTTGGGCCTCGAAGGTAAGGCCCTTCGGGCCGAAGGTGAGAGCGGCGCCGAAGCCAAGTGAGATAGCTACCGCGATGGCCACGCCAAGCCAGATTTGTGGCAGCAGATGGCGGCGGCCGGACTTCACCAAGTAGGCAATGAGGATGCTGACGATTAACGCGGCCTCCAGGCCCTCGCGTAAGCCAATCAGGAAGTTGGCTAGCATCTCTCCTCGATTCCCGCAGTTTTGGGTGCTGCCTCGCTCATCCGCGCTGCAGAAATAGGTGAGGCTCGCCTAACTTAAGTCAGGCTAACCTTCCTTGGCAAGGCAGTCAGCAAGAATGACTGAGCTCTGCGTCACAGCGTCCTTCGATGCCGAAGGCTAAATCGGCGTGGGCCAGGGTGTGCTTGTCGAAACCTGAAGCACCCTGGCGGATCGAGGGTCTGCACAGGTTGCTGACGGTCTGCACAGGTTGTGCAACCAATGCAGAGCGTGCGAAACCTACGTGCACGTAGGTTTCCGCAGGCGGCCGAGGGTGATTTCAGTGGCGGATTTCGCCGAGAGTGATCCTGAGTAAGTGCTCGAGCCGCTCGCGTACTGTCTGGTCGGGAAGATCGGTTCGGTGGTGGATGAGTGCGGTAATGATCTCGGTCGGCTCGGGCAGAAAGCCCAAGATGTCGCTCACTGCCCAAAAGAGTTCCGCATCATGATCATCATCGAGAAGGCCGCCATGCCATCGATAGCAATAGGTAAAGGCCTCGGCGCTCTCGAAGTTGTGGAGCATTGCGAAGTTCGCTCGGGAGTGCATGACGTCCAAGTCAGGAGGTCCCCACGACGTCTCCGCCCAGTCGATCACTCCGGTAATCCGATCGCCCACCCACAAGATGTTTCCGGGATGAAAGTCCCGGTGCACCAACCCATGCCTGGTTCGCGGCGGTCCTTCGTTGAAGATGTCGATGGCGCGTCGCCAGAGGTCCGGACGTGAGGTCCAGGTCGGAACCTCAAGATCATCTGGAACCCAGAACTCGTACGGTCGCGGCCGCAGATCATCGGCAACCGGCGTGCCGTGGATGATTACCGCGATCTTCGCCAGCTCGTCGATTGCGTCCAGGTTCAGGGGTCCGAGTCGGACCCGGCCGGGAAGCCAGGTGGTGATGTTTGCGTAGTCACCGGCCCGGCTGCCATCAGGGTCCGAGGCAATCAGCCGCGGCACCGGAAGGCTGGAGCCCTCCATCAGGCGGCAGCCCAGCGCCTCACAGACAACGTGCTGGCGGCCGATCTCACCCCACCGCTCAACCGAAACATAACGCAAGATGACCGGTTCTCCGTCACGGAGCTGGAGCGACGAAATTGTGTCGGTGCGTCCACCGCCGACCGGTTTTATCCCAATGATTTCGGAGTCAAGCTGATCTTGAGCCCAGGCGCGCACCCCCTCAGGAACCGCCCGGGCAGGTGAGGTGTCCGCCGGCTTCCTCCAAGGATCACGCGGTCCGTGTCCCATGAGGGAACTAGCTGTCAACTAACCACCAGCGCGCGGCGTCGCAGCAGTTCACCAGTCGCGTATCGGCCGATTTGGTACGTCGCGATGCCATCCATTACTGCGCTCACGCCACCGCCCATGAGCGGTACGCGCTTGACGAGCGCCAAGGCAAAGTTCTTTCCGGCGATTCGAGCCGCTAGGTCTGTGACCACCTCATCGGCCACAACAGCGTCGAGCTCCGGATCGAATATCGGCGCAGTAGCCACGGCCATTGGAGAAGTGGGCAGCGAGCCCTCTGCAATGTGCCTGGCCACCTGCTCCCCTCCCATCAAGCACATCACGAGTGCGGTCCGGACCCGATTGTCATCCAGGTCATAGCCCCGCAGATGCGCGATCGCGGCAACCATCCGGACCTGAACGATGGCAACCCCAGTGATATTGGCCGGTATCGCCACCGGCAGCGCAGCCAGGCCGCCGATGTTGGTGACGAAGCCTTGCGCAGAGGCGAGACGTATGTGGTGGTCGATGATCGAGGTAATCGCGTCGTCGACCGAGCCTCCGTGGCGCTGCAGGTGGCGGGCGGCCGCAGTCTTGGCGCTGGGCATCCGGCCGTAGCCATCGATGGCGATCTCGAGGACCTGGCGCAGCGCACCTCCAGGTCCTTGCGCTGCGACCAGATTGGCCACAGGGGTGATCACGGTGACGATCCTGCGGCGCACTTCCTGCGCTGACGCCATCAGACCTCCCAACACTCTGCTTCGGGATTTGAACTCCCGAGGCGGTCAGCTGCCCGCACCAGAGCCCGTCGAGGGGCGCCATAGACAAGGACAGCGCTAGATCACCAGCGTACGTGGATGTTACCCACGCCAGTCAGGGACAGCCCGGACCAAGCCATGAACATCTGGTTTGGCTCTGGTGGGAGTATGCCGACGTGGGCTCCCCATTCGGATCGCCGGAGCTGTGGCGACATGACGACTTGATCGGGGTGTCGCGCGTATTCAATGAGGAGCTCGCTCTCGCGGCGTACGAATGCGGCGCTTTTCCCATGCCGGCGCAGCCGGGCTTGATGGGCTGGTATTCGCCGTTGGAGCGCGCGATCTTGCCGCTGGACGGATTGCGGGTTAGCCGCTCACTCCACAAATCCACTCGCCGCTACGAGATCAGGATCGATACCGCGTTCGACGATGTGCTGGACGGATGCGCTGACCGCCGTCGACCCAGTGGATGGATCAACCGGGACATCAGGCGGGTTTATCGAAGGCTGTACAAGCGCGGCGTGGTGCACACGGTGGAAGCCTGGACGCCGGGCGGAGAGCTGGCCGGCGGCCTCTACGGAGTTAGCCTGGCTGGGCTATTTGCTGGCGAGTCCATGTTTTATCGGCCTGGCATCGGGCGTGACGCATCGAAGGTCGCATTGGTAGCGCTGGTGAACCTGCTCCGCAGCGCAGGCGCTGAGGGTCGGCTGCTGGATGTGCAGTGGCTAACGCCTCATCTGGAGTCGCTCGGGGCCGTGGTGGTGCCGCGGGAGGAGTACCTTCGCCTGCTTTCGGTGGCTCTCCAGCTGGCGGCGCCAGACTGGGCCCGCACGCTGAGTTGACAGAATGCAGCTGCGCCATAGCCATCTAAATTTTGACAAGTCGGCGTTAGCCGGGCGTCCATAATGGGCCCATGCCTGAGATGCCTGAGGTGGAGTCGCTCGCGCAGTTCCTCACCGAGAGGTGTGTTGGGCATGCGATCGACCGCATTGAGCTTGTCGCCTTTAGTGCACTCAAAACCTACGATCCGCCGCTGTCCGCATTGCACGGCCTCCAGATTGAGTCGGTCACCCGGCGTGGCAAGTTCCTTGACATCTCTACCCAAGGACTGCATCTGGTTTTTCACCTAGCCAGAGCCGGCTGGTTGCGCTGGCGTGACTCGCTTCCAGAGGCGCCGGCGAGGCCGGGCAAGGGCCCGCTGGCGTTGCGCGTACGGCTGGACGATGGGTCGGGCTTTGATCTGACGGAGGCCGGAACTCAGCGCAAGCTTGCCGTCTACGTCGTAACCGATCCCATGTCCATCCCGATGGTCGCCACCTTGGGGCCCGACCCACTTACCGATGAATTTGATCAAGCAGTGCTGGCCGGTCTGCTGGCCAAAGCTGGGCGAGCACAGATCAAGGGAGTTTTGAAAGATCAACGGACTATCGCGGGCATCGGTAACGCCTACTCCGACGAAATCTTGCACGCGGCCAAGCTCAGCCCGTTCAAGCCGTCGAACTCGCTGACCGAAACCGAGGTCGGCACGCTTTTCGCCGCGATCAAGAATGAGTTGGCCAGTGCGATTAAGCGCGCAGATGGTCTGGCCGCGAAGGATTTGAAGGGTGAAAAGAAGTCGGGCTTGCGGGTGCATGGGCGTGCCGGCGAGAAGTGCGACGTCTGCGGCGACACCATTGCCGAGGTCTCCTTCGCGGACTCCTCGCTGCAGTACTGTCCGACCTGCCAGACCGGTGGCAAGAAGCTTGCCGACCGGCGACTGTCGAAGCTGTTGAAGTAAGTCATGTCGGCTACTGGGAGTCAGGCAGGGCTGTTCGAGTCGCTGTGCGAGGAGTACGCCGGCAAGGCCGGGGTGACAGTACCGGAGGGCGGCAGCGGGTTCGGGTCCAACGCGCTCAAGATCAATAAGTCGATCTTCGCGATGCTGGTTAATGACCGACTGGTCGTCAAGCTGCCCGCGGCGCGGGTTGCGGAATTGATCGCCGCTGGCGACGGTGCGCCATTTGATGCTGGGAAGGGCAAGCCGATGAAGGAGTGGGTCGGGCTGGCGGTTGACGATGACGCCTGCCGGAAGCTGGTTGCCGAGGCGATGACCTTTGTGGGCCGCCGCTGACACTGCCACGAGTTGCCCACTAGGGTGGGCGCAATGTTTGAGAACGAGGTGCCAGCCGTTCAGCCGGGCGAGGTCGCCGCGCGGGTGGCCTTGGGCTGGACGCTGCTTGATGTACGTACCGAGGAAGAATGGGCCAGCATTCGCATCCCAGGCTCGGTGCACATTCCGATGGATCAGTTAATGCAGCGCTTGGACGAGGTCGATGATCGCGTGGTCTGCGTTTGCTCCGTCGGTGCACGCTCGGCTCATGTTGCCGAATTCCTCAACGCACAAGGTCGCGAGGCCGTCAACCTTGAGGGCGGCATCAATGCCTGGGCGAACAGCGGGCTCGAGATCGAGAGGTAGCGCGCCGAGCCCTGTCCTTTTGCTGAGTGTTAGCGTGGTGCTTGCCAAGGAAAATCCTTCGGGAGCTCACACCTTATTGGTGGGCTGAGAGGGCGGAGTGCGTACGCGCGGGTCCGCCGACCGACCGAACCTGACCGGGTAATGCCGGCGTAGGGAGCCTGCAATGTCTGTTACTTCCACCCCAACTAGCACGGTTGAGACCTCCGAGCGCGCAACCCCTGAAGCGCCGCTCACACTGACCACCAAACCGCCACGGCCTCTCGGATTCGGCGACCAGCTTGCTATGTGGGGCAACTTGGGCATCAGCCTTTTTGGCCCACTGACCGGTGCCCTAATCGCCACTACCGCCGGATCGGTTGGGCTTGCGCTGGCGGCCATTGTCGTCGGGTGTGCGCTCGGCGCAATCCTGCTGGGTGCCTCAGCTGTCATGGGTGCGACTACCGGCGCGCCGTCCATGGTCACGCTCAGAGGCCTGGTGGGCCGCCGCGGCTCGGTGTTGCCGACCCTGCTCAATATCGCGCAGAACATTGGCTGGGCCACGATGGAGATCATTGTGATCTCAACGGCTGCGGTTGCGGTGGTCGGCGAAGCGTGGCGCTGGCCGTTCGTGATCTTGGCCGGGGCCGCGGCCACAGCGATGGCGATCCGCCCGCTGGGCAGCGTACGGCTGCTCCGCAAGATCATGGTCTGGTTGGTGTTCGCCGCATCAATATTCTTGTTCGTACAGGTGCTGCTGCAGCCTCGGCAGTCGATTCCTCAAGAGTCGGTGCTTGGTTTCTGGCCCGCTGTCGATCTTGCTATTGCGGGAGTTATCTCTTACGCCGCGCTGGCGGCGGACTACAGCCGACACTCGCGGACTCGTAAGGCCGCCTTCTGGGGTGCCTCGCTTGGGTACGGCCTCGCTGCCGTTGCGTATTACACCCTCGGCGTCTTCGCAGTACTCAATCTTGGTGCCAGCGATGTGATCACTGCGCTGGTCACTCTGCCGGCGGGTGCGATCGCGATTGCGATCTTGCTCGTCGATGAAGTGGATGAGGCCTTCGCCAACGTCTATTCCACGACGATGTCCGTACACAACCTCATTCCCAAGCTTGATCGACGGATCGTCGCGCTGATCATTGGCGGGACGGCAACCTTGCTGGCCGGCCTACTGGACTTCAGCCAGTACCAGTCCTTCCTGTTCCTGATCGGCTCGGTCTTTGTGCCGCTTTACGCCGTGGCGGCGGTGGACTTCTTCCTTGTCAGCCGGCAAAGCTGGGATGTTTCCAACACCTCTCGGCTCCGTGTTGCACCGATAATCGCCTGGGCCTGCGGGTTCATCGCCTACCAGCTGGTCTATCCCGGCACCGTGCCGGGATGGGCCGACTTCTGGACCTCGGTCGCTCAGCGCATCGGATTCACCCCGCCTGGCTGGCTCGGTTCCTCGGTGGCCGCCATCGTCGTCGGTGGCTTGGTGATGTTCGTCAGTGGTTTGCTGCTGCGTTACCGGCGCGTCGACACGACCTGACACGTTGGACGCTCGTGTCAGCTGCTGCGGGCCCTCCGGTGCTCATCGCTCACCGCGGTTTCTCCTCCCGACATCCGGAGATGACGCGGGCGGCCTACCAGGCGGCGATCGAGTGGTCGTACCAGACCGAGATCGCACTTGGTCTGGAATGTGACGTGCACTTCAGCGCTGACGACGAGCTGGTCTGCTTGCACGATCTGACGCTGGACCGGACTTCAACC
>DATFBI010000177.1:0-4480 GCA_035253925.1 Propionibacteriaceae bacterium
CTGATGTTGCGACTCATCAGGACCTGGCGGCGCAAGAAGTCCAACTTCAGCCTCGGCGAAACGAGTGGCATGCCGACATGGTTCGGCGCAAACGCCGAGCCTAGGTAGAAGCCGAAGACAGCGAGCTCAACAGCGAGGAAGACGACGGCCTTACCCGGCGATAACACCAGGAACACGAGCCCGACTAAGCCGCCCAGGCGGACCATCAATAAGGCGAACTCGGCCCATCGGCGCTCGACCGGGCCGCGCTTCATGAAACGGCGGAACCCTTCTGAGCGGAGTGAGAGGCCTTCGAGCACCAGGATCGGGAAGAAGTACCAGCCCTGGTGGGACACCAGCCACCTCAGCAACCGGCGACGGGGCCGAGTTGCCTGCTCGGGGGTCATAGCTATGGCGCCTAGGGCGATATCGGGATCGGAACCGATCTTGTTCGGATTGGCATGGTGTCGGTTGTGCTTGTTTCGCCACCAGCCGTAGCTGATGCCGACGAATAGGTTCGCGATGATCAGGCTGGTCCAGTCGTTCCACCGACCGGACTTGAAGATTTGGCGGTGTCCTGCGTCGTGGCCGAGGAACCCTAACTGGGCCATGATGATCGCCAGCACACCGGCGTTGATCATTTGCCACCAGCTATCGCCGATCCAGATGAAGGCGAAGACCCAGGCAGCCAGAATGACCAGGGCGCCGACCAGTTTGGTCCAGTAGTACCCGTACCGGCGGCGCATCAGATCCAGCTCGTGTACGCGGCGGGTCAGGGCCGTGAAGGAGCTGGCGGCTCGGGCGTTTGTGGCTGAGTCGGACAGCGTCGCCGATGCAGGAGGAGTGAGGGTAGACGTCATAGCGGGGAGTGCCGTTCGTAGCGGACTTCCCGGAAAAAGTCTGGGCGACAGCGGAATTGCTTCGGGAGCCGCGGCGAGTGTACGGCGACTCCGGCCCCAGACCGACTGCGAGATGCAGTAAACAGATGGTACCCCGTGAACGCCAACCTAATCTGCGCTGAGCGTCGCTCGAAGATCACCTTTCGGCCTTGCAACACCGCGATAGGCTTTTACGCTATTAGCCGTTAAAGACTAAGCCGACCGGGGCTGTGAACATCGAAGAGGACCATGGACTCCGACGACAATGGCGATCTGGGGGCCGGGATCGGACTGTCGGACCACGTGGCTCAGAATGAGACAGCAGAGCAAGCCGCCGAGCGTCGGTACGCCGAAGAGGAGGATCTCCGAGAGAGTCTCGAGGGTCTGTCCCAGTTGGCGTCGGACCGGCTTCCACTGGAGGATCTGCTGACGCAGGTCGCCACCTACGCTGTGCAGGCCATCCCCGGCGCCGACGGCGCCGGTTTGACGCTGCTCGAGCAAGACCGGGCAGACACCATCGTGGCGACTGCCCCGTTTGTTACCGAGGTAGATGACATTCAATACGGGATGAATCAGGGCCCCTGCATCAGCGCCGCCCGTGAGGGTCAGACGGTAGTATCAGGCTCCCTCGGCGGAGATTCCCGGTGGCCGCGCTTCGGCGGCCGGGTCGCCCGACTCGGCGTACACAGCGTGGTGTCGTTGCCCTTGATCACGCCCGACGGGGTGGTCGGCGCAATGAACGTCTACGCCCATGGCAAGAACGTCTTCGACGACCGAGCCGCCGAACTCGGCCAAGTCTTTGCCGCCCCGGCCGCGATCGCCGTTCACAACGCCCATGTCCTCGCGCAGACGCGACGCCTGGCTAACCGGCTACAGTCGGCTCTGGAACTCCGCGGTGTTGTCGATCAGGCTGTCGGAATCTTGATGAGTCGCAGCGGCATTACTGAGAACGAGGCTCTCGAGCGCCTGCGTTCCTTGAGCCAGCACGAGCATCGCAAGCTCGCGCAGGTAGCCCGCCAGATCGTGGACGAGGCCGTTGCTCGGGCCCGAGCACGGAACCGACGGAGCCGAGAATCGTCCTGATTAGCTGCCTGCGGCGGCAGGGCGTACAGTCGATATCGACGCGGCTATCTGACTCCCCGGTCCGCGCAGCCGCCGCCAGTGGTCTTGGCGATTTGCCGAGCCAGTTCATGCAGTTACGATCAGCGTGCGGATCCGCTTCCTCGGAGCGCGAGTGTGGATCCTCCTGCCGCGCTACTTGCGCATCTTCAAGATCTGACAGCCAGCATCGGCCAAGATGATCAAGATCTGGATGACACGGTGGCGACGCTGACAGCAGCGTTGCACTCAACGGCCAACACCTATCGCGGATTCCAGCTGACTCTTGTCGAGAACCAGTGGCCAGTCACGCTGACCGCCTTCAGTGACCGTCACAACGTATCGGTCGGGACGTCATTGCGTCTGCCGCTCGTGCTCGTATCGCCGGCAGTCGATCCACAGAGCCGGGTCGTCTTCTTCGCCGGGACTCCTGGCGCGTTCACCGATCTTGCCGCCGACTTGAGCTACGCCCTCGGAGGCATCCCCGTTGAGCGTGGTAGGACTGGCGTGGACGGTCAGCCAAACGTGATTGTGCTCGATAGCGATCTTCCGCTGGTCTCGCCCGTGTCCGGTCTGACTGGCCTCGCCGAACTGAGTGCGCTGTATCGCGCTATCGGGATGCTTGTTGATCAAGGCCACGACATTGAGCAAGCTCATCAAGTGCTGCAGCGGGACGCCGCGGCTGCTCGAGTGGAAGCGCATATCTACGCCACGCGGATCCTCCGCCGCCGCATGCGGCCCTCATGATCAACAATTCAGCTGGATCCAAGATCAACATGAATTTGTTCACCCTTCATCGCCATCCCAGGCCAACACATGCATCTGGTTGTTGCGAAATACTGAGCGGGTGCTGCAGTGCCAAGTCCTTCGATGCCAGGAGCGGGCCACGCGAAACTTCGTGATTGATCAAGGTGAGCGGGGCCTCTTCGAGGTAATGGTCTGCGAAGCGCACGCCGCCGCTTTGAAAGCGGGCGAGCGGTACGTTTATAACAGTGTCGAGAATGTGATCTACATGGGGCAGGACGCGCCGCCAACGAGTTACGACGCCCACGAGTAGATTCCCGGTAATGAAGGCAGTGGTCCTCACCCGTACCGGCGGGCCGGACGTTCTCCGGGTCCAGGACTGGCCCGATCCGGCCGTGGGAGCGGGTGAGGTACGGATCGCCGTGCGGGCAGCCGGCGTCAACTTCGCCGACACCATAGCAAGAGTCGGCCTATATCCCGCCACGCCGAAACGGCCGTGCGTCTTGGGTTATGAGGTCGCCGGCGAGGTCGAGACCATCGGTCCGGATGTCAGCGGGCTGGTCGTCGGGCAGCGAGTGATGGCAGGGACGCAGTTTGGCGGTCAAGCGGAGTTCGCGACCGCCCGGGCGAGAGATGTCCTGCCGATGCCGGACCATCTCAGCTTCGAGGAGGGTGCAGCCTTCTGTGTCAGCTACGGGACCGCTTATGCGGCACTGATGATCATGGGCGGCCTTCGAGAGCAGGACCGAGTCTTGATTCATTCCGCCGCTGGTGGCGTCGGGATCGCCGCGACGCAGGTTGCCCGTAACGTCGGCGCGGAGATCTTCGGCACCGCATCGGCGGCAAAGCACACTGCCATTTCGGAGCAGGGTGTGCATCATCCGATCGACTACCGCAGCCAAGACTTCAAGGCCGAGGTCCGGAGGCTCACCGATGGGGAAGGGGTAGACGTCGTGATGGACGCGATGGGACCCGCCTCGTTTCGCAAGGACTATCGGATCTTGCGGCCAGGCGGCCGACTGATCATGTACGGCCTTTCCGACGCGGTCAACGAAGACGGCCGCAACCTTCGCTCCGCCGTGACCAGCTTGCTCCGGCTGCCAACTTCGACCATGCCCTGGTGGAACGCCGGCAGGCTGCTGAACCAGAACCGCGGAGTCTTCAGCCTCCATCTGCTCAGCTGGTGGCGCCGGGAAGGTGACATGCATCGGATCACCGCGCCGCTGCTGACCGACCTGGAGGCCGGAAAGTTGGCGCCCGTTGTTGCGAAGGTTTTTCCTTTCAGCAGGGCCGGTGACGCCCACCGCTTCCTCGCCGAACGGCGCAACATCGGCAAGGTGGTTCTCACTCAAGGCTGACGTCGGCTAGTGCCGTAAGGGGCGCGAATCCCACGCCGCTTCCGGGGATCCTTTGGCCAGCGCGAGAATCGGTAAGTGAGGAGTTTCCGCCGTTATGTGGCGCTCGGCGACTCGACCACCGAAGGGCTCGACGACCCCGACGGCGCAGGCGGCTACCGCGGTTGGGCGGACCGGCTTGCCGAGATCATCGCCAACGCTCAGGCCGAGCCGCTTAACTACGCCAACCTGGGCGTGCGGAGCCTGCATCTGAGCGAGATCCGCGCCACAGAGTTCGACGCGGCGATGGCGATGCAGCCCGATCTATTGTCGATCTTTGGCGGGGCCAACGACATCCTGTCGGTGACCTGCGACTTCGCTGGCATCACAGCCGACCTTGCTGCGATCTTCGGCCACCAGGTTCAGGACTTACCGCCAAGCGGCCGG
>DATFBI010000178.1:0-17393 GCA_035253925.1 Propionibacteriaceae bacterium
GTTGGTCAGCCACCTACAACCAACTGGAGGACATATCAGCACCGAACCGCGAATCAACGATCGAATTCGCGTCCCCGAGGTCCGGCTCGTCGGACCGGCCGGGGAGCAGGTCGGCATCGTACGCATAGAAGACGCTTTGCGTCTTGCCCGAGAGGCTGAGCTGGATTTAGTGGAAGTTGCGCCAATGGCGCGGCCGCCAGTCGCCAAGCTCATGGATTACGGCAAGTTCAAGTACGAGAACGCTCAGAAGGCGCGCGAGAGCCGACGTCATCAGACCAACACAGTGATCAAGGAAATGAAGCTTCGGCCCAAGATCGACAGCCACGACTACGAGACCAAAAAGGGTCACGTCGTACGCTTCCTGAAAGCGGGGGACAAGGTCAAGATCACGATCATGTTCCGGGGACGGGAACAGTCACGGCCCGAGCTTGGCTACAACCTGTTGCAGAAGCTGGCTTCCGACGTTGACGAGTACGGCTTTGTCGAGTCCGCGCCGAAACAGGACGGTCGGAACATGTTGATGGTTCTGGGTCCACTCAAGAAGAAGACTGAGGCCCGTGCCGAGATCAAGGCAGAGCGGGATCGCCGCGCTGCCGAGCGGCTCGCCGACGCAGAAGCGGAGCGAACCGAGCAGGCGGATCGTCGGGCGCAGGCTGCCGCTCAGCCTGCAACAAAAAAGCGTCGGGGGCCGGCGGACAACCTCGATCCCGACATGGACCTGGGCTAGACGCCCTACGTACGGCAGCGCCGTATCACAGCAATTCGTAGAGAAGAATGGATCAAAGATGCCGAAGATGAAGTCGCACTCCGGGGCCAAGAAGCGGTTCAGGTTCACCGGCACCGGCAAGCTCATGCATCGCAAGGCAGGCAAGATGCACCTGAACGAGCACAAGCCCAGCACCCGCACCCGACGCCTCGATGGTGACACCGTGCTGGCGCCTGCTGACGCGGCCAAGGCCAAGAAGCTACTCGGCAAGAGTGCCTAAGCGCTGAAATTCGACAGACCTATAAGGAGTAACTGCGATGGCACGCGTCAAGCGCTCCGTCAATGCACAAAAGAAGCGTCGTGAAGTCCTCGGCCAGGCGTCCGGTTACCGAGGCCAGCGCTCGCGCCTGTACCGGAAGGCCAAGGAGCAAGTCACTCACTCGCTGGTGTATGCCTACCGCGACCGCCGAGCTCGCAAGGGCGATTTCCGCAAGTTGTGGATTCAGCGCATCAATGCTGCAGCCCGCGCGGAAGGCATGACCTACAACCGCTTCATTTCCGGCCTCAAGGCCGCCGGAATTGAGGTCGATCGCAAGATCCTCGCTGATCTTGCTGTCACCGATCCTGCGGCGTTCGGCGCACTGGTTGAGGTGGCAAAGGCGAATGCGCCTGCCGCCGACGCTACGGCCGCCTGAGCTTCCTGCAGCCTCGCAGGCGATGCTCCGGGGAGCACGTCGGCTGCTGCGACGAAAGGATCGCTACCTCGCTGGGTGCTTCCTGGCGGAGGGACGCCAGGCAGTCTCTGAAGCACTGGGGCGGCCTGGCACGGTTATCGAGGTGATCGTGGCCGATGACAGCGTTGGCCCGCATCAAGAGCTGCTCAGTACTGCATCCGATGCTGGAGCTCGGATTGCCGTCGCGCCGGCTCGGGCGGTCACCGAGTTGTCTGCCACGGTGACTCCTCAAGGCCTAGTTGCGGTCTGCAACATGATCGATGTCTCGCCGGTCGAGGCCCTGGCAGGTGTACCTCGGCTCGCGGTGTTCTGTGATCAAATCCGCGATCCGGGCAATCTCGGCACGGTGATCAGATGTGCCGACGCGTTCGGCGCCGACGCGGTTCTCATCAGCCGTGACTCGGTGGATGTCTACAACGCCAAGACGGTACGCGCCACGACAGGCAGCCTTTTTCACCTGCCACTCGCCATTGATCTTGATCTGGCCGAGGCAGTCACTCTGGCCCGCGACTCAGGACTCCAGGTCTTGGGAGCCGACCCCACGGCTCCGGACAAGATCAACGACCTGGCACGATCTGGCAAGCTGGCCCAATCCACTATGTGGGTCATGGGCAATGAGGCGTGGGGACTCACGCCGGAGCACGCATCACTGCTGGACCAGCTGGTCGCCTTGCCGCTCTACGGTCGAGCCGAGAGCCTCAACCTTTCGACGGCCGCGGCGGTCCTGCTTTATGCCTCGGCCACCGCGCAACGATCATGATGACGCGGCCTTCCGCCGCCGCTCGCAATCTAAACCCGATGGCGGCGTAGCCGCATCATTCCTAGACTGTCCCAGGCGCACCGTGCGTCACAATCCATTCCGAGGGAGCCATGTCCGGGCCGAACACCAGCTATGACCCCGTTCAGGTCACACCGCTGAACGCCGAGAGCATTGACGCGATGGTGACGGCGGCCTTGGCAGCCTTTGCGGCAGCAACCTCGATGGCCGAGCTCAAGCAGGCCCGGTTAGCGCACGCCGGCGACCGCTCACCCATCGCGCTGGCCAACCGAGAGATCGGCGCGCTGCCGCCGCAGGCGCGCAAAGACGCCGGCGTACGCGTCGGCAGGGCTCGCGGCACCATCAACGAGGCGCTCAAAGCGCGCGAGGAGCAGCTGAAGGCCGCCGAAGTGGCCCGCATCCTGGTGGAGGAACGCGTCGACGTCACGCTTCCCGTCCAGACTCGGCCTTTCGGCGCGGTCCATCCCATTACCGCGTTGATGGACCTTATGGCGGAGGTTTTCATCGCCATGGGTTGGGAGGTGGCCGAAGGTCCGGAGCTGGAGGCCGAATGGATGAACTTCGATGCTCTCAACTTCATCCCAGACCATCCTGCCCGGACCATGCAAGACACTTTGTTTGTCGAGCCGGAGGACGGCGGCATCGTACTGCGGACTCACACCTCACCGGTACAGGCGCGGGCTCTGCTGACTCGGGAGTTGCCGGTCTACGTCGTCTGTCCCGGCAAGGTCTATCGCTCCGATGAGTACGACGCCACGCATCTGCCGGTCTTCCATCAAATTGAAGGGCTTGCTGTTGACAAGGGCATCACGCTGGGCCATCTGCGGGGCACCCTTGATCATTTCGCGCAGCTGATGTTCGGTAACACCCGCACCCGGATGAGGCCCAACTACTTCCCCTTCACCGAGCCATCAGCAGAGGTCGATTTGGAATGTTTCGTCTGTCACGGCGCCTCTGTCGGTGATCCGGAACATCCATGTCGTACCTGCAAAAGCGAGGGCTGGATCGAATGGGGCGGCTGTGGGGTGGTCAATCCGCGCGTACTCCAGGCCTGCGGCGTCGATACCGATATCTACTCCGGCTTTGCCTTCGGCATGGGCGTCGAGCGCACCCTGATGTTCCGTAACAACGCCGAGGACATGCGGGACATGATCGAAGGCGACGTGCGTTTTAGCCGCGCGCTGGTAGGGACTGCCCGATGATTACAGCAAGGGGGACGACGCCCTTGAACCCTCGCCGCGTGCAGGAGCACGCGAAATGAGAGGCCCGCTGAGCTGGCTGCGCGAGTACGCAGCGCTGCCTGATGATCTTGACGGCCGGGTGCTCGCCGAAGCCTTGATCAGAGCGGGACTGGAAGTCGAAACCGTTGACCAGGTCGGTGCCGAGGTCACCGGGCCTTTGGTGATCGGCAAGGTGCTGGCCTACGAGGTTGAGGTCCACTCCAACGGCAAATCGATTCGCTGGTGCCAGGTCGATGTTGGCAGCCACAACGACAGTTCAGGTTCACGCAGTGTGGTGTGCGGTGCCCACAACTTCGATGTCGGCGACTTCGTTGTAGTTGCTTTGCCCGGCACGGTGCTGCCTGGCGGTTTCGGGATCGCGGCACGCCAGACCTACGGCCACGTCTCCGACGGAATGATTTGCTCGGCGAGGGAGCTCGGCCTCGGCGATGATCACACCGGAATCCTGGTGCTTGACGAGCCGGGCGTGGAACCCGGCAGCGAGGCCGCACCGGTGCTCCAGCTGCGCGAGGAAGTGCTCGACATAGCAGTGACGCCGGACCGGGGCTATTGCCTCTCCATACGTGGCATCGCCCGGGAGTCTGCACAAGCCGTGACTGTCACCTTCACCGATCCAGTTGATCGTCCCGTGCCCACGGAAACGACCAAGGGTTATCCGGTCGAGCTGCAGTCGGAGGCCTGCCCGCTCTTCGTGGCCCTCACTGTTACCGGCATCGATCCCAGTCGGCCCAGTCCACGCTGGCTGGCCCGCCGCGTCCAGCTTGCCGGGATGCGCTCTATTTCATTGGCTGTCGACATCACCAACTACGTGATGTTGGAGACCGGTCAGCCCATCCATGCCTACGACGCTGAGCTGCTCGACGGACCCATAGTGGTGCGCAAGGCCGGCGAAGGCGAGAAGCTGACCACCCTTGACGATGTCGTGCGGCCACTGCATACCGATGACTTGTTGATCACCGATGGTTCCGGACCCATTGGTCTTGCCGGTGTCATGGGCGGCGCCACCACCGAACTCTCAGAGCGCACTCGCAATGTCGTGATCGAGGCAGCCCACTTTGATGCCATGACGATTGCTCGCACGTCACGACGCCACAAGCTCTCGTCGGAGGCTTCTCGGCGGTTCGAGCGCGGTGTCGATCCTCAGGCCAGTTATGCAGCAGCGCATCGCGTCGCTGAACTGCTTGTCGAGCATGCCGGGGGCACACTGCTTGCGAAGGAGACGGTACGCGGCACGGTGCCCGCACTACCGAGCGCCACGATCGCTGAGACGTTGCCCGGGCGGATTCTTGGCATTGATGTTGATCATTCTTCGGTGGTACGCCTACTGCAGGCCATTGGCGCGACGGTCACCGATCACGGGGACAGCCTGACGATCACTCCGCCTAGCTGGCGGCCCGATCTTCGCGATCCTTATGACTACGTCGAAGAGGTCGGCCGACTGATCGGCTTCGAGGAGATTGAGCCAGTTATCCCGACAGCACCCTTGGGCCGCGGATTTACCCCAGGCCAGCGAGCCCGACGTGCGATCAACACTGCGCTCGCCGGCTGCGGATACGTGGAGGTATTGAGCCTCCCCTTTGCTGCAGCGGCCGATCTCGACGCTATGGGGATACCGGCTGACGACCAGCGCCGTCGACTGAACAAGATCGTTAACCCGTTGTCGGAAGCCAGTCCCTATCTGCGTACTTCGCTACTGCCGGGCCTGTTTGCTGCGGTGGTGCGCAATATTAGCCGCGGTAATGATGATCTTGCGCTCTTCGAGGCCGGCTCGGTGTTCTTCGCCAACGATCCACTCCAAGCTGCGCCACGGCCGCCGGTGACCCAGCGGCCCTCTCCCGAGGAGCTGTCCGCGATCGATGGTGCCCTCGGCCAGCAACCTCGACATCTGGGAGCCGTGCTCACCGGTCAATGGCTACTGGAGGGCTGGCAAGGACCTGGAACGTCTGCCGGCTGGCAGCAAGCCATTGCATTCGTAGAAGCAGCCGCCCTTGCGGTCGGATTACATCTAGACCGCCGGGCGGCGGAGTACGCGCCCTGGCATCCAGGTCGGTGCGCAGAATTCCTGTTGCCCGGTGGTGAGGCAATCGGTTACGCCGGCGAGCTGCACCCGAACGTCTGTACTGCATTCGGCCTGCCAGCCCGTACCGCCGCTGCGGAAATCGATCTTGACGCGTTGATCGCCGCCGCCCCTGCTACCGGCGACATCCAGGTGATCTCCGGATTCCCTGTTGCCAAGGAGGATGTCG
The DNA here is from genome assembly GCA_035253925.1 of Propionibacteriaceae bacterium. GTDB lineage: Bacteria > Actinomycetota > Actinomycetes > Propionibacteriales > Propionibacteriaceae > Microlunatus. Next base: position 5,706 of record DATFBI010000178.1, read on the forward strand.
CTCTCATCGTTGATGAAAAGATGCCGGCAGCGGCCGTGGAGCGAGCGCTGCGCGCGGGTGCTGGACCGTTGCTGGAGTCGATCTGGCTGTTCGATATCTATACCGGCCCGCAGATCGGTGAAGGCAAGAAGTCGCTGGCTTATGCCCTGCGGTTCCGAGCGCTTGACCGTACCCTCACCGAAGCGGAGGCCGCCGAAGCGCGGGACGCGGCCGTCGCCATGGCCGCAGAACGAACCGGAGCCGTGCAGCGCACACTCTAGACAGCTTGATTGCCCGCTCGCTGCGATCTTCCCGATGAGTTCGAAGGCCTAGCGAGGTCTAAGTGCCGATTGGGTTTGAGTCTCATGGAAAGGAGTTGTCGTGAGTGAAAGTCCGACGATCGAAACCAGGATCGATCAGCCCTACGCGGCGATTCCGGTGAGCGTGCGGATGGAGGAGTTGGGAGCGGTCGTCCCGCCCTTGACGGACCAGGTCTTTGAATGGCTAACCGCTCATGGGATCGCACCCGCTGGCCCGCCTTTTTGGAGGTACCTGGTCGTCGATATGGAAACCAATCTGGAACTCGAGACCGGGGTTGCGGTCTCTACTCCGGTGGAGGGCGACGGCGAAATCCGCACTGGAATTCTGCCTGGCGGCCGCTACGCCACCGTGGTGCACACGGGTCATCCCGACACTCTGGTGACCGCAACAGGTGACTTGCTGGAATGGGCAGTGAAACACGACCTAGAGTTCGACGCCGACGGAAACGCCTGGCGTTGCCGGCTTGAAGAGTATCTAAGCGACCCTGCAGAGGTGCCTGATATGGAGCAGTGGCAAACCAGATTGGCGTTCCGGCTGCGCGATTAAGCCTGCTTCGTCGAGCGGGGTTGTCTTGGTCAGCCACGGTTTGAGACAAATATGCATGAAGTTGCTAAGTCTGGCATATTCATGTGAGTGACTGTACGTGTCGCGGTGGCTGGTGCCACGGGTTATGCAGGCGGGGAACTGCTTCGGCTGTTGCTTTCGCACCCCAGCGTGGAGATAGGGGCCGTCACCGGTAGCGCCAATTCGGGAACACTGCTCGGCCAGCACCAGCCACACCTAACTGCGCTGAGCGATCGGCTGGTCGCAGAGACCTCGCAGGAGGTGCTTGCTGGGCACGATGTGGTTTTCCTTGCGCTGCCCCATGGGGCTTCTGCCGAGACAGCTGCCCGGCTGCATCCCGACACTGTGGTAATCGACTGCGGGGCCGACTTTCGCCTGCAGCAGGCCGAGACCTGGCAGCGGTTCTACCAGTCAACACATGCTGGCACCTGGCCGTACGGCTTACCGGAGCTGCCGGGACAACGTGACAAGCTGGCCGGCGCTCGGGCCATCGCTGTCCCGGGGTGCTATCCCACGGCGGCGACCCTTGCGCTGCTGCCGGCGATCACCCACGGTCTGACGAAGGCGCAAGATGTCGTCGTAGTTGCCGCTAGCGGTACATCCGGTGCCGGCCGGTCTCTCAAGCCGCATCTGCTTGGCGCTGAACTTATGGGGTCGGCCAGTGCCTACAGCGTCGGCGGCGTCCATCGCCACATCCCAGAGCTACTGCAGAACTTTGCGGCCTGCGGTGCTTCAGACCCGTCGGTGTCGTTCACACCGGTACTGGTCCCAATGTCTCGCGGAATCTTGGCGACGTGCACGGCGCCGCTAGCTGAGCCTGGCATCTCCCATGATCAGGTTTACGCCGGGTACGCCGAGGCGTACGCCGACGAGCCGTTTGTCCAGCTGCTGCCGGAAGAGCAATGGCCGCAGACCAAGTCGGTGCTGGCATCGAATGCGGTTCAGGTGCAGGTCACAGTTGATCATGACGCAGGTCGGCTGGTTGCCATCGCAGTCTTGGACAACCTCACCAAGGGCACAGCGGGCGCGGCTATTCAGTGTATGAATCTGGCGCTTGGCCTGCCGGAGACGACGGGACTTACCACTATCGGAGTAGCGCCGTGAGTGTCACGACAGCCGCCGGTTTCCTTGCCTCCGGGTCGTCGGCAGGTTTGAAGAGCAGTGGAGGCAAGGATCTGGCCTTGGTAGTCAATACCGGTCCTCAGTACGCAGCCACCGGCGTCTTTACGACGAACCGCGTCAAGGCAGCACCAGTGCTGTGGTCACAGCAGGTTCTCGCCGACTCCCAGCTCCGAGCGGTGATCTTGAACTCAGGTGGGGCGAATGCCTGCACCGGGCCGGAAGGCTTCGCTGACACCCACCGGACTGCCGAGCTGGTGGCGGATGCCCTTGGTCAGCACGTGGGCGCCATAGACGTTGCGGTTTGTTCCACTGGGTTGATCGGAGTGCGGCTCCCAATGGCCAAGTTGGCAGCGGGTATCAATGATCTTGTTCCACAACTCAGTCGCGAGGGCGGGCAGGCGGCAGCTGAAGCGATCTTGACTACCGACTCGGTGCTGAAGCAGACCAGTTACGCCGATGAGGGTTGGTCGATCGGCGGTATGGCCAAGGGTGCCGGCATGCTGGCGCCCGGGCTAGCCACGATGCTGGTCCTTTTGACCACCGACGCCGTTGTGGACCACGGCCAGCTTCGTGATCAGCTCGCTGCCGCCTGCCGGCGCAGCTTCGAGCGGATAGACAGCGACGGCTGTATGTCCACTAACGACACAGTGATCTTGATGAGCAGTGGTGCTTCCGGCGTCCGTCCAACGCCTGGTGATTTTCAAGCTGCGCTGGACGAGACCTGTCATGATCTTGCTCTGCAGCTGCTGGCCGATGCCGAGGGAGCGGCACACACGATTACTATCCAGGTCGACCACGCCGCCTCCGAGGACGACGCAGTTCAAGTCGGTCGCGCAATAGCTCGCAGCAATCTCTTCAAGTGCGCTGTCTTCGGGCAGGATCCCAACTGGGGACGAGTCTTGGCTGCCCTAGGTACTACCGCCGCGGACTTCGAACCGGATCGCATCGATGTGGCGTTCAACGGAGTACCCGTCTGCCGCGACGGCTCCATCGGCGATCCTCGGGAGCTGGTCGACCTAAGTGCCCGCGATGTTCGGGTCAACGTCGATCTGCGCAATGGCAGGCACTCGGCCACTATCTGGACCAACGATCTCACCTATGACTATGTGAAAGAGAACGCGGAGTACTCCACATGAGCTCCCAGGCATCACCGCACCTCGAAACTCGCCCGCTGTCTTTGGTCGAAAAGGCGTCGATACTTACCGAGACTCTGCCTTGGCTGGAGACCTATGCAGGCAAGATCGTGGTGATCAAGTACGGCGGAAACGCCATGATCGACGATGAGTTGAAGCGGGCATTTGCCCAGGACATTGTGTTCATGAAGCGCTGTGGTGTCCATCCCGTTGTCGTCCATGGCGGCGGACCGCAAATCTCGACAATGCTGTCCAGGCTTGGAATCGCCTCGGAATTCCGGGGCGGCTTACGAGTCACCAGCCCAGAGGCCATGGAGGTCGTGCGCATGGTGCTGGTGGGTCAGGTCGGGAGAGATTTGGTCGGACTGATCAATACCCATAGCACCGTGGCGATCGGTCTATCTGGTGAAGATGGTGGGCTTTTTACAGCCGAACGACGCGGCACGGTAATCGATGGGGCAGAAGTTGATCTTGGCCTGGTTGGCGACGTGGTGTCGGTGCGTACCGAAGCGGTCGAAGGTCTGATCAGCTCGGGCAGCGTACCGGTAGTGGCCAGCATTGCACCGGATGTGAGCGGTGTGGTGCACAACGTCAACGCCGATACTGCCGCCGCGGCACTAGCCGTGGCCTTGCGAGCAGAGCGGCTGGTTGTGCTCACCGACGTAGCGGGGCTCTATCGCGACTGGCCGAACAGCCGCGAGGTGATCACCGAGCTGTCGGCCACCGAACTGCGCGGCTTGATGCCCAAGCTGGAGGCCGGAATGGTGCCGAAAATGGAAGCCTGCCTTCGGGCGGTCGAGGGCGGGCTAACTCGAGCCACGGTGGTCGATGGCCGGGTGCCGCACGCACTGCTGTTGGAAATCTTCACCAACGTAGGCATCGGGACCATGGTCACTCAGGACGGATTGATCCGCCTGGGCAGCCGGGTATTCCCGCGTGACACGGGCATCCCGCCACAGGAGTTGGACAACGGCGAGTTTGGCCCAGCGCCGATTATGAGCAAGGGAGGCGACCCCCTTGGACCCCCGCCGGGTGCGCCCGACAGCACGCCCGAGATGACACCTCCGCAGGAAGTGCGGCCATGACCGCGGATCCAATGACCGTGACCCGAGAGCTGTCCGGTAGCACATCCTCAGCTGCAGTGCTCGAGGCCTACGCGGACGCGATTATGAACACCTTCGGCCTGCCGAAACGGGTGTTCGTGCGCGGCGAGGGCTGCTATCTGTGGGACGCCGAGGGGCAGCGATACCTGGACCTGCTTTCTGGTCTGGCGGTCAATGCACTCGGTCATGCCCATCCAACCGTGCTCTCAGCCGTCACGGGCCAGATCGCCACGCTGGGTCATGTCTCGAACTTCTTTGCCACGCCGGCCCAGGTCGCCCTCGCGGAGCGGTTGAGCAACATGACTGGTGCCGATGAGGCGCGGGTCTTCTTCACCAACTCCGGCACCGAGGCCAACGAGGCCGCATTCAAGATCAGCCGGATGACCGGACGCAGCAAGATCATCTCAACCGAGGGGGCTTTTCACGGACGCTCCATGGGTGCGCTCGCACTGACTCACAATCCGAAGTACCGGATGCCCTTCCAGCCGCTGCCCAGCGAAGTGATCTTTATGCCCTACGGTGATCCAGAGGCACTGGCATCGGTAGTCGACGAGACGGTGGCGGCAGTCGTACTGGAGCCGATCCAGGGTGAGAACGGCATTGTCGTGCCACCAGAGGGCTATCTGAGGAGCGCCAGAGAAATCTGTGATCAGCACGGCGCCTTGTTGTGGATGGACGAAGTACAGACCGGTATCGGGCGCTGTGGTAGCTGGCTGGTCCACGTCGACGAAGGTGTGACGGCGGACATCGTCACTGTCGCCAAAGGATTGGGAAATGGGTTCCCGGTGGGCGCCTGCATCGCGACTGGCCAGGCTTCCCGGTTACTTGGCCCGGGCAGCCACGGCAGTACGTTCGGCGGCAACCCGGTGGCCGCGATCGCTGGACTGGCCGTGATCGCAGTCATCGAGCGCGATGGTCTGCTTGATCAGTCCAAGGCGCTCGGTGATCATCTCACGGCAGCAATCATGAAGCTGGCCCATCCGTTGATCACCGGCGTCCGCGGTCGCGGGCTCTTGCAGGCCGTGATCTTGGCTGAGCCCATCGCGCCAGCTGTCGTAGATGCTGCGCTCGCTGCCGAATTCGTGATCAACGCACCACGTCCTGACGTGTTGCGTCTGGCCCCAGCACTGATCGTCAGTGCTGCCGAGCTAAACAGCTTTGTCAGTGTGCTGCCGGCGCTTCTCGACCAGGTTGCCGAGGAGTCAACGTGAGGCACTTCTTGGTAGATGACGATCTCAGCGCGGCCGAGCAGCTCGCGATCTTGGATCTTGCCGACACGCTCAAAGCGGATCCCTTTCGGCTGCGTCCCTTCGCCGGACCGCGTACCGTGGCCGTGCTATTCGACAAGCCCTCCACTAGAACCAGAATCTCTTTTGAGACCGCGATCGTAGAGCTCGGTGGCCATCCGATGATCGTGGACACCCTGCTCTCCCAGCTAGGCCGCGGCGAATCGATCAGCGACACTGCCCGAGTGCTCGGCCGTCACGTGGCTGCCATCGTATGGCGTACTTCGGGGCAAGAACGGCTGCAGGAAATGGCAGACCACGCTGGCGTGCCGGTAATCAACGGGCTTACCGATCAATACCACCCGTGCCAGGTGCTTGCGGATCTGCAGACGATACGGGAGCGGAAGCAGCAGCTGCCGGGACTGACACTCGCCTATGTCGGCGACGGCGCGAACAACATGGCGCATTCGTATCTGATTGGCGGCACATTGGCGGGAATGCACGTCCGCATCGGCGCTCCACCTGGCTTTCAGCCCGACCTTGCAGTGGTCAAGAGAGCACAAGACCTGGCGAGTACCGCCGGAGGCAGCGTGCAGGTGCTCCAAGAAGCGAAGGAAGCGGTAGCCGACGCCGATGTTGTGGCTACCGATACCTGGATTTCGATGGGTCAGGAAGGCACCCGCAATGACCGCGAGTCGATCTTCCTGCCGTACGCGGTGACGCCGGCCCTGCTGGCGCTCGCCGATCACGAGGCCATCGTGCTGCACTGCCTGCCTGCCTACCGCGGCAAGGAGATCGAGGCTGCCGTAATCGACGGGCCACAGTCGGTGGTCTGGGATGAAGCCGAAAACCGCAGACACGTGCAGAAGGCGCTGCTGACCTTTCTCAATGAGCAAGCAAAGGTGGATAGCTGATGTCCATGTACTCGCGCATAGCTCTAACAAAGGCAGCCCGGCACGCCAAGATCATTACCTTGCTGGAGCAGCACGAGGTGCGCTCACAGAGCGAGCTGGCTGAGCTGTTGGCTGATGATGGAGTCCAGGTCAATCAAGGCACGCTCTCTCGCGATCTTGTCGAGATCGGCGCCCTGCGGGTACGCAATGCGAGTGGGCACCTGGTCTACGCAGTGCCGGGCGAAGGCGGCGACCGGACACCGCATGTCGGAGAGTTCGCCAGCTTCGAGGGGCGGTTGGCCCGACTCTGCGCGGAGATCTTGGTATCGGCCGAAGCCTCCGCGAATCTTGTGGTACTCCGCACCCCACCTGGTGCGGCACAGTACTTCGCCGGAGCGATCGATCGGGTCAGCTGGGAATCGATCCTCGGCACTATCGCAGGCGACGACACGATCTTGCTGATTACCCGCAGTCCCAGAGGTGGCAGCGAGATCGCCGAACAGTTTTTGATCATGAGTCGAACCGGCAAACCGGTCAACGGCTCAGCCGCTCCCCATCCCAACAACAGTGAGAAGGAACTCCCATGAGCGATCGGCCCAAGAGTAATCGGATTGTCCTGGCGTACTCCGGTGGCCTCGACACCAGCGTGTGTATCGGCTGGCTGGCGGAGGAGACCGGCCGGGAAGTGGTGGCCGTCGCGGTCGATGTTGGCCAAGGCGGGGAGGACATGAACGTCATTCGTCAGCGTGCCTTGGATTGTGGGGCAGTCGAGGCCGTCGTTGTCGATGCCAAGGATGAGTTCGCGGAGGACTTCTGCCGACCCGCACTACGGGCGAATGCGCTCTACATGGATCGCTACCCGCTGGTGAGCGCCCTGTCCCGTCCGCTCATTGCCCGGCATCTTACCGAGGCGGCCCGGGCGCACGGGGCGACGATCGTCTCGCACGGCTGCACTGGCAAGGGCAATGATCAAGTACGCTTCGAAGTCGGCATCGCCAATCTGGCCCCTGAGCTGACGGTGATTGCACCTGTCCGTGATTACGCCTGGACGCGGGAGAAGGCGATCGCGTACGCCGAAGACAAGGGCCTGCCCATCCAGCAGAGCAAGGCCTCTCCGTACTCCATCGACCAGAACGTCTGGGGTCGCGCTGTGGAGACCGGTTTCCTCGAAGACATCTGGAACGCACCCATCGAGGATGTTTACGCCTACACGGCTAACCCAGCCATTCCACGGGAGCCCGACGAGGTCACGATCACCTTCGAGGCCGGCAACCCGATAGCGATCGACAACGAGAAGGTCTCGATGCTGCAGGCGATCCAGATTCTCAACGAGCGCGCCGGCGCCCAAGGAGTGGGTCGGCTAGACCTAGTGGAGGACCGGCTCGTGGGGATCAAGAGTCGGGAGGTCTACGAGGCGCCGGGCGCGATTGCATTGATCACAGCGCATATGGAGTTGGAGAATGTGACGGTCGAGCGCGAGCTGGCTCGCTATAAGCGCGGGATTGATCAGCGTTGGGGCGAGCTGGTTTACGAGGGTCAGTGGTATTCGCCACTGAAACGTGCGCTTGACAGCTTCATTGACGAGGCGCAGCAGCCGGTCAGCGGTGACATTCGGATGATCTTGCACGCCGGAAAAGCCACTGTCACGGGACGGCGCAGCGACACCAGCCTGTACGACTTCAACCTTGCCACCTACGACGAGGGCGACAAGTTCGATCAGTCTCAGGCGCGGGGCTTCATTTCGCTCTACGGAATGTCGAGCACTCTCGCGGCGCGTCGGGACGCCAGCCTGTCTTGATTACTGGGCGGCTCTGGGGAGGCCGGTTCGACGCCGGCCCAGCCGACGCGATGGCGACCCTCAGCAGGTCGACACATTTCGATTGGAGGCTGGCACCGTACGACCTTGCCGGGTCACGCGCTCACGCCAGGGCGCTGCACAGGGCTGGATTGCTGACCGATGGCGAGCTCGCCGCAATGATCAACGGTCTCGATGCCCTGGCGTCCGAGGTTGCTTCTGGGGCCTTCCGGCCTGCCGAGACCGACGAGGATGTGCATGGTGCGCTGGAACGGCGGCTCATCGAGCTGTGCGGCGCCGAAATCGGTGGCCGATTGCGCGCCGGCCGGTCACGCAACGACCAGATTGCGACCTTGATCAGGATGTATCTGCGGGATGCGCTGCGGACAGTGGCAAGCGGGATTCTCAACGTGGTCGGATCATTGCATCAGCGGGCGAGTGATCACCTAGGGGTTGCCATGCCAGGTCGTACCCACCTACAACACGCCCAGCCGGTGCTACTTTCCCACCATCTGCTTGCCCACGCCTGGCCGCTGCTGCGGGACATCGATCGCATCCGTGATCTTGATCGCCGGCTCGCCGTCAGCCCTTATGGGTCGGCCGCCTTGGCCGGGACCTCTTTCGGGCTGGATCCAGACGCTTTGGCAATTGAGCTGGGATTCGACGCCAGCGTGGCGAATTCAATTGACGGCACTTCGGCGCGCGATTTGGTGGCCGAGGCGGCCTATATCTGTGCCCAGATCGCTGTTGATCTTTCCCGGCTGAGCGAGGACGTGATCATCTGGGTGACTCATGAGTTCGGATTCGCGACGTTGGCCGATGAGTGGTCGACCGGATCGAGCATCATGCCGCAGAAGAAGAATCCTGATGTCGCCGAGCTGGCACGCGGCAAGGCCGGACGCTTGATTGGAAACCTGGCCGGACTGCTGGCAACCCTCAAGGGACTCCCGCTGGCGTACAATCGGGATCTGCAGGAGGACAAGGAGCCGATCTTCGATTCCATTGACCAACTGCTGATCATTCTTCCGGCAGTGTCCGGCATGGTCTCGACGCTGGCCTTCCGTCTTGACCGGTTAAGCGAGCTGGCCCCGAAGGGTTTCTCGCTGGCCACCGACATTGCCGACTGGCTGGTGCGCCAGCGGGTGCCGTTCGTCGAGGCGCACGAGATCGCCGGTGCCTGCGTACGCCGCTGCGAGGCCGACCAAATCGAGCTGACCGACCTAAGCACCGACGACCTCGCCGAAATCTCGCCACATCTGACGGCTGCGGTCGGTTCAGTGCTGACCGTCGAGGGCTCCATCAACAGCCGCACCGGCCGAGGTGGCACGGCGCTGGCACGGGTCCGGGAACAGCTCGACGAGGTCAGCACTGCCGCCGCCTTGTTAGATGAGTGGATCGCTAAGACCTCCCCGCAGCGGTAGGTGCGATTTATGGGCTTCGCAGAAGGCGGCTAACCTCATGCATCGGGCAGCCACAGCAGCAGGGCTCGGACAGAAAGGTTGGATGTGAGCGCCGCGTTGCACGAGTCATCAGTCGCCAGCGTCTGGGATGAGCTGACCTGGCGCGGACTGATCGCGCATTCCACTGACCCCGAGGCACTCCGCGAGCATCTCGAGTCCGGGCCGATCACCTTTTATGTTGGCTTTGACCCCACAGCCCAGAGTCTGCACTTCGGCAACCTGGTGCAGCTCATGGTGGCGCGGGCGCTGCAGCGCGCGGGACATTACCCATTGATGCTGGTCGGTGGATCGACGGGACTAATCGGCGACCCAAAGGAGACCAGCGAGCGGGTTTTGAATGCCAAGGAGACGGTGGCCGGCTGGGTAGAGAGCATCCGGCGACAGGTGGAGAAGTTTGTCGACTTCTCTGGTGAGAACTCCGCGCGCGTGGTCAACAACCTTGACTGGACCGGACCCATGTCAGTGCTCGATTTCTTACGGGACATTGGCAAGCACTTCCCGGTTAACCGGATGCTAAGCCGAGACGTTGTCCGGATGCGCTTGGAAGCAGGCATTTCCTACACCGAGTTCTCCTATGTCTTGTTGCAAGCGCTGGACTACCTGGAACTGCACAGAGCGTACGGCTGCACGCTTCAGTTCGGCGGCAGTGATCAGTGGGGGAATATCACCGCCGGAGTCGACCTGGTCCGGCGAGTCGAAGGCACGCGAGTCCATGCCTTCGCTACGCCGCTGCTCACCAAGGCCGACGGTACGAAATTCGGGAAGACCGAAACCGGCACCATCTGGTTGGACCCGGCTATGACCTCCCCGTATGCCTTCCATCAGTACTTCTTAAACGTTGAGGACGAGAAGGTCATCGAATACCTGAAGGTCTTCAGCGAGCGGGATCGCGCCGAGATCGAAGAGCTGGAGCGGCAGACCTCCGAAGCGCCGCACCTTCGCACCGCACAGCGCGCTTTGGCCGATGACGTTACAGATCTGGTCCACTCCAGGGCTGAACGGGAGGCAGCCGGCGCCGCCGCGGATGCGCTCTTCGGGCGGCACGATCTGCGGGCGCTAAGCGAGCCGACGCTTGCCGCCGTAGTGGCAGAAGTCGGAGGCGTCAACCTCCTCGCTTCCGACGGGCTCCCGCCTATCGTCGACGTTCTCGAGCGCAGCGGGGTGGTGCCCAGCAAAGCAGCCGCCAGGCGGGCCATCGCCGAAGGAGGCGCCTACCTGAACAATGATCGGGTGGAGGATCCGGAAGCTGTCTTGACTCCTGCCGACCTTCTCCATGGCAGGTTTGCGATCGTGCGGCGAGGCAAACGCACGATTGGTGCCGTAACGTTCACCGACCGCTGACTGTGACCGGAGAACTGAACTTGGTTATACGGCTGGGAATAGTGGGGTCGGAGTAGCGGTTACACCACTGGACGCCGGGTAACACGGACCATGCCCTCTCAGCTCTATCCGCAACGGAGACGGGCGAGGTGGCTAGTTTGACCACTTCCTTACTCAGGCGTAAAGTAGATGAGGCCTCAGCGGGGTGCGGGACGCGTAAGATCGATTGATCTGGCGGCCGACCCTGAGGAAACCACTGGCCGACGAGCTTCCGGATAGGCGCGTCCTCGTAGACGCAGGTATCCGGAGGAGCTGCCGACGCCCGTGGGTGGAAGAAGAAGCTCGAGTCAAGACAGACAATTTGACTGGGCTTCCCGGACCTCATAACGTAGGTCGTTGCCCCAAGCCGGAGCTCACAAAGCCCGGCGCGGTGTGCGCCCGAAACTTGAGAACTCAACAGCGTGCTAAAAGTCAATGCCAAATAATGCACAACCCCGTGCTCGGAGGCGCCTTGGCGCGATCCGAGTTCGGATTCCTTTGATTGATTGACATAGATCCAGCAATGGGTCTTGGTCAGCGATCAAACGTGTTGAGACGAAACAGAGCCGACACTTCGCAGCGTCGGATTTGTATAGATTTCAACGGAGAGTTTGATCCTGGCTCAGGACGAACGCTGGCGGCGTGCTTAACACATGCAAGTCGAACGGTAAGGCCCCTTCGGGGGTACACGAGTGGCGAACGGGTGAGTAACACGTGAGCAACCTGCCCTTGA
>DATFBI010000179.1:0-20575 GCA_035253925.1 Propionibacteriaceae bacterium
TGGTGTTGCGGATGAAGAATGCCAGAACAATGGTCGCAATGCTGATCACTGCCGCAACGGCGAAGGCGGCCTCGATGCCACCGTTCAGCGCAACGATCTCAGGTAGCCCCGCTTGGCTCAGCGTGGTGGTTGTGCTAGCCATGATCGCCACCAGCAGCGCAGCCCCAGCCGCACCTGCCACCTGCTGCAGCGTGCCGAAGATGGCACTGCCATGTGAATAGAGGTACGGCGGCAGTGGGTTCAACCCTGCAGTGAAGGAGGGTGTGAACAGGCACGCGAGTCCCAGCATCAGCAGCATGTGCAGACCGATGAGGATCCAGATCGGGGTGCTTGGATTTGCACGGCTGAACTGCCAGAGCGTAAAGGTCAGCAGCGCAGCACCTGGCACGGTGAGCAGCCGAGGGCCGTACCGATCAATGATCCTGCCGACGGTGGGGCCCGCCAGGCCCATCAACAAGCCTCCAGGCAACAACATCAAGCCGGTGGCCAGCGATCCGATGCCACGGACGGTCTGCAGGTATATCGGCAGCAAGATCACCATGCCGAACAGCGCGAGCATCGCGAGACAGAGCAGCGCAAGACTCAAGCTGTACTGGCGATAGCGGAAGGCACGCAGGTCCAATAGCGGGTCGCGCCCGCTGCGCGTCAGGTGCAGCTGCCGCCAGCCGAAAATCAGCATGCACAGCAGTCCGAACACGATGAAGCCGAGGGCGACCTCGGATCCCAAAGCGCCTCGACCTAGCTGACTGAGCCCGTAGACGACACCGCCGAACGCCGGGATGGATAGCAGCACCGAGCGCAGGTCGAGCTTCTGCTGGCCGGCCTGTCCAACGTTCACCAGCCGCCGCGAACCGTACGCCAGCGTGGCTAGCGCGATCGGCAGTACCAGAACGAACATGAATCGCCATGACAAGAACTGCAGCACCAGCCCAGACAGCGTCGGACCGATGGCCGGGGCGACCGAGATCGCGATGCTGATATTGCCCATCACCACGCCGCGACGGTCGACCGGCACCAGTGTCAGCACCGTCGTCATCAACAGCGGGATCATGATCGCGGTGCCTGACGCCTGCACAATGCGGGCCAACAGCAGCAGCCAGAATCCAGGGGAGATGGACGCGATCAAGGTTCCGGCCGAAAACAGTCCCATCGCGAGCAGGAACACCGTCCGGGTAGAGATCCGCTGCAACAAGAAGCCGGTTGTCGGGATGACCACTGCCATAGTGAGCATGAAGGCTGTAGTCAGCCACTGCACGGTACGCGCCGAGATATCAAGATCGACCATCAGCCGCGGCAGCGCCACGCTCATGATCGTCTCGTTGAGGATCACGACAAACGCTGCTACCAGCAAGATCCCAATGACCTGACGATCCCGAGCCGGCAGCCGCGACTGCGATGTAACCGCCCCCTGGCCGGTTGTGGCTGACATCAGACACATCCTTACTTCATCGACTTGTCGTACGACGACTGCGCTTACAGGACTAGTCGCGGTCCCTTGCCGCATAAGGTGCCGTCATATGGTCAGACTCACGATCGCGCTCAAACTCATCGCCACGTCGGCGGCGCACGCTTGAAGAGCTCAGCCAATCAGACTCGACAACGTTATGACCCACCCCTGACATTCCCCAACAGATTTTCTCTGTTCGCCCACAGCGGACCGGCACTACTGTCGACGGCATGGCGAAGCAAAAGAAGCCACCGAAGATCTCTAACGAGGTGTACGAAGCCGAGATCTTCCGATTGCAGACCGAACTGGTGAAGCTTCAGGAATGGACTCGCCAGACCGGAGCTCGGATTCTGGTCATCTTCGAGGGACGGGATGCGGCGGGCAAGGGTGGCGCGATCAAGCGAATCACTGAGTACCTCAGTCCCAGAGTCGCACGGATCGTCGCCTTACCAACCCCGACCGAGCGGGAACGTGGCCAGTGGTACTACCAGCGCTATATCGCCCATCTGCCTAGCAGGGGCGAAATCGTGCTCTTCGACCGCTCCTGGTACAACCGGGCCGGTGTGGAGAAGGTCATGGGCTTTTGTACGCCGGAGGAGTATGACCGCTTCTTGGAACAGACGCCGATCTTCGAGCAGATGCTGATCGACGACGGCATCATGCTCCGCAAATACTGGTTTTCGGTCTCCGACAGTGAGCAACTGCGCCGCTTTAGGTCCCGGCATCGTGACCCCGTACGCCGCTGGAAACTCAGCCCGATGGATCTGGAGTCGATCAACCGCTGGGAGGACTACTCCCGGGCCAAGGACGAGATGATGGCTCACACCGACACACCGACCAGCCCTTGGTTTGTGGTCGAGTCAGACGTTAAGAAGCACGCGCGGCTCAACCTGATCGCGCACCTGCTCTCGAGCATCTCCTATACCGAGGTGCCGGCGCCTGAGGTGGAGCTCCCGAAGCAGCTCACCTCGACATCGAACTACCAAAGGCCACCTCGGGAGCAGTTCAGCTATGTGCCGGACTACGCATCCAAATTCCTTGGAGACTCGCAACCAAACGAATAACAGGCTAAGACCTGACTCCGCCACGTTTCACGTCTCACGACAGCAAACAAGTGCCTCGTTGGCTGATCGAACGCACGTTTCCCGTCTTCCAGCGGACAAAGAGGCGTCAACAAGTGCGTCATATCCGCTGTCGAGCCGCCGCTTCCTCGAGAGCGGATCGATAGATGGCCTGCGCTGTCCATCGGATGAGCTCAGTTGCCTCTTCGCCCGCGAGTCCGGCGATGTCGATAAGCCAGACCCGCGCCTCGATACCGGTGGCGCTGCGCACGGCGAGGACGAGTCGGTGAAGCTCCTCCGCTGATAACCGGCCCTGGAGCGGATGCAGCGCCTCCTCGATCCAGCCGATGGCACGTCCTTTGCGCAGGGGCAGGTCATACTCAGGGGCGTCTGGTTCCAGCGACATGCGCAACATCGTCCGCTGCTGGGGTTCGGTATCGGCGACGAGTTGGGTGAACGCCTCGATGACTGCCTGGAAGCGCGCGGCCGGATCGTCCGGAACGTCTGGCGGCAGCAGTGAGGACGCCTTGATCTCCGGGTGAGCAGCAACGAGCAAGGACCGTTGGTTCGGGAAGTAGCGGAAAGCCGTGCTGCGCGAGATGCCTGCCGCGGCTGCGGCTGCTTCGACCGTCGGTGTGCTGCCGGACGCAACCAGCTCACGCGCCGCAGCAATGAGGGCGTTGCGCGTCCGGTGCTTCTGCTGGGTGCGACCCACCTGCTCATATGGGATTGACGTACTCACGATGACACCTTACTGTTCTTTATGGGATAAAAGTCCCACGAAGAAGGTGAGAGGGAGCGAGGCATGGACGGAACCGGAGTGATCGTACGGGCTCGCGGTGAAGGTGAGAAGCGTTGGCACTATGGTGGCGGCCTGCATACCTGGAAGGCCACGACCGAGGAGACGAATGGCGCGTTTCTCTTCTTTGAGGACCACATGCAGCAGGGGAAGGTGACACCCATTCACATCCATCCTGACGCGGATGAAATGTTCTACGTGCTTGAAGGAGAGATCATCGTGCACCTCGAAGGGGGAACCGAGCATCGGCTTCAACAGGGTGGCTTCTTTCTTGCGCTCCGAGGCGTCGCACACGCTTTCATGACTTTGACCGAGACGACGCTGCTTTGCATCCACACACCGGGCAGTGCCCAGGGGTTCTACCGCCACGCCTCAGAACCCACTACCGACGACCGCATCGATGGTCCGGTGGACTTCGCTCGCGTGGAAGCAGCAGCCAACGACTTCGGCGGGGTGAAGCTACTCGGCCCACCGCCCTTCGCGGTGCCCCAGATTTAATGCCAGAAGCACGCCGTTGGGTCAGCTTCGGGGCGCTCAGCCTCGGGACCGGAGCCGCTCGCGTAACACAGACGCCAGTTGACGCTGACCACGCACCGTGTGCGTTGCCAACCGGACGAGCGGAATCCGGCCACCCGCCGCCAAGTAAAGATCCTGCGGCAGGAATATCACGCTGCGTGTACCGACCCGGTCGCCGAGCCCCCGCAACTGCGCGCCGATCCGGTGCCGACCGTAGACGCCCACCGCCGCGACCAGCACCCGGCGTAGCTGGCCCGCTCCGTGAAGGGAAACCACCGCATCCAGCACTCGATCGGCCGCCGTACAGCCGACCGGCGTCGCCGCCGTCACCAAGACCAGCACTGTCTGGGAATCAGCGAGCCGTTCCACTGCCGCGGCAGCTTGTGCCCCACAGTCATGCAAGCCAAGACCGGGATTCACCAGTCGGACATCGTCTCCCTCCGGCAGCCGCAGTCCGAGTTCGCCCGCCGCATGGTCGTAGAGCTGCGGCGCTCCGAGGACATCCTGACTGAGCGCAGCGAAGATCAGTGCGGCCACTGTGGTAGTGCCGACGCCGCCGGCGGTTCCTGCGACCTGCACCATGGTGGTACGCCGCGCAGTCGCCGCCACGCTAATCATGATCCGTCCTCGACTCGGAGTCGGCCCCCGAGTACTCGAGCAATCCCGGCAGCTACCTGGACCCCGGCGCCTCCCTCCGACCCCCACGGCGCCACCGCTTCGGTCCACCAGATCGGGCCATCACCAAGATCAAGACCGGCTACCACGCCCGAAGCATCCAACCCATCCTGCAAAAGTCGAGAGTTTTCGATGGTCAACACCGCCACCTCGGCATGATCGACTAACTGCAATGCGGCACCACCATAAAGTGCCCGCACTCCTAGTTGATCATCAACGACAGCCGCAGCCACCACCAGCGATTCGATGTTCACTGGAGTCGGCGTCGTTAAGTACAGCTCACGCGGCATTCTGAACCGCCTCGAAGTTGGCGACTTGGACAATACGTGGACGTTCTCCGCGGCGGACGAAGCGGCCCCGACCAGGCACCATCTGCTCGGCGTACACCTGCGGCAAGATTTGCCCCTCGCTGCGTTCACCGGACAAGATCAGGGAGCTGCCGCCAGTGTCACGCAAGGTTTGCATCGCTACGTCATACATTGCCCGCGAGGAGCCCGCTACCGGTCGGGTCAGCAGCACGTGCAGCCGAAGATCACGAGCCGATGGCAGATAAGGCAGCAGCGGCTTAAGCGGTTCCGTACCACCTGAGGCCAAGATGTCGTAGTCGTCGGTGATCACCACAATCCGTGGACCGGCCAGCTTGGCAGCCACCTCGACGGTCCGTTTCTGCAACTCTGCAGCAATCGCCGCTGACAAAGAACGCGCCTCCGCCGCTGTGCTGGCATGGCCGCCCAAGTACGCCTCGGGAATCTCGCGCACTATGTCGCCGCGCATGTCCATCACTGCCAGTACGAGCTCCTCGGGGCTATAACGCTCGAGCAGACTGCGAACAATGCCGCGAAGCAAGGTGGTCTTGCCTGATCCGGTGTCCCCGAACGCCAGCAAATGTTGATCACGTATGCCCAGCTCCAAGTAGGCCGGCTTCATGGTGTCCTGCCGCAGCCCAAATGGCAGCAGCTCCGGCTCGTCCAGCGCATCTGGTAGCTCATTGGGCGAGAAGTCGGTCGGCAATAGTCGGATTGGCGCCGCGGCGGGTCCTTGCCAGCTGGTGGCGGTACGCGCGGCAAGAGCCTCAATCGCCTCCCCCATTGAAGAGTCCTCGGTGTCATCCAGCACCGGTAGCGCCACCTGGGCAAACAATCTGTCCTCGGTCAGCAACCGCCCAGGCTGATCGGCCTTGATTGTCGCCAAGAGCTTGCGTCCTATCAGTGAGTCGGCCGGGTCATTCAACCGCAGCTCCAGCCGGGTACCGATCAGCGGTTGATGCGCCATGCGCAGTTCGTTCCACCGGGTCATCGCCAAGACAACGTGGATCCCGAAGCTGCCACCGCGCTGCAGCAGCGTGACCAGGTTGTCCTCGAGCTCGGAAAAGTCAGTTCGCAATTGCGCGAAGCCGTCGACAAGCAAGATCACATCAGCCGAGACCAGGTCCGGGATATTGCCTGCGGTGTGTTCAGCGCGGAGCGAGGCCAAGGAGTCGATGCTGTGCTCTCGAAACGCCCGCTCCCGGGTTGCCAGCATCCCCAGCAGCTCTTCCAGAAGTCGCTGCAAACGATCACGATGCGAGCGCGTCGCCACACCACCGACGTGTGGGAAGCCCTCAATCCGCTGCAGACCGCCGCCGCTCAGATCCATGCCGTACATGCTGAGCTGACGTGGGGTATGGGTCAGTGATACCGACGCAGCCAGAGTGCGCAGGAAGGTAGTGCGGCCGGACTGTGGTGCACCCAGCACGGCAATGTGGCCGCCGCCCCTGTTCAGATCAAGCAGCCATGGCTGCTGCCGCTGTTTGGCGGGATCATCCAATAGGCCCAGAGGGACCAGCAGCGCACCCTCTGCCGGACGCGGCGATTGCTCTTCAGTGAGTACGCGGGACAGCGTGAGCCGTGATGGTAGCGGCGGCAGCCAGACCGGCTGCACCTGCCGACTCGCGATCCTGAGTCGATCGACGCATTCAGCCACTAGCGGCCGACCGATCTCCGGCCGAGTCAGCTCCGCCTCGGCACCATCGACCCGGTCGGGCTTGGCCAGGCCATTGAACGTCGGCAACAGCAGCGGCTGCGGTCGAGCGTCGGACTCTAAAACCGGTGCCACTGCGCTCGGCACGGGTCCTGACACGTAGCCGGACCGGAACCGCCGGTAGACCGAGGTGTCCACCTTGAGATAGCCGTAGCCAGGAATGGCCGGCAGGTGGAAGGCGTCCGGGGTGTCGAGGACGACCGAGCTCTCTGACTCCGAGAAGGTGCGCAGTCCGATCCGGTACGACAGGTAGCTATCCAGTCCACGCAGTTTGCCGGACTCGATGCGCTGACTCGACAGCAGCAGATGGACGCCAATGGAGCGGCCGATCCGGCCGATAGTGATCAAAAGATCAACAAAGTCCGGCTCGGCAGTGAGCAGCTCGCCGAACTCGTCGATCACCACGAACAGGTGTGGCAATGGCGGCAGATCCGGCCGCTGGCTTCGCAACTCCCGGTAGTGACTGATCGAGGGAATCGAGCCCGCATCCCGCAGCAGCTCCTGCCGGCGTACCACCTCGCCATTGATGCTTGCTCGGGCACGTTCAGTGAGCTGCGGATCGTCGGCCAGATTGTCGATGATCCCGGCAACATGGGGCAGTCCGGCAAACGGCGCGAAGGCGGCGCCGCCCTTGTAGTCCACCAGCACCATACTGAGATCCTCTGGCGGATGCGACAGAGCCAGTGCGGTGATCAAGGTCCGCAGCATCTCACTCTTGCCGGAGCCGGTGGCGCCGATACAGATGCCGTGGGGGCCCATGCCCAGTTCGGCAGACTCCTTCAAATCAAGCAAGATAGGGGCGCCGAAGTCATCCAGCCCGATAGGCACCCGAAGGAAGTCACGTGGCGAGCGTGGCTGCCACGCGGTCTCTGGATTGATCGTGGCGACATCCGAAATACCAAGCAGATCGGTGATTCCGATGTCCTGGGCGGTGCTGACCTCATCCTCCCGCGTAATGCTCAACCGCAACGGAGTAAGCGTCCGTGCAATGGACTCGAAGACTGTGACAGGGGTTATATCGAGCGCTGCCGCCTGGAGAGCTTCAGCATGATTATCTTCTTCCAGTCGGGCATCGCTGAGCTGTACCTCGGTTCCGTCGATCATGACCCGTACGGTGACATCCGACGGCTCGTGCAACCGATCACTGAGCAGATGAACCGTAGTCACCGAAAGATCCCGCAGGGTAAGCTCCGCGTCCGGCATCGGCAGCGCGGAGGCTACCTGGCCATAATCGTCGAGGAAGATCACCAGCCGTGGGCTATTTACGCCTGGCAGTCGAGATCCGCTGCGCCGCGCACTCGCAACCAGTTGGGCTCGGTCGGCCAGATCCTGCCCTAGCACCTTGATCAGACCAGCCGCCGATCCCGCAACCCGACGCGCGGGGACCGGCCCGTCGTACAGCTCCGGATCGACTACATGAGGCAGCAGGCCAAAGCCTGTCCAGTCAGCTGCTGCCTCACGCGGAAAGGCGGCCGCCAGCCGTACATCGTCGGGGGCATGCAGGGCAGCCAACTGCGCGATCATGGAGCGGGCAGCACTGAGTACGCCTTTCCGATCCCCGATGATGGCGACCTGACCGGCTCCGTCGAGGTTCGCCGTGATGGGCATGCCACGGACGATCCGATAGTGCGCGACCACCGAGTTCACCTCGTTGATCATGATCGGGTCGTAGGGCTGTACCGGGTTCTGCTCCTCAGGCACGGTGAGAGAGAACATGGCGCGATCACCGATGCCGATGCGTACCCGGCAGAAGTCAGCATGGTGCCGGCGTCGCTCCCACAGCCGTGCCGGGTCGCGGATCAGCTCCAGCAGTGCGGCCGGTTCGGGATCCAGCTGTGCGGCGGCGGCGCGCACCTCATGGCCCTTGGCTCGCATTCGAGCTCTTAGTTTCTCCAGGAAGTCCAGATAGTGCTCGCGCTGGGTGCGGCGAGTGCGGGCTGCCGACCCGCGATGGCTCAACGCCATCGCAAGGCCGCCGATCAATGCCATGATCAGCAGCAGCCCGCCGATCACCAGGAACACCGGATTGCTGTTGCGCAAGACCACAATCATGATCACCGATGACAATGCGCCGATCACCGGCAGGAAGCTTTGGATAGGCATGCCGCTTACGTGGCCATCGGTGATCGTCGGCGGGGCGGCAATGGTCTCGGCAGGTTCAGGCTTGATCGGGCGCGTAATCCGGGTGGGTCGGTGGACCAGCTGCAGGGTCATGATCGCCCGCCTCCAGCGACCGGCGACTGGCTTTCGCCGAGGTCCGGTGCCACCAGCCGACGGTACGTCGTGGGCTTCACGGCCTCAGCCATGAGAGCCGTGCATAGCCGGGTATAGGCCAGCCGGCTGCTGCTCGGTAGCTGACGGCTCGCGACCGGGCGGGCGTGCGCGCGGCGCGTGTCATACGGGATGCTGATGACCGGCACCTGGAGCTGGCTTTGCAGGAGCTGTGGCGTACGCTCCGCAGTCCCACCGACGTCGGCCAGCGCAAGCACGACTCGGGGTTGATCTTCCACCTCGGCGAGCGCTGGTATCAGTGCGGCCGCCTCCTCTGCTGGATACCTGTCAGCGCGGGCAACCAAACAGACGACGTGACTTGCCCTTGCTACCTGTCGTAGGTCGACCTGCCAGTGGCGTACGCCCCAGTCGGTGATCACCAGGTCGTAGAAGCGGGCAATCGGCGTCACCTGCTCAAACCAGGTGCCAGCACTAGGTGCGAGATGATCACGAGCCAAATCCAGCGCAATCAGACCGCTTCCGGTCATCGGCAAGCCGGCTCGGGCGTCTGCCGCACTGCTCGGATGCAACCTCCGGTTCTGGTCTGAGGCACCGCCCAATCGGCTGGCGCCGGCGGCAGATCGAGTCAAGCCCGCTTGCCAGAGCATGTTCGTCTCGCCTGCCGAGGCATTGACTCCTAGCACCATGCCAGTACGCCGACGTGCCAACATGCTCGCTACATAGCCGGCTGTCGCGGACGCGCCGCTGCCGCCCCGCAGCTGAACGAAGCCGATCCGGCGGGAGAGCGCAAGCGGCGAGCGCAGCAGCGCATCGCTGGTGGTGAGCTCGTGGGTGATCGAACTAACGCTGCCTAGCAGGCCTGAGATGATCATAGTTACAGCTCCCTAGAACGCCCCGAGCAGATCGCTGAAGACGCCAAACATGCCCAGCAGCAACGGAATAAGAGCGATCACCATGAGGGCCTCGACGGCATTTCCAAGCCGCCGCAGGAATGCCCGCTGATGCGAGGCGGGTCGGGCCAAGACCATGATCACGACCAGTACCGACACGGCGACCAAGATCCCGGCGACCAGCAGCTCGCCGAAACGCGGCTGGCCGAGGAGTCCTCCCAATAGCCCGGCGAGTGTCGCGAACCAAAGCGCCATCTGCTGCACCGCCAGTGGGAAGGCGCGGGTGCGCAGTGCGCTGACCATGATCACCGCCAGGCCGACGCCGACCGTCCAAAGATCATCTGAGGCAAGTAGCAGTGCACTGGTAACGGCAATCGGTATGGCGACCGCGAACGTCACCCAGCTCAGCAGTCGATAGGCATCATTGACCGTCAGGGATACCTCATCACGGCGACGTGGCTGACCTTCCACTACTTGATCATCCAGGCCGGTCAGTCCGGAGGCAGCGAGCGCCAACCGAGGCAGCACGCCGCACACCACAACCGCCACTGCAGCGGTGATCGCAGCCGCCTGCTCGGCGCCCGAGCCCAATGCCACCATGATCAGCGGCAGTGCCGCGATTGGAACGCCTATCAGGCTGCCAAACCAGGCCGGACGAGAACGCAGACCCTGGCCGTAACCAAGACCAAGACAGATCCAGCCGAGTGCAGCGAGCCCGAGAACGGCGGCAGCAAGCCGTAACGATGGTGACAGCCCAAGCCCAGCGCTAAATCGCCAAACCGCGGCCGCGGTCGTCGCGAGCGCCGCTGCGGTGAGGGCCACACACAGCCAGCTCCTTGAGAGCCGGCCCAAAATTGCCGCGCTGACCGACAGCACCAGAACGACAACGACAAGCAGACCAGCACCGACCGGCAGCTGGATGGCAGTAGCGCAGCTCAACACTCCGATAGCAACAGCACCGGTAAGTTCCCGGGCAGACCTTGACCACAGTCCGGCACGATCATGCAATGACTCGCCGAGGACGTCGGTGACGTCGGCCACTTCCGGTGGCGGCGGAGCGTCATCGGACCGTACCAAACGGAGCAACTCGCCATCCAAGACCTGCTGATCGGCGATCGTGAGGCCGACGTCCAGCTGCTCGCCGGTGGAGCGCACCAGGGTCAAGGGCCGTACTACCGAGCCCGTCGGCTCATCGAGCAACTCCATGAGCCGTGGCATGAGACCGCTAACCGCCTCATCGTTCGGCACCACAAGATCAGCTTTGCGAGCTGATCCGATCACAGTCAGCCGCGTGAACTCCGTCATCGTCCTCCCCCGAGGTCTGCCGTTTGCCCGCTAGCCGATCACCGGACGCGCGACGAAATCCAAGACAGCCAGCCGAAGCGGATCCAGCTCGTTGCTGGGCCGGGAGGCCATAATCCCCACCACCCCGCTACGCTGCAGCCGGTCAAAACCATCCTGTGCGGTCACCGACCAGGCCGGCGGCTCGACCTCGGCAGCCCGCCAAACCTTCGCTCGGAGGACGGTTGGATTCACCCCGAAGACCTGCAACTTGATCTTGATCTCCTCACCCTCCTGATACTTGCCGATCAGGCTCACGGTGTTCGAGAGCGGTACCGCCTCGCCCGCTTGCTGCGCTTCAAGGAACACCGACAGCGCACCACGACCACTGAACTTGATCACCGCGCGATAGTCATCGCCCTTAACCTTCCTGCCTACCACGACCACGGTGGCGGTAAGCGTGTTCATCCGTACAGTGGCGCTGACATCGGCAGTCTCGCGGCTGGCACGGTTCAGGAAAGCGCCACGAACCTCACCTGGTGACACCCTCATGATTCCGACGCCGTCGCTGACCAGGTAGTCCGATGAGCTGCCTCTGGTGGTCCAGCGGCCGCCCACCTCGGCCGATCCCCAGCCACGCCCGTCGCTACGGTCGAAGTAATCGGCCGCATACGGCTGATCGCTAATGCCGGGCGTCGAGCTACCGCCGGCCCGCTGCTGCGCCTGCTTTGCCGCCTGTGAGGCGATGAGCGAAGTAACCAACGAGAAGCCGACACATCCAGTGCAGATGACAGCGGCCAGTACCACGGAGCCAAGCAGCCGCTTGAGATTGTCCTGTCCCAACCGGCGCTCAGCCAGTTCGCCGTAGAGAAAGGCTGACAGCAAGCGGGCCCGGTGGGTCCTGACGGTCTCGAGGAGAATCGTGTCGCGATTAGTCGGCATGACCATCCTCGTGAGTGGTGTGCCTTGGCGACAGGCCCAAGATCTCCTCTACCTGGTCGCTACCGATTGCGCTCAAGATCGCATCAAGCATCGGCCAGGTTGGTTCCCCCAGGCTTCCCAGTGAAAACAGCAGGCCAGGAATCCTTGGACGACCAACGCTCACGGCTCCAAACTGCCGTTTCATGTGATCGACCGAGATGCCCAACGCCCGTACCCCAGGAGGTCCAATCATCAGCGCCATCGGCGTTGGTGGATGCTGCAGGAACGCCGGGATAAGCAGATCCGAGTGACCCGGCCGCGCCATGATCAATCCGACCAGCGGCATGGAGTTCTCGGCAAGCTGGCTTAGGTAGCTCAGCAGACGCCTGCGATGATCTTCGAACGCCACCGTGCTCGGCACCCCCAGACTGAGATGTGCCTCGGTGATCTCCTCGATCCCCTCGCTCGTACGCTGCACCGTCAGAGTCGACCGAAAGCCTGTCCCTACCCCGACGACCAGCACGGGTCCAGGCATCTGTGACTGAGCGAAGCTGGTTAGACCCTCGCGATCCCACGTGTTCCCGGCTGGCTCATGAGCACCCCAAACACGAGGCGCGCTTCCGCTGACGATCTTCGAGAGCTGCGACATCGCACCGCCCAAAAGCGTTGTACTGCGCGCCTTATGCCGCAACGAGACCACTGCCATGACCTGCACCGCCGTTGCTGGTACTGGCCGCAAGAAATCAAGATCAACGTCGTCGATACTGCGAATTGCCGGGGCGGTGAAAACCTCACCGATGTCGGAAAGCTGGCGGCCGCTGAAGCCTTCACGCAGGCCGTTCGGGCTGCGCACGACCCACGCTGCACCGGCTTCCCGCCACACCTCAGCGAACGCCGGCGTCAGACGTGATAGCTCATCGGTTACTAGCACGACTCGGCGGTTGTCGTCCTGCGCTTGGGCAAGCAGGCTTATCCGGCCCGCGTTAAGGAAGATCACCGACGACCGGCTCTCGGTTGCGGCGTACGCCATCGGCTCGGCGCCCGGATGGGCGTCAATAGCGCCGCCGAAATCGAGGAGTGGGTGCTGCACCGCGCTCATGGACGCCTCCCTCACGAGGCCGCCCGCTGTGGCACGCCATGCACGCTGAAAGATCGACTGCCGCACTCCACGGTCCAGCCAATGGCGGCCGGACCGCGAATGCCGGGTACCAATGGTCGACGCTCACCGTCCGGGCTGATCAACACCGAGCCATTGGCCGAATACAGATCTGTCACCCACAGCACCGAGCCGGACCATTCCAGCAAGGCATGCGTCTTGGACAACGTCCGCGAAAGATCAGCTAATGCCAGAACCGGCTGTTGATCTTTGCTCTCCGGGCTACGGCCGATCAGCAGTGAGGTGTTGATCACTTGACGTCGCCCGGTATCAAAGACAATGGCTACCGCATCGGAGTGTTTGGTCGTCGGTGCGCTTTCCTTCCCAGATGTGGCAAAAACCCCGGCGTCCAGGCGGGAGCCCTCTGCGATTGCCGACTCCGGAAGCGGTGGCAAAGCCAGACTCAGCGGGTCTCGCCCTCGCCTCAAATCAGCGGTTACTGTGCGACGCATCCAATGCGAGGTCCGGAAGCCCGCGATGGTCTTGCGAACGCCCACGGGATTGCCCGTCAGGTCATCAACCGTGCGCAGCTTCAGAGCCAGGCGGCCCAGCGTGCGGCCGCGGCGTACGAACAGCAACAGCTGAGCTAGCACAATGATCACAGCCAGCAGACCAATCAAGATCAACGTTCCCGAAGCGCCGAAAGCGCCCGCTATCACCCCGAGAACTGCTGCCATCACCAGCGGAAATACATCGATCAGCACTGCCAGATAGCCACGTACCGCGCTGGAGCGCGCCACCCCGGCCAGCAACGGCGTATAGGTACCAAGCACACTGCCCCGCGCGGCAGGCGTCAGCACCGTTCCGCACGACTGACACAGCACGCCGGCAGACGTCTGCATGCCGCCGCAACGTGCGCAGCTCGCAACGCCCACGAGCGCTCCGGGCATCTGAACCTCCGCTGTGAAGACCCACGTCGAGGGTGATGGGCACGGTCACGGACAGCCCAAACGGACTGAGTTCAGCCCGTAAGTTTGCACCTCTGGAGGCCAACGTGCACGCGTTCAGTGTTATCTCGCCGTTATTTCGCCCGAGAAACGTTCATTTGCTTGCTTCGAGCACCTCCAAAGAAAGTGCCGTCTTTCTGGTATCGACATCCCCTATTGCCCAAAATCTGACCCGCACCGGCGTTACGTTAGTTCGCGTCCGTGACCCAACCGTTACCTTCGCCCTTTTCGGGGGAGAGGAGCAATGATGAAGTTCGCGATGGGGGCTGAGACGCTCACTGTCCTGACCAAGCAGACATCGTCGGCCAATGATGATCTTGGATCCGTGGTGAAGCAGCTCTTCGCATCGGCAGAGCCGATCTACGGAAAGTTCAATGGGGCCGGCCGCGATGCCTTCGATAGGTTCAAGGGTCAGACTGATCAAATCGCCAACGAGCTGAACTCAGCGCTGGCCGCAGTGTTGGGTGGCATCCAGGGCCAGAACATGGCCTTCTTATCCGGTGAGCAGCAGATGGTCGACGAGACCACTGCCGCCCAGGCCGGTGCCAATTTCGAGTCCGCCCGGTTCTCCGGATCACGCTGAGAAAGGACGATCAAGATCATGTCTGCCGCAAACGACGCGCAACGCCGCGACTACGACATCCCCGCCTCACAGAGCGCCCAAGATCAGTTTTTGGCTGTCGCCGGGCACTTGGAGTCCTTGATCAATCAGCGTGATCAGGATGTGCAGCTTGCCATGTCGGACTACCAAGCCGACGGAGCGTCGGAAGAGTACGCCGCCAAGGAGCAGCGCTGGCACAACGTCGCCGAGGAAGTAAAGGGCATCATCCACGTGCTGCGGTCCTCACTCGGAAGTAACGACGAGAGCGCCGCTCACGCACTGCAGCGAGCCAAGACAGCAGTCGACAGCATCGGCTGATCCCTCAGGGAGACGCTGATGACTGGCTATCGAATCGATCCCCAAGGGGTGGAGACAGTACTGAACGCCACCAAAAGCGATGCGGAGGAGTTCGGCACGATCCTGGAACCGCTTCAGGGGTGGGTGGAGTTTGCCGCCACTGGGACTGGTGGTAGCGGCGCCATCGTCCCTGCATTGCAGAGCTTCTTCGAGAACCAGTCCGAAGGCCTGAAGGCGATCGGTACCCGGGTAACTGCGGCGATCACTGGGGCGTATGAGGCGACCAAGGCCTACATCGATGGTGACCTCGAAATGGTGCAGACCTATCAGCGGACCGCCGCCAGCGCGGCGAATCCGCCGGCGTATGGAGTGCCACAGCGAATGGGAGGCTACTGATGCCTGACCACATCGACCCGAGTGCCATCCCCGGTGACAATCTGCGACCTGACATGGTCGAGATTGCCGCTGGCGAGATCAAAACGATCGGCGACGACGTTAGTGATCAAGGTGGCGTCGTGGTTGGCACCTGGCAGCGGCTGGCAAACCACTATGAGGCGCCAGAGGCGGGGACCTTGTTCGGCGTCATGGACCCGGTCAAGACCAACGCTGAGACGTTTGGTAACAACGTTGATCGTGTGAGTAGCGCGCTCTCCACGTACGCGGCCGAGGTAGAACCGATCAAGGCGGAGCTAGCCAAGATCAAAGCCGAAGCATACGCCTTTGTCGCCTCCATAGCGGGTGGGGTGGAGAAGACCACCTTCAGCCGAGCCGGTGCGATCAAGACAACTGTGGATTGGCATGAGGACCAGGACTCAGTTGACGCCAACAACGACCTGATCCGGCGCGTCAATGCCCAGATGGTGCTGCTGTGGGAGGCGGAACGCAAATGCGCCAATGCCATCTACGACATCATTGGCTTCCCACATATCGAGGCCGCCAGCGAAGACAACCCCAACGGCTACGGCCTTACCGAGATCCCAGATGGGACCGAAACCCCGTGGGGCCAGACAGTCGAACGTAGCGAGTCTTGCGGTGAAAAGGCCGTAGGCGCGGTCGGCCGCTTTGTCTGGGATGGCGTCATTGTCGGCGGTATCTGGGGCACCGTAGAGGGGCTCGGCACCCTGGTGTTGGGCTACAACCCTCAGACCGGGGAGTGGTTCGACGGTGACGCTTATGGAGCCGCGTGGAGCAATCTCGGCAAGCTCGCCGTCGGGCTTGCGGTAACGAGCCCACTCACCGCCCCCTTGGTCGCCGCCATGCCCGGGCCCGCCGGCAACTTCCTCCGTGATTGCCAAATGACGGTGGTCAATGCGGGCAAGGGACTGATCGCATGGGACAAGTGGAAGGATGATCCGGCAGCGGCCGCCGGTGAGGCGACTTTCAATGTCGCCTCGATCATCGTCCCGGTAGGCGCCGCCACTGCGCCGGTACGGACCAGCGCCAGCACCGCTGCGGCCGCAATCCGTACCGCTGCCAAGATCCTCGACGTCGTTGATCCGGCTTCGGCGTTGATCAAGGTCGGCACTGCCGGCGCAAGAGTTGCCATACCAGCCATCTCCGACCTGGTGAAATCTATCGATCTCTCCAAGCTTGATCTTGGCAATCTCGACGCGGCCGGCAAGATCGATATCCCGGAGTCCCCGAAGATCGACGCGCCCAAGGTCGAGGTTCCGGCAGTCAGCCAGAGCGATATGACTTTGGATACGCCGAATACCGCCAGCACTGCGGACGTGCCGGTTCGCACGGTCGATACGGCGGCGACGGTTCCGGTACGCGAGCCAGCGCTGGTCGGCTCGGGTGGCGACAGCACCGTCCATGTTGGTGGCGGCGGGCACTCGGGCTCCGGCGGCCTGGGTGGCGTAGGTGACGGCGGACACGTTGGTGGCGGACACACTGGAGGTGGCCACCTTGGGGATGGTGGGCACACCAGTGGCGCAGGCGGCAGCCAGGGCACGAACGGCGCATCTGCTCCGCCCGCAGGTGGTGGAGGCGGCACTGATGGTCCGACGCATGGGCCCACAGGCGGCTCCAGTCATGGGGCTGGCAATGAGTGGGATCCCACCCAAGGGGATCCGGTGCTCTCCGGTGCTGATCACGGTCCTGGCTTTGTGCGCAATGAGAGGCTCCTCGGCGATCCGATCGATCCGGACTATGGCCAGTCGGTTGCCAACCACGGCAGGCTGAACGATGCCTACCTGCCACCCAAGCTTGATGACGTTCCGCAGCAGGTTCGCGAGCTGGTCACAGATCCGGACGCACCGTTCGGTCGCGATGCGGCCAACCGCCCGTACACCCGGGAGGAATGGGAAGCGCGCTATGTCGACGAGAACAACGAGCTTCGGTATCCGGGGAATGAGGGCGCCGTCCCGAAACGCCGTCTGGATTTCACTGACGTCGAGGAGTTCAAGGCACATTACGGCGACATTCTCGATCGATTTGGCGGGGAAAACGGCAAGTACTTCTCGCCGGATGGAACGCCGTTCGAGGCTCGTGCTCTACCGCCCGGCAGCCTTGGCCAGCCCTACGTCAGAATGCGTCTTGGCGACCTACCTCCGAATTGGAAGATCGAGGTCTCAGAGGTAGCGCCAGCGTTCGGTCGAGAGGGCGGTGGTATGCAGATCCGGATTCTCGACAACAACGGTCAAGCGGTGACTATGGCGGAGCTCAGAAAGCAAGGAATTGTCCAAAAGATCGATGACAGCCGATGGCCAGCCGACCATCCGCGACCGAAGGGCAGCCCGACACCGCATTATCGGAACTGGAATAGCGGCCCTTAGGAGTAAGGCGTAGGTCTCGATGTCTGAGCAACGATGTCAAGACGAGGCGTTCGCCATCGACATGCTATTGATCGATGGATTGGTGCAAGACCTCGGCTTGCAGCGGCGGCCGGGCGATGCGGAGACAATTCTGGAGGTTGGTGATTTCGAGACCACCCGGATACTTGCTGTACGCCATGGTCTCTTCACCTTCGAGACCACCAGTCGCGGGCAGCGATCTACGGTCGCAGTATTCAGCGCTGCCCGAGACGCACGTCGTTACATGATCATGGATCTCTCCTCCGAGGCCTTCAGATTCCACAGGTGGACCGAACCCATCGTCATGGAGCGGCTTGCGCCGGGCAGCGAGGTCGAAGAGGGCCCGACTGGATATCGGCTCAGCTGGCCGGGTGGCGAGGCTAGGTTCTACCGAAGGTACGAAGCCGTGACCTTCAGCTGGGTGATTGACGCCGACCCAGCCGCCATTGTTGCGAGTTATCAGCATCCTAACGGCGAGCCACTTTTTGATCTTGGACTGCCGGCTACCGTTGGGCAACCGGAGCAACCGCCGGGGCGGGTTATGGATCCGCCTGCTATTGAAATTCCTCCGCCAGATGACGAACAAGTTGATCAAGCCACAATCAGGGCCGTAATCACCGATCTTGGATGGGAATTCGGTACGCCCTACGATGCTGACGTGTTCTTCGTCACCGGACCTGGTCAGGTGGGACGGGCGATCGCGTACCGGCAGTCACAGTTCATCTATGAGTCGGTGGTCGATCGGGGCTATCGCAAGGCAATCGCTACCTTCGCGACCGCGGCGGCTGCCCGTCGATTCATGATCATGGAGCTCAGCAGCATTCTTCGGACCCGGCATCGGCTGCCCAAGATCCAGCCCAACCGGCTCGCTACCGGCTGCTCCATTGAGAAGGGACCGACTGGCGTTGAGATCACCTGGTCCGGCGGCAGTGCGAACTTTCCGCTCGGCTATATCGGTCATCAGCATGCGCTGACCTTCAGCTGGGTCGCCTCGGCAGAACTTGCCGAGATCGCCGCTAGCTATCGCCACCCCAGTGGGGAGCCGCTTTTCCATCTGAATGCGGCCTGAGCTGCTTCGGGCTAGCGGCCTCGATGAGCTGGATACGTTGCAGCTGCTTTGCGACCACAAGATCACGAATGCCAGTCTCGGGCTGCTGCAAGGTGAACCGGATGCCACCACCCGGGCGCCCGAACCAGGGTGGTGTGATCACTGCGCGTACCCGGACGTCAGCTGTGGTAAGGAACCTGTGAACATCATTCTCCGGGCGCAACGCGGTCGGCGGCAGCGAACGGAACTCGAACGGCGTATCGATCGGATAGGTATGCACGCCGTCCAGTGCTCCGATTCTGTCGATCGGTAGTTCGGGCGGTAAGTCGATCACAATTCCCTGCGGCCCAGCGTCCCGAGCTCGATCCCGAAGATCGAAGTAGTGCAGGGCAACCTTGCCAACGATGGTGTCCAATTCATGCCGCGACATCACCCGCACTGGGGGTAGCGGCCGAGATACGTAGCCGATGACGGCTTCTGCGATCACAGGTTCCGATTCCGCAGCGAGCAACCGATAGGCTTCGCCGTAATCGACCGTCTCGAGGATGAAGCGACCACCCTCGGCGCGTACCCGAAGCGCACCCTCCAGCGGTGCTACTGCCGAGTCCTCCCCCGGTAGCTGGATGTCGAAGCGACTAAGACCCAGCGTCACCAACTCAGCGCGAAGTCCGTCAAGCACTCTGCAAACGCTATCGGGTATGTCCGATGCGTCAGCGTTCTGGGGCTGTGCCGAACGCGCCGGGGGTCTGCATAGGTTTCTTACGCTCTGCATGGGTTGCAACCTGTGCAGACCGGAGGCAACCTACGTGAACGTAGGTTTCGACATCCCGCGTCGAGGGATGCGGGCCCACTGTTGCTTGCAGCTGTTACCAGCGATGGTGAATCTGTGCGCGCAACTCGCGGTCATAGATCTCGCGTACACCGGCTAAGAAGTCCGCGCCCAGCGGCGGCAGTTGACCAGCCGCGGCATTGGCGTTCGCCTGCGCTACCGTACGCGCGCCTGGAATGACCGTCGTGACACCTTCTTGTTGAACCACCCAGGCAAGAGCTGCCTGTGCCGGCGTAGCCTCGAACGGCAGCTTGGCCACCAGATCAGCGAACTCCTGTGCCAGACGTACGCCGGTCTCATAGTCCACACCCGAGAAGGTTTCACCTACGTCGAAGGCCTGGCCGGCTCGGTTGTAGCTTCGATGATCATTTTCGGCGAATTGCGTTGAAGTCGTGTACGCGCCGCTCAAGAGGCCGCTCGCCAGGGGAACCCGGGCGATGATCCCTACCCCGTTTTGGATGGCCGACGGTAGTACCGCATCCAGCGGCTTATGCCGAAATGCATTCAGAATGATTTGTACGGTTGCCGTGCCGCGGCGAGACATCGCGGTCAACGCCTCATCGCAGGTCTCGACGCTCACTCCGTAACTGGCGATCACCCCGTCAGCGACGAGCGTATCCAGGGCATCGTAGACCTGATCTTGAGAGTAGACAGCGGTCGGCGGGCAATGGAGCTGGACAAGATCAAGTTTGTCCATGCCGAGATTGCGACGGGATCGGTCCGTCCAGGCGCGGAAATTCTGCAGTGTGTAGTTCTCCGGCACTTGATCAACTCGCCGGCCTATCTTGGTGGCGACCATGATCGGCATATCGGGATTCTCGGCCTGGAAACGGCCGATCAGTTGCTCACTACGGCCGTCACCGTAGACATCGGCGGTATCAAAGAACGTCACCCCTGACTCGACAGCGGCGCCCAGCACCTCGAGCGCCGCCATCTCGCTTACCTCTCCCCAATCTGCACCTAGCTGCCAGGTGCCCAGCCCGATGACTGAGACGGGACGTTCAGTATGACCAAGTACGCGTTCCTCCACGCTCCTACCCTACGGAGGGCTGCTGGCTGGG
>DATFBI010000180.1:0-12823 GCA_035253925.1 Propionibacteriaceae bacterium
CGACTACCGCTGGAGCAGTGCAGCGCGGTGTTGGCGTTTCCGAGTCCCGGTGTCTTCGACGCGCAGCGCTATCCGCTTGGCCTGCTCTCGCTGATTGTCGGAGGCGGCATGGCGTCCCGGTTGTTCGTCGAAGTACGCGAACGGCGGGGGCTGACCTACACCATCGATGCCGGTGAAACTGCCTATTCCGACGCCGGTTTGTGGAGTGTGGAATGGCAGTGCGCGCCCGGCAAGCTGGCTGCGATTCTGAAGCTGGTGCGGGCAACCCTTGCCGACGTAGCGGAGCACGGCATCACTAAAGAGGAGCTAAGTCGCGCTAAGGGTCAGATGCGCGGCCAGACGGCTCTCTCCTACGAGGGTGCTAGCAGCCGAATGAGCCGTCTGGGCATCAACACCGTGCTTGGCGACAACCGCACTCTGGGCGATCTGCTGCGCTACTTCGACCAGGTAACTGCCGAGCAGGTACGCGCCGAGGCACAGATTCTTTTTAGCCACCCGCCTACGCTCGCTATTGCTGGGGCTCGGGTATCAGCTCGCGGAATCGAGACGATCCTTTCCCGGTGGTAAAAGATCGAGTTGTCAGACTCTGAGCTGGCTATAGCCTGCTGAGAGTCTGACAAGTCGGAAGGTGGTCGGCGATGACCAGGGTCGGAGTTTTCGGATGCCGTGGCCGCATGGGTGCCGAAGTCTGCCGTGCCGTGGAGTCCGCCGAGGACCTGGAACTGGTCTCCGCAATCGATCTGGGAGATGACCGAGCGGCCGCCGAGAAGGCAGAGGTGATAGTCGACTTCACCCACCCTGACGCGGTGATGGACAACATCTCATGGTGTATCGATCACGGCATCCATGTCGTCGTCGGCACCACTGGGTTCACCGAAGAGCGATTGGATCAGCTCCGCAAGACCCTTGCCAACCATGACGGCGTCGGCGTGTTGGTCGCCCCGAACTTTTCAATCGGAGCGGTTCTGATGATGCGGTTCGCTGAGCAGGCGGCCCCCTTCTACGAGAGCGCCGAAGTCATTGAGCTTCATCACCCGGGCAAGGCTGATGCCCCGTCAGGCACCGCGGCGAACACAGCTCGCAAAATCGCCGCGGCGCGTACCGCGGCGGCACTCGCCCAGCCGCCTGACGCAACGGTCCAAGAGCTTCCCGGGGCTCGGGGCGCCCAGGTCGACGGCATCCGCGTCCACGGCGTCCGGCTACGCGGTCTGGTTGCTCATCAGGAGGTCTTGTTCGGTGCTGAAGGTGAGACCTTGACCATCCGGCATGATTCCCTAGATCGAGTGTCGTTCATGCCTGGCGTCATTGCCGCCATCCGTGCGATCAACGGCCGGCCTGGACTAACCGTAGGAATCGAACAAATTCTTGGGATCGGGTGAGGTGAACGTGTTGCGGCCTCGCCTTGGACTGACCTCCCCGTGGGTCGCCATCTTGATCATCATTCTAGGCATTGCGCTGCTGGGCACCGGACTTTACTTCGGTGATCGCTTCGCCCAGCATCGCGCTGAGCAGCGGGCGGCGACGACCCTGCAGCCGCGTTTGGGAACCCCGCAACCGCCTCAGGTCGACATCGAAGGCTTTCCATTCATCACTCAAGTCGCGTCCCGTTCCATTGATCGGGTCCACATCCTGGCTGATCAAATCGGCGCGACGAATGAGGCGCTGCTGGCCCTGGCACACGCTGATCTTGTTCTCACTGACGTCGTAACCGAGGACTGGTTCGAGACAATGACGATCGGACATGCCGAGGGTACGGCCTTGCTCGACTACGCCACACTCTCTGCGCTCGCTGGGGCACCGATGACATTCGCCAACAATGGCCGCGTCGAGCTCGTCATCAAGACCACAGTCCTCGGCCGAGACGTCGAAGCGGTGATCAGCGGCACGCCACGCCTCGACGCCAAAGAGCAGTCCATGACACTGAGCGATGCGAAGATCTCGGTCGCAGGCGTCAACCTGCCTGAGTTCAGCGCTCAAGCCCTGTTGGCGGCGCTGCTCAACCCAATCCAGCTCAAGGGCTTGCCGCTCGGCATGACGGTGACAAGGATCACCGTCGCCGAAGATGGCGCGCATCTTGATCTGGTGGGCGACAATCTGGCAGTAACGGCGTAGCTGTTGGCGTTAGCGCCCGAGGTCTGTATGTAGTCGGACCTGCTTGATGCGCACCAATTCATCCTCTGAGCCGATCTCCCGGGTAGCCCCGTCCGCCGCCCAACCGGTAGCGGTGAAAAACCCCTGGAGTCTGTTGTCGCGAGCATTTACCCAGCAGGTGGCTCGGACGAAGCCATCGGCGCGCAGTGTGTCGGCGCAGGCGTTCAACAATCGGGATCCGTGACCTTGGTGTTGAGCCGGCGGATCGATGACAAACGCCTCAATCGCACCGTCTTTGCTGCGGTCGGCGTCCTCGTCCTGACTGGGCATGGTGGTGGCGAAGCCCACGACCCGTTTGCCGTCGGTCGCAACAAGCACGCGGAATCTGGCCTCCGGTGGTCGTTCGATCGCTCTATGCCAGGATTCGACCATCTCCGCCAGCGACACCGAGCTGAGCATCGACTCCGCCAGATCGGCCGGCCACTGCGTCGCCCACGAGCGGCGCTGCAGCTCGGCGATGCTTGAGGCCTCGGCAGGCCACGCCAGGCGTACCGAGGCGGCGATTGGTTCACCGGAAGCTGCTCCCACGGCCGCGATGCTATCTGGCTGTACCCTTTCCTCCCGTGGCCGCCAGTAGTTTGCAGATCCCGCCGTTGCTGGCACCGAACGCAATGCGCATCGTCTCGTTGGGCGGTCTGGGCGATGTGGGCCGCAACATGGCCGTGGTGGAGTTCGACGGTCAGTTACTGCTGATCGACTGCGGAGTCCTATTCCCCGAAGACGATCATCCTGGCGTAGATCTGATCTTGCCGGGCTTCGATGCAATCAGCGAACGCCTCGACGACGTCATTGGTCTGGTGCTCACCCACGGCCACGAGGATCACATCGGCGCCGTGCCGTACCTGCTACGCCAGCGGCCCGATATCCCCCTCATCGGCTCAAAGCTCACTCTGGCGCTGTTGGCGGAGAAGCTGCGCGAGCACCAACTACGGAACGTCCCACAACGCCTGGTGACCGACGGGGACAAGATCATCGTTGGCAAGTTCGAGTGCGAGTTCATTGCGGTCAATCACTCGATTCCTGATGCCCTGGCCGTTGCCGTGCGCACTTCGGCCGGGCTGATCTTGCATACCGGCGACTTCAAGATGGACCAGCTGCCGCTGGATGGACGTGTCACCGACCTACGCGCTTTCGCCCGGCTTGGTGAAGAGGGCGTCGATCTGCTCATGATCGACTCGACGAACGCCGAGGTACCCGGTTTCACAACGCTTGAGCGAGACATCAGCCCAGCTCTGGAGCGGGTGTTCGCGGCCAGCAAGCAGCGAGTGATCGTTGCTTGTTTCGCCTCTCACGTGCACCGAGTCCAGCAGGTCCTGGATGCAGCCGTTGCGCACCGGCGCAAAGTGGTCTACGTCGGACGATCGATGGTGCGCAACATGACGGTCGCTCGGGAACTCGGCTATCTCAGGATTCCTCGCAATACCTTGATCGAGCAGCGGGAGATCGAGGATTACCCACCCGAAGATGTCGTGATCATTTCCACCGGATCGCAAGGGGAGCCGCTATCGGCACTATCCCGGATGGCGAATCGCGAGCATCCGGTGATTCAGCTGAAGAGCGGAGACACCGTGGTGCTGGCCAGTTCGCTGATTCCGGGCAATGAGAGCGCGATCTATCGAGTGATCAATGGCTTGACCCGACTCGGTGCCCACGTCGTGCACCGTGGGAATGCGCTGGTCCATGTGTCCGGACATGCCAGCGCCGGGGAGCTACTCGTTTGTTACAACATCGTCCGACCGCGGAACGTGATGCCGGTGCATGGTGAGATCCGGCACTTGACAGCCAATGGCGATCTTGCAATCGCTGCCGGTGTGCCTGCCGAGCAGACGATCATCGCCGAAGACGGCACCGTCGTCGATCTTGAGGGTGGAAAGGCGAGGATTGTTGGCAAGGTAGACGCCGGTTATGTCTTCGTCGACGGCACCACGATCGGTGACATCTCGGAGCTGTCGTTGAGCGATCGGCGGATTCTCGGTGAGGAAGGCTTCATCTCGGTAGTCGCAGTCGTGAACACTCACGCCTCCAAGATCATAAGCGGGCCGGACATTCATGCCCGGGGCTTCGTCGAGGACGACTCGGTGTTCGATGACGTCCGCCCACTGATCGTGGCCGCATTGGAGGCGGCGCTGCAGGAGGGAGTAGATGACTCCTATCGACTGCAGCAGGTGATCAGGCGGCAGCTCGGCAAATGGGTAAGCGACACCCACCGCCGGCGACCCATGATCATCCCCGTCGTCATCCAAGCCTGAGTATGTGTGCCCTGATCCATGACGATGTGCCCTGAGCTTGTCGAAGGCCCGTGACAGAACCGAGCCTGAACGCCGAGCTCAGCGAGTGACCTTGCCAGCCTTTATGCAAGAGGCGCAGACGTTCAGCCGCTTCGGCGTGCCCGACACCACGGCATGGACCCGCTGAATATTGGGGTTCCAGCGCCGATTTGTCTTCTTCTTCGACCAGGGGACGTTGTGGCCGAATCCGGGCCTTTTGCCGCAAATGTCACATACCGCAGCCACTGGAATCCGCTCCCAAACACGTCGATACAGAGGAAGTGCCCAAAGTTGGGCAACCGAAAAAGAGTACCTGACTAGGTCCAGCGCAGGCGAATCGCGGCAGGTCTGGATTACTGTGGGGCCGTGTCAGCCCAGCTAGGGGAGCAGGCGCCCACGCTGTGGGTGGCCTATGACGGTTGGCTGCGCGGGGCGACCAGGGTGATCAGCGTCTCTGCCGACGCATTGAATGCGATGAACGTCTTCCCGGTTCCCGACGCCGACACAGGATCTAATCTCAAGCTGACCATGACCGGAATTGCCAATGCGGTCCCTAACCTTGAGCAGTCCAGCGCCGATGCGGCCGTTCAGGCTGCCATCTTGTGCGCACACGGGAACTCCGGCGCCATAGTCGCCGAAATGTTCGTGAGCGTATGTCGGGCGCTCGAGTACGACTCGACAGCTTTGCAGGCACTGCCGCCTGGCACCATGGTCGCGACGCTGCTGCGGACCGCGGCTGTCGCTGCGCGACGGGCGGTTGCCCGGCCGGTTGCGGGCACCATTCTGACGGTCGCCGACGATGCAGCCAGTGCCGCCGAAGCAGCAGCGGTCAGCAGCCCTGAAGATGCTTTGGCCGTAACGGAAGCGGCCCAGCACGCCGCCCGCGAGAGCCTGGCTCGTACGCCCGAGCAGCTCGACGTTCTGGCTTCGGCCCATGTCGTAGATGCCGGCGGCCAGGCCTACCTGCTGCTCATCGATGTGCTCGTCGAAATGCTCGGAGGTGCGCCGGCGCAGCCGCTGACAGCTGCTCCAATTCCGATACCAGACGTGCCAGCCGAGGCGCCGAGGCCGACAAGTGAGTACGAGGTGATGTACGCGCTCCGCGGTGCTCCACCTGATGACCTGGATGCGTTGCGTGAGCAGCTGTCAGAGCTCGGCCATAGCGTCGTCATTGTGGGTGACCAGGCAATTGCACAAGTGCATGTCCACCTCGACGAGGCGGGCGCGGCAGTGGAGGCTGCACTGCCGCTAGGGCAGCTTAGCCAGGTCCGGATTACCGCCCTACCGTCGAATCCTGCGGTCGGCCGACGGAGTGTGGTAGCAGTCGTGGCCGGCCCTGGGCTGGCCAATGCAGTTGCCTCTCTCGGCGGCATACCCGTGCCAGCTACCGACGGTGACGTCACGCTCAACCAGCTCAGCGCCGCCGCGGAGCAGGTCTGTGGCGATCTGGTGATCTTGCCCAACGGCACCGAGAACCTGAAGCGGGCCAGTGACCTGGCTAGGGAGCTGCGACGCGCGGGTCGACGGGTTGGCGTCATCCCCACTGTTGCCCAGGTACAAGGCCTGGCCGCCATGGCAGTGCATGAGCCATCGGCCGACTTTGAGTCTGCAGTCGTCGCTATGAGCACTGCTGCCGGTCATGCCCGACATGGCGCTGTCACCGTAGCGGAGACCGCTGCGATGACCATGGCTGGGCGCTGTGAGCCGGGCGACGTGCTCGGCGCTGTCGAGGGTGACGTCGTCATCATCGGAACATCGATGACCGAGGTCGCATGGCAGGTAGTGCAGCGATTGATCAGCGCCGGTGGGGAGCTGCTGAGCTTGGTGCGCGGGATCGATGCCGACGACGACCTAGTGACGGATCTCCGGACTCGAGTGCGGCAGCGGTTCCACACTCTCGACGTCGAGGTGCTGGACGGTGGCCAGCCGCGCTATCCCCTCTTGCTCGGACTTGAATGACCACACTTAAGCTCGTCGGCTCACCTTGGCGCACCGATACGTTTCGCCGGCTGATGACTCGCCTCGAGAACGTCATCGGCTCTAAGACTGCCAAGCTGTTCGAGCCGCTGAAGATCTTGACGGTCGGCGATCTCATGCGGCTGGTGCCACGACGCTATTTTTCAGGTACTGAGCTGAGTGACCTTTCGCTGCTTCAAGACGGTGAGGAAGTTGCGGTGATGGCGGAGGTGGTGGATGCCCGGACCTTCAATCTCGATGACGGCCCTTACGGCCGTGGTCGAAGCAAGCCGCGACTGGAGGCCACGATCACTGACCGTCGGGGTAGGGTGACCTGCACTTTCTTCGGCCAACCGCGACTGATCCGCTACTGGGAGGACCAGCTGCGCCCGGGCGCGAGAGGCATCTTCGCTGGCAAGGTCACGAGGTTCAACGGCCGACTGCAGCTCGCACATCCCGATTTCGTGATCTTTAACGAGCACGGTGAGGTGATCGGTGGCGCCAAGCGCAACGCCGCCCTTGCCTCCGCCTCCCAGGCGCCGCTTGTCGGCCTCTACCCGTTGACGGCCAAGCTGCGCACCTGGACGATCGCTGATTGCGCAGCGATCGCACTAGAGTCGCTGGCGGGCATCAAGGATCCGCTACCGGATTGGATTCGCGAGGCGGCCAAGGTCGTAGACCTGGAATCGGCATTCCGAGCAGTTCACCAGCCGACCGATATGTCCATGGTCGATGAAGGTCGGCATCGGTTGCGCTTCGACGAGGCGTTTGCGCTGCAGTTGACGATGGCGTACCGGCGAGCGGATGCGGCGTCGCATCGCGCGGCGCCACGGACACCACGGCCAGGCGGGTTACTCGACGCGTTCGACGAGCGGTTGCCGTTCATTATCACCGCTGGTCAGATCGCGGTAAGCGAGGAAATCCTGACCGATCTCAGCCACGACCGACCAATGCAGCGGCTACTGCAGGGCGAGGTTGGGTCGGGCAAAACCCTGGTCGCATTACGCGCAATGCTGGCAGTAGTTGACGCGGGCGGCCAGGCTGCGCTGTTGGCGCCGACCGAGGTCCTTGCTTCTCAGCATTACCAGACCGTCACCCGCATGCTCGGCGAGCTCGGCAGCGGCGGCACGCTCGAGGCGCCGGAGCAGGCGACTGGTGTCGTACTGATCACTGGATCATCCCCGGCTGCTCGCCGTCGCGAGGCGACGCTTCAGGTGGCCTCTGGTGCTGCCGGAATCGTCATCGGGACTCATGCATTGCTGAGTGCCGATGTTCGGTTCGCGGACCTCGGTCTGGTGGTCGTCGACGAGCAACACCGATTTGGGGTGGAGCAGCGGGCCGCGTTGAGTGCGAAGGCGGACCCACGGCCACATGTCCTGGTAATGACGGCGACTCCAATCCCACGCTCGGTCGCGATGACGGTATTTGGTGATTTGGAAGTTTCGACACTGCGGGAGATTCCGGCTGGTCGGGCCGAGGTGAGCAGCGTCGTTGTTGACACTGTTCGCCAGCCGGCCTGGGTGCAGCGCGTTTGGCAGCGTGTCGTGGAAGAGGTGGGCCGGGGCCGTCAGGCGTACGTGGTGTGCGCCCGAATTTCCTCGGCTGGCTTGTCAGGTGCTGATGCGGAGAACCTGGATGGCGACACTGACGCCGCACCTGCAGTGGCAGTCGAGGATCTGTTTGCGGAGCTGAGCAGCGGCCCGCTGGCTGGGCTGCGGGTTGAGATGGTGCATGGTCAGTTGCCGGCAGACGTCAAGGACTCAGTGATGACCCGGTTCGCCGCCGGAGAGATCGATGTACTGGTCTCGACGACAGTGATCGAAGTTGGAGTGGATGTCCCCAACGCGTCGGTGATGGTCATCCACGATGCTGACCGCTTTGGCATTTCCCAGTTGCATCAGCTGCGAGGCCGGATTGGGCGCGGAGCTCATCCGGGCGTCTGCTTACTGCTGACAACGGCGAGCGCGGAGAGCACTGCTCGGCAGCGTCTAGGCGCCGTAGCAGCGACCCGTGATGGGTTCGCGCTTGCCGAGGTCGATCTCGAGCAGCGTCGTGAGGGGGATGTGCTGGGCGCCAGCCAGTCCGGCAGCAGATCGAGTCTGAAACTGCTCCGAGTGCTGCGGGATGCCGACCTGATCACCCAGGCTCGTACCCTCGCGGAGCAATGCATTGCACAGGACCCCGAACTCAATGATCCGGGCCTGGCCGACATTGTGCTCGATATGGAGATGGATGCGGCGGGGGACTGGTTGGAGCGCACATGAGAATGTGCGCACGCCAGGCTAGGCCCAGCCGCAGTGGTGGGCTGTAAGCATGAGCCGGATTATCGCGGGGTCACGCCGGGGCCGTCGCATCGCGATGCCGCCCGGTGACCGTACCCGCCCGACCAGCGATCGGGTCCGGGAGGCGCTTTTCTCAGCCATAGCGGCTCGGGCCGGGACCGCAGCTGAGCCAGCCGAGCGATCCCTAGCCGGGCTAGCTTTCTGCGACCTGTACGCCGGCTCAGGGGCAGTCGGGTTTGAGGCGGCCAGCCGCGGCGCGAGCCCAGTGCTGCTCGTCGAGCGTGACGCACGTACGGCTCAGCTCATCAAAAGCAACGCCGAAGCCTTGCAGTTGGTGGTCGAGATCGCCACCAGATCTGCGGCGCAGGTGCTTCGTAGGCCTCCGGCGCAGACCTTCGACGTAGTGTTCGCCGATCCACCGTACGAGCTGGAAACCGGTGTCCTGAATGACCAGCTCCAGCAACTTGTGGACAACCACTGGGTGGGTCCGGGTTCGCTGATTGTTGTCGAGCGGTCACGACGATCACCGGAGCTGGTTTGGCCGGCATCGGCTGCGAAGCGCTGGAGTCGGGCCTACGGTGAGACCATCTTGTCTTTCGGGTCGCTCGAAGTGCATCCCACCGAGCAATGAACGGGGAGGAGTGATGACGCGAGCCGTTTGTCCGGGGTCCTTCGATCCCGTCACTCACGGCCACCTCGATGTCATCGGGCGAACCGCTCGGGTCGTGGACCAGGTCGTGGTGGCGGTCGGCACAAACATTTCCAAGAACGCTCTCTTCGCTCCAGATGAGCGGGTGGAAATGCTGGCCGAGGAGTGCTCGCAGTGGAGCAATGTCGAGGTGACCCTCTTTCGCGGCCTGCTAGTCGACTTTTGCAAAGCCAACGACATCGACATCATCAGCAAGGGGTTGCGTGGCACGGATTTCGGATACGAGCTCCAGATGGCTCAGATGAACCGGCAGCTCACCGGGGTAGACACTGTCTTCTTGCCTACCGCGCCGCAATGGGCCTACGTCTCATCATCTTTGATCCGCGAGGTGGCATCGCTCGGCGGCGACGTAACACCTTTCCTGCCGGCGAGGATCGCCGTACGCACTATGGATCGAATTGCATCTCGGCATGCGGGAGCAGCAGACGATATGTGAAAGACGTTTCAGCTGCGCGACACTAGGGAACAAGGGGAGATTCGAAAGGGGGACGAGTGTGGCGGTTCTGAGGGTAGGACCTTCCATGGTTGGACGGGATTCGGCTGAAGAGAAACTCGGGTATCTGCGCGAGCTCATTGCCAATGCACGCGCGATGCCGATGTCTGCATCCTGCGTCATCAATCGAGGTGAAGTGCTAGCTGCGATCGATGATGTCATCGCGAACCTGCCAGATGAGATCGCCGAGGCAGAACGAGTCATCGACGCGGCCGCGTACAAGATCGCCGAAGGTGAAGCGGAGGCCGGCCGGATCCTCGCCGAGGCGCGCGATCACGCGGCGAACTTGGCGCAGCACAGCGAGGTAGTCCGGGTAGCGGAGCAGATCGCTGCTCAGATGCGGACTGAGGCGGATGAAGAGGCAGCCGCCTTGCGTCGTGAAACCGATGAGTTCATCGACGCACGGATGGCCAGCTTCGAATCGGTGCTGCACAAAACGGTGAGTCAGGTACGAACCGCGCGCGCCCGACTCGCCGAGCGAAGTGGCCTGGATGCCGATGACACCATGCGGCTGGACAGGCGTACTACGCACTCGGAGTAGCAGTTTGGCTCTGGGGCTTACTCACCGGTAGGGTTGGGCCTCGGTCACGCCAAGGATCGAGGCCGCTCGGCTTGGAAGGATTGCGATGAGTTCGCCGCATCGCTCGCTGGACCCCCGCTCGGGCCTGGTCCTCGACACCCACGAA
Organism: Propionibacteriaceae bacterium; assembly: GCA_035253925.1. Taxonomy (GTDB): domain Bacteria; phylum Actinomycetota; class Actinomycetes; order Propionibacteriales; family Propionibacteriaceae; genus Microlunatus. Next base: position 10,545 of record DATFBI010000180.1, read on the forward strand.
CTGGGCCGTCGCGCGGGCGCAATGAAGGTGGTACGGGCAACTGTCGAGGCCCCTGCGGACCTGGGAATTGCCGTGATCGGCGTACCACCCGGATCACCGGTCGAGCTGGATCTTCGGCTGGAGTCGGTTGTTGAGGGAGTGCTGGTTACCGGCACTGCCAAGGTGCAGGTCCGTGGGGAGTGCGTACGGTGCCTGGGGCCGGTCTCCGATGAGTTGGAGGTCGAGATTCAGGAGCTCTACGTCTACCCAGGGGTCGAACCAGACAATGACCTCGCTAGTCGGCTGGAGGGCGATCTCATCGACCTAGAGTCGCTACTTCGTGACGCGGTGGTACTTGATTTGCCATTCCAACCCTTGTGTCGGGAGGACTGCGCGGGCCTTTGTGTTGAGTGCGGTGTCAACCTCAACGAGAACCCCGACCATCGGCATGAGGCGGACCTCGACCCGAGGTGGGCTGCTCTGCAGGCCCTTGAGGGTGGAGGCGACGAACCTTACGATGTTTTACAATCAGGCCCACAGGCAACGAAATTTCCAGGCCAAAGCGCCCGGAGGAACGAGGAGTGAAGTCGTGGCGGTTCCTAAAAGGAGAATGTCGCGCAGCAATACGCGCCATCGCCGTTCCCAATGGAAGGCGTCCGTGCCCGCGCTGGTGACCTGCGCGAATCCGGCCTGTCGCGAGAAGCACTTGCCCCACGTCGCGTGCCCGTCCTGCGGTCAGTATGGGCCTCGAGCAGCGCGTCGACAGGTCCTGACGTCCTGATCAGGTCAGAGGCGACAGCAGTTCGCCTACCCGCAGGAGATCTTCTGACCGAGCTCGGGATGAGTGTTGATCCCGAGCTACTCGATCGCGCCTTAACCCACCGCTCCTACGCTTACGAGCAAGGTGGCTTGCCCACCAATGAGCGTCTGGAGTTCCTCGGTGACTCGGTGCTTGGTCTTATCGTGACCGAGCATCTCTTCGTCAGTTACCCAGACCTCTCCGAAGGTCAGCTCGCCAAGTTACGCGCCGCGGTTGTCAACTCCCGAGCCTTGGCCGACATAGCCCGCCAACTCGATCTGGGCTCCGTGATCCACCTCGGTCGCGGCGAGGAGAGCACCGGAGGCCGCGACAAGTCCTCGATCCTTGCCGACACCATGGAGGCGGTAATAGGTGCAGTCTTTCTGCAGCACGGCGTCGATGCCGCGAGGGATCTGGTACATCATTTGTTCGACCCCTTGATGGCGGAGGTGGCCACCCGTGGGGCAGGGCTTGACTGGAAGACCAGCCTGCAGGAGATTGCCTCCACCACGGGCCTCGGCGTACCGGTCTATGACGTCGTCGAGTCTGGGCCAGATCATGCAAAGACCTTCCAAGCAACGGTAAGTATCAACGGCCACAGCTACGGCCCGGGCGCCGGCCGTAACAAAAAAGAAGCTGAACAGAACGCGGCGTCCATTGCCTTTGCCGCGCTCAAGGGCAGCCGCGGTGTAGGACCAGTCGCAACCCGCTAACTCATTCAGTGTTGACTGCTCGCTCCATGCTTAAGTGCTCGCTCCGCTCGCTGAGGATTGCGCCTGGAAGCCGCTGCCTTCCTCACTCGCTCCCCACAGGTCGGCAGACTGCCGGTAGCCTCCGCTCGCTCGCTCGTTCAGGCAGCGGCGCGCAATCCTGGTCAGCACGGCGGCGGGCGATCGGTGCCTGAACTTCCCGAGGTCGAGACTGTGCGTCGTGGCCTGGCCAACAGCATCATCGGACGCCAGATCGTCGGCGTACGCGTGCTACATCCGCGGCCGGTCCGGCGCCACCTGACAGGGGCCGCCGACTTCGAGATACAGACCACAGGTCGTACCTTTGCCGAGCCTCGACGGCGGGGTAAGTACTTGTGGCTTCCTTTTACCGACGGCGATGCCATCTCGGCTCATCTGGGCATGAGCGGTCAGTTCCGGCTGGCTGATGCCGATACGCCGCTGGCACCGAACACTCGAATCATCTTCGCCTTTGCTGACGGCGAGCCCGGGCTGCGCTTCATCGACCAGCGGATGTTCGGCGGCCTTTGGCTTTCGCCCGGAGGTGCGGAGCTGCCACCAGAAATTGCCCATATCGGTCGCGACCCCTTCGACCCTGAGTTCGATCTCGCTGAGGTCGTCACCCGGATGCGCCGGCGCAACACGGTGATCAAGCGGGCAGTCCTTGATCAGCAGCTGGTCTCCGGAATTGGCAACATCTACGCCGACGAGGCGCTGTGGACGACTCGTCTGCACTACCTGCGACCTACCAGAACCCTGTCGCGCGGCCAAGT
>DATFBI010000181.1:0-8544 GCA_035253925.1 Propionibacteriaceae bacterium
TAGCGGCAAGCCGTTCTGGAACGCGCCGGCAGCCCGCACGGCGAAAGGAGTTGCCGCCACGGCAACCCCAGACACCGCAAGCAACGGACCCAGCGCCCGGCGGGGCGGCACCATGTCGGCAACCCGGCCGCCGAGCCAGCAGCCCATGGCGATAGCAGCCAGCGCGACGCCGATCACCAAGGTGCTGGTCTCTAGCGTCAGGCCGAGGTACGGCGCCAGCAACCGCAGTGCCACGATTTCGACAACGAGCACACTTGCCGACGTGCCGAAGACCAACGCCGCGGCAGCGTACCGACCCAGCTCAGGCGACTTCGGAAGCACGGCGACGAGCTCGCCTGATTCCCTGCTCATCGCTGGATCATGACACGTTCCCGCGGGAACGCATTTCGGTGCTCGTCAGCCTGAACTGCCGATGGGCGCTGGGTTCGGCGGCTAGGCATCGCAATCATGATCGCGGATCCTGGTGCAGGCGCATATCCCCGTTAACTGGAAGGTGTTCCGGTGCAATCCATAGACGACAGACGGTTCAAGGGCTTGCCGCTGCCGCCCGGCGTGCCTGTGTCGCGTATCGGCGATCTGGGGTGGAATGCCCTTCGAGATGTGGAGTATCCGGTTCTCGTGCTTCACGAGGAGCAGCTGGCTCACAACATCACCACGATGGCCGACTATTGCCGCCAGCATCGGGTCGAGCTTGCTCCGCACGCCAAGACCTCACTGTCGCCGCAGCTGATCAGGCGGCAGATGGAGGCGGGAGCCTGGGGGGCAACGGCCGCGACAGCGGCGCAGGTGAGGGGTCTGCTGGCGATTGGAGTGCCGCGCATTCTGCTGGCGAATCTGCTCGTCGATCCGGTGGCGATCAGCTGGATTGTGATCAATGTGCTCGGCGCGTACGACACCGGCTTCGTCTGTTACGTCGACAGTCTGGCGTCGGTGGAGCTGCTTGATCGGAAATGTGGCGAAGCCGATCCGGACAACTTGCTGGATGTGCTCCTTGAGGTGGGATACGTCGGCGGTCGTACCGGTGTCAGAAGTCTCGTGGAGGGCCTTGAGGTGGCGCGGGCGGTCAACCAGTCCGAGCACCTGCGTCTTGTTGGCGTGGCTGGCTTTGAAGGCTTGATGCCCGGGGCGGCGAGCGGTGAACCGGCGGGCTTGGAGGCGTTTCTGGATTCGATCGCTGAGACGGCTCGTCAGCTGAGTGCGGCGGGCCTGTTCGCGGCCGGCCGGGTGCCGCTGATCAGCGCCGGTGGCAGCTCGTACTTCGACAGCGTCGTTGATCGTCTCGGTCCTGAGCGCTTCAGCTTCCCGGTGCAGGTCGTGCTGCGAAGCGGTTGCTACGTGACCCATGACCATGGCATCTATCGGTGTACCTCACCCTTTGACGGACGGGGAGATCCGACCGGACCGCGGCTGCAGCCGGCGTTTGAGTTGTTAGCCACCGTGCTATCCCGGCCAGAGCCGGACCTAGTGATCATGGGTTTCGGTCGACGTGACGTGCCCTTCGATGATCAGCTTCCCGTTGTTCTCGGACGGTACGGTCACGACGGTCGACGAAGCGAGGTGCCGGGGGTGCGGGTTACGAAGCTTAATGATCAACATGCGCATCTCCAGGTGCCGGAGGGATTGCAGGTCGGCCTGGGTGAGGTGTGGTCATTTGGCGTCAGCCATCCGTGCGGCGCATTCGACCGGTGGCCTGCAATACCGCTGGTTGATGACCGCCACCAGATAACTGGAGTGGTGACCACGGATCTGTAGCTCGGGCGATCCGGCGCCCGAGCAAACCGAAGGCGAAGGCCAGCGGCAGTGAAACGCTGCCTAGTGAGGTGACGTGGACGATAGCAACTGCTATTGGGAACGCGGCCGCAAGCAGCAAGGCGGGCACTACCGGGCGGACGCTAGGACACCGCTGGAATCACCAGTGCGACCGGTGCGGCGTCCACGTCCAAATGCTCACCCAAACCACAATCGCCGGATTGGGCTACATCACCGTCACCCGCCACCTCTGTTGCCGGTGCGCCCATGAGGACGAACGCAACGCAATCCAACACGCCGACCAGGTTCTGGTCGCAGATGAACGCGCTCACCATTCCGGCCATCACTCCAGAACAGGACACGCTCACCGCGGCGCTCGCATACGCGAAGGCCGGTTGGCACATCGGGCCGGAAAGGCGCGGGACCGGAGATCCAGGCTCGATCCTCGGCAAAGGCTGGCAGCACAAAACCAGCCGCGACCCCCAGGTGATCACTAGCTGGTTCGCCGGCACCAACCACGGCGTGTTCCTTCACGCCGGACGCTCCGGCGCGCTGATCATCGACGTTGATAACCCTGAGAACCTCCACCCGGCGGTCTAACAGGCCGTCGACCAATACGCCCCGCCGTTCCAGTCAAGCCGACCTGATCAACCCGGCCGTGGACACTACATCTTCGCTCTGCCCGACGGCCGCCGCTTCGGCAACAGCCCCGGTGATCTTGGAAATGGTTGGGGCGAAATCCGTGAAGGTCAGCCATGACCACCAGCCTGCGAGCGCTCTTCGGCCTACCCCTAGCATCACCGCCCACCAGCACCAGACATACCGCCCGCATCCGATAACCATTTTCATCCGAATTAATTACTGGAAAGTACGAACGCGACCAGAAGAAGGCCGGTCTTGATAACTCGCCCGACTAGTAAGAGGAAAGCCAGCGAGCGGTTGACCCGCGCCCTGCTTGCCAGTACTGCTCGTGGCATCCCCCCGCGCTGCTCCGACCCTCAGACACACAGCTATTGGACTAGCGAATACCCGACTGAGCGTGCCTTGGCTGCGCTGTGGTGCCACGGCTGCCCAGTGTTCGTTGAGTGCGGCGAGTTCGCTGCAGCCCACGATGAACGTTGGGGTGTTTGGGCTGGTGTGGATCGGGGCGTCAGGGTCGCGGGCAAGAAGTTGCAGCGTGACAGTGACGCGGCGTGATGGGTTCTGGCGCTCTCCGATTTTAAGCGGGGTGGCTAGGTATGCGTTCAGCCCCCGGGAGCTCCGAGACCCCAGGCGCCTCTGCCGTCAAAGCTTGAGCTCCCTCTGTCTCGATACGCGTTGCAACGTATGCAGACTTGGTAGTGCTCCTGTGTCTCGGGGTTTCGCGATACTCCCACCTGTGGAGTCGGAAGCGGCACCTCATTGGTCTAGCCATGGCGGCGATTGTTCCTGGTTGCCAATGGCCATGGCAAGGGTAGGAGTGCCCGTCGCCCGGGATAGCAAGAAAGCGGCGGAAGGAATCGAGTTTTTCTATATGCGAGGATCTGACCGCGCCCTGTCAGCATTCGATTTATACACCGCCTTTTTCTTTTGTGTGGCCTAACGATGTCGGTTTTTTGACTTTCGGGCTGAGTTGATTGCAGTCGCGTTTGCGCGCGCGTCAGGATAAGCCTGCCGGTGTAAAAAAGATAGTTAAGCTATGCCCGGCCCCGGTGCCCCGGCCAGTCATGCCCTCAGGTCGCTGGTCTCAGCTCGACGGGCCGCGCGGGCGTTCAGATGCCGAGTCCTCTGCTTGCTGCGCTTGGTCAGCAGCGTCATCCGGCGTGCGACGGATCGTTCGGATCACAAAGAAGACCGCCGTGGCGACGACCAAGAGCAATACGATGATAAGGCCCGCCCAGCCCAGCTTGGCCGCACTGCCCATCTCGTTAGTATCGATCAGTCTCCCGCAATCGCCGGTGTGGCACCACAGGGTGTAGATCATGCTGAAACTCTACGGCCGGCCCGGCTCTGGTGCCCAGAATTTTTCTCGACTCACGGCCTAATTTCTGCATCGGCGGCAGCTCCACCCCGAATCGAACATCCATTTGATACTAGACCTACCCACCGACAAAAATCGCCGCGATACGAAGCCGCCAAACACCGACGTCAGCTCCGCTCCGAGATGCAACCGCGAATGGAGCAGCTTCGCAGCGCACCCGAGTCGCATCCCTAGCATGAGTTCATGAGTGACCCGAGCGGCGACGGACGTAGCAACCAGGAGCGCATGCTGGCCGGCGACCCTTACATTCCCGAGGATCCGGACAACCATCGCAGGCATCTGAACGCTCTGAAATTGACTGCTGACTTTATTAATAGGTATCCCCATGACGAAGCCGCAGCCCTTGGCATCTTGAAGGAGCTGCTGGGCAGCATCGGAACAGACGCGATCATCAAGCCACCGCTGTACGTCGACTACGGCAGCCATCTCTTCATCGGCAACGGAACATTCGTCAACACTGGCCTCGTCGCGCTGGATGGGGCACGAATATCGATTGGTGCAGACTGCCAGTTCGAACCGAATGTCCAACTGTTGACGGCCAGCCACCCGATTGAGCCAAGCGCCCGGCGGGAGAAGTGGGAGACATGCAAGCCGATTCGGATCGGCGACAAAGTGTGGATCGGAGTAGGAGCAACATCTTGGCTGGCATCGTCATTGGTGATAACAGCGTCGTCGGCGCGGGCGCCGCCGTCACCCGCGACATTCCCCCGAACGTCCTTGCCCTAGGCAGCCCCGCCAAGGTGATACGCCAGATCTGACGGTTGGCGAGATGCGAGGCCACCTGGCGTGCGTCGAGCTCCGACTTGCCGGCTAGCCGGTCATGAACGGCGTGTTGGTGGGCGAACTCGGCTCAGGTTTTCCAATGCTGAAACAGGATCATCCCCAGCGGGCGTGAGTACCAGGTGGTCGGCGCCGGCGAGGTGAAGGTCACGGAGTCGCTCCTGCGCCTGGGATGGGCTGCCGACCACGGCCAACTGATCAACCCACTCGTCGGGAATCCCTCGGACGAACTCTGCCGCACTTGAGCTGTCCCTGCTTAGGGCGGTCAGCTCGTCAGCAAAGCCCAGCGGCTTGATGTGAGGTGCCCAAGCAGGCTGGCCGACGACGGCCAGCGCCGGTCGCACCCGTGATCGTGCGGCGTCGCCATCGTCGTCGACGGCCGCAATGTTGTACGCGACGATCGGGTGGTTTGAGCCGGCGCCAATCTTCTGCCGGGCGAAGTCAAGGTACTCAGGCGTTACTGGTTCGGCAAGGATTGTTCCATCAGCGTGCTGTCCCGAAAGGGCTAGCGACTTCGGTCCCCGGACTCCGGCGAACACGAGCGGCGCGGTCGAAGGCGGCTCGTCGAGTCGTACCGCGTTCAGTTGAACATGGCGGCCGGAGAAGGTCACGGTCTCCCCAGCGAGCAGGGCTCGAAGGGTCTGCAAATACTCCTTCAGCAGGGTAAGTGGGCTAGTCGGAAGTGCGCCGACCTGACGCATCCAGTCCGCCATCCCGTGGCCGATGCCGACCATAAGGCGTCCCGGGTACAGATTGGCCAGGAAAGCGATGTCGAGGGCCACGAAGGCGACATTGCGGACGCCGGCCGGAAGGATTCCCATGCCGACGACGATGCGGCTCGTGGACGCCAGGGCGACCGCAGTCTGGCTTACTCCACCTTTAAGGAAGCAGTCCTCGGCGAACCACACCTCGTCGAAGCCGTGGTTTTCGGCATGGGCGACGTAGTCAATGAAGGTCCGGATGGGCAGATTGGGCGGGGCCATAACTCCGAGGGTGTATCCCATGGTGCTCCCTTCGTGGCGGTTGCGGTGGGCGATGCTGTGTCAGCTTGGACCGGTCTCCGCGACCCACCCGGTCAATTCGTCGGCCAGTTCAGCTGACATTGCCGCGACTAGGACATCGACGCCGATCGGTGAGCGGACCAACTGTGTGGTGCCACCGCAGGCGCGTACGATCGCCGCCCCTGCCGTCGTATCCCACGGTGATAACCCGAACCCAAGGAACGCATCAGACTCACCGCCGGCCAATCCCAGCAGCTCGGAGGCTGCGGCACCGGTCATCCGGATGGCTCGGACTCGCAGTACGAGTAGGGCGGCGATACCGAGCACATCGGCGCGGGTCTGCAGCGGGTAGGGCTGTCCAAGCGATACCAGGGCGGCCGACGTCGGAACGCTCGGTAGCGATCCCAAAGGCCGTGGCGGCCGCGGCACCGCCACCAGCCCGGGCAGTGCGTCATAGCCACCGGCGTCCACACCGCCCGGGTCGGCGGCCGCCCACCGCCCGTCGGCCGGACAGACCACGGCACCGACAGTCGGCCGCGCGTCGAGCTCGGCACCGACCGAGACCGCCCAGCCGGCCCGTCCGTAGATGAAATTGGCTGTTCCGTCGAGGGGGTCAACGAACCACCGGACGCCCGTTGTGCCGGGATGCTCGCCCGTCTCCTCACCCAGTACGGCGTCGTCGGGTCGTGCGCTGCGCAGCACCTCGAGGACCGCTTGCTCCGAGGCACGGTCGGCCGAGGTCACAAGATCATGCGAGGCCTGCTTGGTGTCGGTCTGCATCCCGCCGCGACGCAGCACTTCCGCGATGGCTCCGGCCCCGGATCTGGCAGCAGTCAGCGCAAGCTCCCGCAGATTCGCCGGAATGGCAGGGGCCATGGGTTCCATTTGTGACCTCTCCTGTTCTCGTGACTTTTTATATTCCTGGGCTTGCTCAGTCGGCTCCAGTACTGAGCGCTGCGAAACTGAGAATCATGAAGGCGATCGTCCAAGACCACTACGGCTCAGAGGAGTCGCTCGAGCTTGCCGAGATCGACAAGCCCCGTATCGGGGACGACGAAGTTTTAGTCCGCGTTCATGCAGCGTCTGTCCATGTCGGGGATTTGATCCTCATGGCCGGCGTGCCTAGGTTCATGCGCCTCGCGACAGGGCTTCGAAGGCCGAAGAACCGTGTTCCGGGGACGGATGTCGCGGGAACGGTCGAGGCCATCGGCAAGGATGTGACCAAGCTGGTGCCGGGTGATGAGGTCTTCGGATGGTGCACCGGCGCGTTCGCCGAATACGCGCGTGCGAGCGAGAACCAGTTGATTCGAAAGCCAGCCAACCTCACCTTCGAGAAGGCGGCCGCCATCGGCGTGTCGGCTACAACCGCACTGCAGCTGCTACGCGATGAGGGCAAGGTCCAGCCGGGCCAGAAGGTGTTGATCAACGGGGCGTCGGGCGGGGTAGGCACGTACGCGGTCCAGATCGCCAAAGCTTTCGGTGCCGAGGTGACCGCCGTATGCAGCACCAGGAACGTGGAACTTGTGCGCTCCATCGGCGCCGACCGCGTTATCGACTACACCAAGGAGGACTTCACCAAGGGCGGCCCGCGTTACGACTTCATCCTGGACAACGTCGGCAATCATTCCCTGTCGGAGACTCGACGCGCCTTGACTCCCAACGGGAGGCTGCTGCCCAATGGCGGAGGGCATTCCGGCGGCGCGCTGGGCAAGCTCATCAAGGCGCACCTGTCGGCATTCTTTGTGCGACAGCAAGCCCGCCCAGCCATCAAGTTCCAGAACCCGGCCGACCTCGTCGCGCTGAAGAGCCTTGTCGAGACGGGCCAGGTCGTGTCGGTGATCGGTGCAACCTATCCGCTGGGTGACGCGGCCCGCGCCATCGGCCACGTCGGTGATGGACACGCGCGTGGCACAGTCGTGATCACGGTGCGAGACGATAGAGCCGCCGCCGGCCCGGCAGGCCCCTGAGTTCGTACTCGCCGGCGTCCTCGAGCTCGAGATCCGATCCTTCGAGGAGGCCGACCGCCGGAGCGGAGACGAGCACCTCCCCAGGCTGCGCGAGGGCCGCGATGCGGGTGACTGCATGGACGGCGACGCCACGCACGCTGCCGGCCTGGCGCTCGACCTCGCCCGAGTGCACGCCGGCGCGGATCTGCAGCCCATCGTCCTGGGCGCGGTTGCGTATTGCGGCGGCACAGCGGACGGCGCGCGCCGCGCCATCAAAGAGGGCCACGAAACCGTCGCCCGTGGTCGCGACTTCCAGGCCGCGGAAGCGGTCGAGCTCGCGCCGCACGCGGTCGCCGTGGCCCGCGAGGACGTCCTTCCAGGCAGCATCGCCTAGCCGGACAGCCACATCTGTCGAGCCCACGATGTCAGTTACGAGCAGCGTGGCGACGACACGCTCACCGGATTCCGGCGGTTTGGCCCAGCCGCGCACCCCGGCGAACTCGATGGTCACGTACGGCTCATCGCCGACGACCCTCGACAGATGGCCCGGCGGAATGTCGAAAGCCTCGCCCGCGCGCACGACGCGGCGCGCGCCGCCCTCCATCTCGATCTCCACCTGGCCAGATAAGGCGACGCCCTGATGGTGGTGCTGGCAGGTCGCAGTGCCTGCGATGGGCTGAACGTGCTCCGACCAGCTCCAACCCGGTTGGTGCACCTGGCGGGCGACGTAGACCTCGCCGAGGACCACCACCTGCACGCTCACCAGCGGCTGCGTAACGAGTTCATCCGGCTCGTCGAACGACCTGCTGACGATGGCCATCGCGCCAGGATACGGCGTATGCGGCGTCAGCCCGGGCCGGGCGAGTGGCTAACAACAGCTGAAAGAAGGACACTGTTACAGGCCCGCGGCGGGTTGCGCCTTCGTTCCAACGGCGCAGAGCCTGCGAGCGTGGTTCCCACCGGCTGACCCGAGAGGAAGCGCTGTGGCTCTGGTGACCGAGATGCTTCTTGTATGCGGCGTGGCGTTGGACCTGGTGGGCGCAGGTGT
>DATFBI010000182.1:0-10443 GCA_035253925.1 Propionibacteriaceae bacterium
GCGAACAAGGTACGCCGCTGGTCTTTGTGGATCGGGCACCGAATGGCCTACTGGCCGATGCTGTGGTTACCGATAACTACGAAGCAGCCGTGGAAGCGACTCGCCATCTAATTAGTCATGGTCATCGCCACATTGCCCACCTCGGGGACGAGCCGGCGACCACAACTGCCCGAGGTCGGCGGCTGGGATTCAGTGATGCAATAGTTGCCGCTGGGCTAATTGATACCTGCCGCGAGGTAAACGCGGTGCGCTCGGAGCACGAGGCTTATGCCGCTGTGCACGGCCTTATGCAGCTGGATCATCCACCCACCGCGCTCTTCACATCTCATTACCTAATAACCCTGGGCACCATCCGGGCACTGCACGATCTTCAGCTGGAGCGCACTGCCGCCCTCGTTGGTTTCGACGACATTGTGCTGGCGGACCTGGTGCGGCCGGCGATCACGGTGATGGCTCAAGATCCCGCCCGGCTCGGAACACTTGCCGCAGAACGCATCTTCGCCCGGCTGGACGGCGACACGTCCCCAGTGCACACGGTGGTGGTTCCCGCGAAGCTGATTATTCGCGGGTCAGGCGAGATCCCGCCAGTTGACCGATGAAACCTCGCACTAGGGTCGAGTGAACCCGTGTAGTTGGAAGGGGAACCGGCCGTGACGATCACAGAGACCATTGCGCCCAGGGAGCATTGGACGGTGGACGAGGCGGTGGCGGCCGTTTCAGTCAGCCTTAAGGAAATCCAGCGCTTAGGAGTGGCTTTCTCCGGTGGCGTCGATTCGTCTCTGCTCCTTGCACTTGCGGCTCGGGCTCTCGGCCCGGACCGGGTTGTGGCGCTGCTTGGAGTGTCCCCGAGTCTGGCCGCCGAGGAGCGCATAGCTGCCCATGATGTCGCGAGTCAGGTGGGCGTACCGGTCGTCGAGGTGGAAACGCACGAGGATGATCGTCCGGAGTACCAGGCCAACGGGGCCGATCGCTGTTTCTACTGCAAGGACGAGCTGTTTAGCCGGATCGAGGATCAGGTCGTCGAGCGCTACCAGCTGGATGCCATCGCATACGGGGAAAACGCCGACGATGCGCGCAGACCGGACCGACCGGGAGCCCGGGCTGCGGCAGATCATCATGTGCTACGGCCACTCGCCGACGCCGGCATGACCAAACATGCGGTGCGTACGATTGCCCGGGCCTTGGGCCTGCGGGTCGCCGACAAGCCGGCTGCGCCGTGCCTGGCGTCTCGTATTCCCCATCACCATGCCGTTACGCCGGCCAAGCTGAGCCAGATCGAACGCGCCGAGTTTGCGCTACGCCAACTTGGCTTCGCTGACCTAAGAGTGCGTCACCACGACGAAGTGGCCCGAGTCGAGCTGCCATTTGAAGATCTGGTACGGGCGGTAGTTGATCCGCTCCGCAGCAAGATATTGGCCGCGGTACGCAGCGCCGGGTTCCGGTTTGTCGCTATCGATCTTGCTGGTATTCAGTCCGGCGCATTTACCCTGCCACTGCTGAATTCCGATCATGACTGAGCCGGCGAACTCTGCGACGCCTATTGAGGCGTTTGCCGATCTTGATCACGATCGGAGCAGGCGGCGCGGTTATTCCGAAGCGATCTATTGCACCGGAAAGACCCCGGAGCAGGTTGCCACCATTGCCGCCGCGGTTCGTGATCAATCGCACGTGACACTATTCACCCGGGCCAGCAAGGAGCATGCCGCCGCCATCCTGTCGGAGCTGCCCGACGCTTTCCATGATCAACAAGCCAATCTCTTGGCGTGGCCTCAGCAGCCTCCACAGCCCAGTGGCGGACTCGTTGCAGTACTCGCGGCCGGAACCTCTGATCTACCGGTCGCCAAGGAGGCCCGGCTCACCGCGAGCTACCTGGGGCGGCCCACCGAACTGGTCGTCGATGTCGGGGTAGCTGGGCTGCATCGGGTTCTTGGCCGCTTGGATTTGCTGCGCAGCGCTCGGGTTGTAGTAGTGGCGGCAGGCATGGACGGCGCGCTTCCCAGCGTGGTAGCGGGACTGATTGCAGCCCCCGTGGTGGCCTTGCCCACCTCAATCGGCTACGGCGCTGCATTCGAGGGACTGGCCGCACTGCTGGCGATGCTGAATGCCTGCGCACCTGGGGTAGCAGTGGTGAACATCGATAACGGCTATGGCGCGGGTCACCTAGCTGCCCAGATCGCAGCGCCGCTATCACCAAGTCAACAATGAGCGGCTTACGCCATGCTTGGATCGATGCGTCCGGTGGAGTCGCCGGGGACATGCTGCTGGGCGCACTGATCGACGCCGGCGCAGACCTTCCGGTCGTGCAGCAGGCTGTCGACGCCGTAATCGCTGACTCTGTGCGGCTGACTTCGACACCAGTGACTCGAGCCGGACAGCACGGCACCCGGGTATCGGCGGAGCTGATCGCCCAGGACGTTCCAATGCGGCCGTGGAGAGTCATCGAAGAACTGATTTCTACCGCGGAGCTTGCGATACCGATCCGCGATCGGGCACTTGCGGCCTTTGCCAGCCTGGCTGAAGCGGAGGGACGAGTCCACCAGCTACCTCCAGAAGAGGTGCACTTCCACGAGGTTGGCGCACTGGACTCAATTGCCGACGTCGTTGGAGTCGCTGCGGCACTGCACGCGCTTGAGATCGACAGCATCAGTGCCAGTGCGGTGGCAGTCGGGTCCGGACGGACTCAGGGTGCCCACGGTGAGTTTGGTGTTCCGGTACCAGCAGTCGTCGAGCTCGCGACCGGCTGGAAAATCTTTGCTGGCGGCTCCGGCGAACTCACGACTCCCACCGGAATGGCCCTGGTCTCCACCTTCGCTGAGCGCTGTGAAGACCTGCCGCTGCTGACACTGCAAGCGTCCGGAGCGGGTGCCGGCACCCGAGACGTACCGGGTCGACCTAACCTGACGCGCGTACTAATCGGTGAGCTCGACGCGCAGCCGGAGGATGATCGTTCCGAGGCCGTGGTGTTGATCGAGGCCAATGTCGATGACCTTGATCCTCGACTATGGCCCGGGGTACTCACCCGATTGATCACTGCAGGAGCCGCTGATGCCTGGCTGGTACCAATCACCATGAAGAAGGGCAGACCTGCCCAGACGCTGACCGTTCTGACCCGGCCCGATCAGGCGCGTGATCTTCGCGAACTGATCTTGGCTCAGACCAGCACTATCGGTTTACGGGAGACCACAGCCCGAAAGACGGCACTCCCCCGCGGCTGGATCGATCTGACCGTCGCCGGCTGCCAACTGCCGATCAAGATCGCATATCGAGACGGCACGATCCGGCAAGTGACGCCCGAATTTGATGATCTTGAACGGGTTGCCATCGAGCAGGGCCTATCGCCTCTGGTACTGCTCGAACAAGCCATAGCCACTGCAGCAGCGGCAGGTTTGGTGACTGGCGCTGCGATACCCGAGGGCCTGCGCTCAACCCGCTAACCCGGTCTTGCTACGTAGCAAGGGGTCGATATCGACACGGAATCGGCTTTGGAGCAGATCACACACGACCACTTTGTGCGTGAGGGAGCTACCCCGCGATTGATCAGCGCAGCAGCGGCGGCAGCCTGACTGGCGCTGCGATCCCCGAGGGTTGCGCTCAACCCGCTCACCAGATCCCGCTAACCAGACGTCGAGCTCGGACTGATGCAACTGGCGTCGAGTAGATTTGCTGGTCAAGCCCGAATACCACCAGCTTGCGGCAGAAACGCAACGCGCTGCACCCTTGCGCCAGAGAGGAAGTCGATGACCGAGCCCACGTCGTCCGCAAGCGCCCCGGCGCCGCTCACCCCACCTGAGGGCACGCCCCTCACACTCACAGCACCGGCTCCTCCGCCACCGGTCGTGGCCACTCAGGCGCCCGCCATGGCTCCCCAAGTGGATCCGGCCCTCGTCCCCGAGCTCGACAGCAAGGTTGACGGCTTCTTGAGCGCTCTGATGACCGCCCAAACGCGCTCCCCGGAGTTCGCGCAGCAGGCAGCCAACGTCCGGGCTATGGGAGACGCTGACATCCGACGCGCTGCAGAAACCTCCAACCGCCTACTGCAAACGCCGGTACGAGCGCTCAAGGAGGGCGGAATCGCCGAAGGGTCCAAGGTTGGCAACACGCTGCTTGAACTGCGCCGTACGGTCGAGGATCTGGACCCGAGCCGGGCGACTGGGACCCGCAAGTTCCTCGGAATGATCCCCTTCGGCGACAAGATCACTGATTACTTCCGGCGCTATGAGTCTGCCCAAGGTCACTTGAACGGGATTTTGCATGCCCTTCGCAACGGCCAGGACGAGCTGACCAAAGACAACGTCGCTCTCAATCTCGAGAAGCAGAACCTTTGGGGAGCCATGGGACGGCTGAACGCCTACATCTACGTTGCCGAACGACTCGACGCCCGACTCGCGTCCACTATTGCGCAACTGGAAATCTCTGATCCCGAGCGTGCCAAAGCACTAAGCCAAGATGTGTTGTTCTACGTCCGACAAAAGCACCAGGACCTGCTAACCCAGCTCGCCGTCTCGATCCAGAGTTATCTGGCAATCGACATCATCATCAAGAACAACATCGAGTTGATCAAGGGCGTCGACCGAGCATCCACAACGACGATTTCGGCCCTCCGTACCGCAGTGATCGTCGCACAGGCACTCGGCAACCAAAGACTGGTTCTCGATCAGATCACGGCGTTGAACACCACCACCTCCGACCTCATCCAGCGCACGTCGGAGATGATGCGTGACACCTCGGCGCAGATCCAGCAGCAGGCAGCCTCATCGACGATCGGACTCCCCCAGCTGCAGGCGGCGTTCCAGAACATCTACGCCACGATGGATTCCATTGACAATTTCAAGCTCCAGGCGTTGGACACCATGGCAGCAACTATCGGCACCTTGGAGACAGAGGTCGCCAAGTCGCGGGAGTACCTCGATCGGGTACAACGTCAAGATCAACAGCTAGCCTCGGGCGCCTTAGACCTCGAGAGTGGTAGTGGTACGCCTGGCAGGCTGCGCTGATTCGCGTTCCAGCCTCTCGATCATTGTCGGTATCACATGGGATTTAAGGAGTGGATCGCAGCCCTTATGGGACGGCGCCCGCAACCAGCCGCGGCACCCGTACCGCCGCCGCCGGCAGCCCCGACCGAGTCCGACATCATGGCGGCTCTCGATCGGGTCGAAGACGTGGTCGCCAGTGGCGCAGTGCCAGCAGCGGTGCAATCCAGAGTCCGGCGCATTGCCCAGACGGTACGCGACACCATGCCGCGGCTCCGCAATCTGGGGTTAGGCAGCCCGGACGCCTACTCGGTGATGGCGACGGCGACCGATTACCTGCCCGAAGCAGTGCGGGCGTACACCCGGCTGCCGCGACAGTGGGCCGACTCGCGGCCCATCGAGAATGGCAAGACATCGTTGATGCTGCTGATCGATCAACTTGACCTGCTGAGCGCAACAATGGACAAGATCTTTGACGCAGTAGTGCGGGTCGATGCCGACGCCCTCATCGTGCACGGCCGCTTTCTGCAGGAGAAATTCGGGCACGCCTCCACCGGAGGAGCCTTGAACATCGGCCAGCCGCCGGCACCGGAGGCACCCCGCAGCAGTTTGGACATGCCGTGACCGAGCCCTCAACACGCACCCTCGCCGACGCCTTGGAAGCGCTTCGCAATGCAGCTGTTGCCGCCCAGCTCGAGCCGGAGGCGGCGGTACGCGAGGGCGAGGCCCTAGCCGCCGCTGTCGCCGAGTCGGCAGAGCAGGCCTATCTCGACTGGGCCGACCAGACCGGACAGGGCGACCCGCAAGCATTCTTTGACGCGGCACACCGCGGCCGACGCTGGCGGGCCGCACCGACGGTGCTGCTTGGGCAGCTTGTCATGAACGGGTCTGCTAGAGCCGCCGAGTACGCGGAGGCCCTGGCGGAGGTCTGTCGCGCGGCACAGACCCTGGGCAGGCCAAGCCCGAGGACGGCGGGCAATTCGGCTATTGCGGCGGCCGCGCAGCTTGGGGCGCTCAACCCAGCAGCAGCCAAAGCGACAACGCGGCCGCCCTCGAACGATCAAATCGTGGCAGACATGCTCCGGGCGCTCGAGGAGAACTCACTCGACTTGAGCTCCCTGGATCTGCCCGGCGGGCTTCCGGCACTGCGCCCTGAACCCGTCGACAACCTCAGGCCGGCGCCTGTCGAAGGGCCGGCTTCGGCCGTCTCAGCGCCCGATGAGTCCGACTCAAAGGCCGAAGCCAAGGAAGAAGCCAATCCCAAGACGCTCGACGAACTTCTGGCCGAGCTCGATGCTCTAATCGGCCTTACGGACGTTAAGGCTGAGATCCACAGGCAGGTGGCTGTGCTGCGTGTCGACACATTGCGCAGCAAGGCCGGCTTGAAGTCCCCAACCATTACCCGGCATCTGGTGTTCGTCGGCAATCCCGGGACGGGCAAGACAACAGTGGCCCGGCTGGTCGGCGGAATCTATCGAGCACTTGGCTTGCTCTCCAAGGGTCAGCTAGTCGAGGTGGACCGCTCAGAGCTGGTGGCCGGCTACCTCGGACAAACGGCAATGAAGACAGCCGAGGTCGTGGCTTCGGCAGCTGGCGGAGTTCTTTTCATAGATGAGGCATACAGCTTGGCCGGGGACCAGTACGGTCAGGAGTCGGTCGACACCTTGGTCAAGGAAATGGAGGACCGTCGCGACGACCTGGTCTTGATAGTGGCAGGCTATCCGGTTCCAATGGCGATCTTCATCGCGCAGAACCCGGGGCTGGCCAGCCGATTCCGTACCACCATCGAGTTTGATGACTACACCGACGAGGAACTTGTGCGCATTCTGGAGCAGATGGCCCAAGCCGCCGACTATGACCTTGACGACGCCTGCATCGCAAGGTTCAAAACAATCCTTGCCGCCACGCCACGCGGTCCGATGTTTGGTAACGCGCGATTCGCGCGCAACCTGCTGGAGGCCGCGATTGGGAGACACGCCTGGCGGCTGCGTGATGTCTCCGAGCCGACAGTCGAACAGCTTCGAACGCTGATCGCCGACGACTTTGATGAGGCGGCTGCCGAAAGCGTGGCGCCGATGGTTTCCCAAGAACAGCCGGCTGAAGACGACGCCGCGACACCCAAGGAGCCCAGCAGTGAGCCAGGCTAGCCAGCAGGTCGGGGCAGCCAAGGTTGCAGGCCCACCGTCTGCTTTAGCCGCAGCACCGGCGGCCGCGCCGCCTGCCGGCCCTCCAGCTACGGCTTCCCCGCCCGACTCAGCCATCGGTGGCCAGGCAGTGGATACTGCCGCCAAAAGCACGATGAGTACGCCGCGACGACTGCGATTGCTGAGCCTCGGTGTCGTAGTGGTCGGCGTCATCGTCGGTGTCATCGGCGCATTGATCTTTAGCTATCTGGCCGTCTCGTTGGGCCGTGCCAAGGCCGACGTTGCCCAACTCATCCGGGTCCAGCAGATTCAGTCAAACTTGCTCAGCGCGGATGCCACGGCAACCAATGCTTTCTTGGTCGGTGGCCTCGAGCCGCCCGCCCAGCGCGCTGCGTACGACCAGGCAATGAGCAGCACGAGCGCTTTGATCGCCGATGCTGCACAGGCGCAGCCAGCCGACGGCGCGGCGCTATCGGCCCTCAACCAGCAGGTGCTTAGCTACACCGGCGCAATCGAGCAGGCGCGCGCCAACAATCGCCAGGGCCTGCCCGTCGGTGCCCAATACCTGCGCAACGCCAGCGCTCAGCTGCGGAGTGACGCACTGCCAATCCTTGACAACCTCGTCAGCGCCAATGCGGCCCGAGCCGCCGATGAGATGAAGGCAGGCGTCGGTTACGTGGTTCTGGTCATCTCGCTGCTTGCTCTCGGCGGGATGATCGCCGCGCAACTCTGGCTGGCACGCCGATTCAAGCGCACCATCAATGTCGGCATGCTGGCGAGCTCCATCGTGTTGCTGGTCATCGTGATCGGCACCCTAGTCGTGGTACAGCAACTGCGGAGTGGGCTGAATGAGATCTCCAGCGGCAGCCTCGCCGCAGTCAACACAGCTGCGAACGCCCGAATCAACGCCGACAACGCGAAGTCCAACGAGAGCCTGACGCTAATCGCGCGTGGATCGGGGCAAGCATTTGAGGAAGCATGGAAGTCATCGGCCAATTCGGTTTCCGAGAGCCTTGGCCAGCTCTCCGACCAACCGGAGCTGGCCAGCCAATGGCAGGCCTACACCGATGTCCACAGCCAGATTCGAGCGCTGGATGATGGCGGTCAGTGGGAGAAGGCGGTAGCCAAGGCGACTGGCTCGGGCAAGGATTCGTCCAACACTGTCTTCGGAACGTTCGACAGCAATCTCGCTGGCTACCTCGACGGCGTCAGCCAAGACGCGGCCAACTCTTTGGCCGATGAGCAGCCTGTGATGGTCGTGGCCGCGATTCTCATCCTGCTAGGCGGTCTAGCCACGGCGCTTCTTGGACGCTGGGGCGTTGCAGAGCGGTTGAGGGAATACCGATGAGGCGCGTTTCTGCTGATCGCTCGCGCAATGCCGGCGCTCGCGATCATGGGTGGCGTAAGCCACTGTTGGTCATGGCAGCCGCGGCCTCTATCAGCGCGCTTTCGGCATGCACAATGTTCAGCTATAGTCCGACTCCGCTTCCGTCGCAGGCACCAGCTCCGCAGCCGACGACGGCTACCTCGACGGCGAAACCAACCAGTTGTGGCAATCCCCTCGCCTCGTACCGGCCCAGCGGTCCACTGCCGACGCCGGACACTCTGCCTAGCGGATCCACCATGGCCAAGATCAAAAACCGCGGCCGGGTGGTTGCCGGGGTGTCGGCCGACACTTATCTGCTGGCATCGCGAAACCCGTTCACCGGCCAGATCGAGGGTTTCGACATTGACATGGTCAAAGCTGTGACCGCGGCGATCTTTGGCAACGAGAACCGCTATCAGCTGAAAGTGATCACCGCGGCGCAACGCATTCCGGCGCTGGAGAAGGGTGATATCGACATCGTGGCCCGGAACATGACGATCAACTGTGATCGCTGGAAGCAGATCGCCTTTTCCACCGAGTACTACCGCTCAGGCCAAAAGATCTTGGTCCGCAAGGGATCGAAAGACAACTCGATCAATGACCTGGACGGACAAAAGGTCTGCGCACCTAACGGCACGTCCAGCATGGACAACTTGATCAAGAAGGCACCTAAAGCGATCCCAGTCGGTGCGGACACGCACACCGGCTGTCTGGTGCTGTTCCAGGAAGGCCAGGTGTCGGCCATCACCGGCGACGATACGGTGCTCGCCGGACTCGCCGCCCAGGATCCGTATGCCGTGGTTCCTAATCAACGGGCATTCACTGCCGAGCCATATGGATTGGGCTTCAACGAGAAGGATGTCGATTTCGTCCGCTTCGTCAACGCTCGGCTTGACGAAATGCGAACCAATGGCGAGTGGACCCGGATCTACAACAGGTGGCTCAGGGACTCGCTCGGTGCAGCGCCGAACCCACCGAATGCGGTCTACGGCCGCACGTGATGATCGTGTCAACTCCTGCTGGACAGGTGAGCGCACCCGTCGCGCCCGGTCGGATGGGCTCACCTCTCGAGGCCGGA
The DNA here is from genome assembly GCA_035253925.1 of Propionibacteriaceae bacterium. Lineage (GTDB taxonomy): Bacteria > Actinomycetota > Actinomycetes > Propionibacteriales > Propionibacteriaceae > Microlunatus. Next base: position 9,559 of record DATFBI010000182.1, read on the forward strand.
GCAGCCCAGGTCTATCTCGACGAGCTCGGTCATTGGCGGGAGGGTCGGCGGCGCGAGCTGGACGAACTGGACAAAGCCGCGCTGCAGGCCGCTACCGGCTCAGCAGCCACCGGGGACATCTTGTTGTCGATGGCGCTGTGGAAGGCGGTATCGGACCGCTACGAATTGCTGCTCGCCACCTGGAGCTCAGGGCGAGTTGGAGTCACTGAACTGACGCGCATGTCGACCCTCGTCTGGGGCAGACTGGACACCGCAAGCGCTTCGGGACTCTCAGTCTCGCTACCAGAGGCATGCCGGCTGTCCGACGCGCTGCTGTCACAGCTTCGCGTCAAGCTGGGTCTCGACCCTTCAGGCATGGAAATCACCGAGCGCATCCGACAGTTGCGTGCCCAGATGGAACGAATTCGAGAGCAAATCGACCTGGAACCCGCAGGGCCGATCCAGCAGCAGGCCGCGCTGGATCAGTCTCGACTGGCGCGCCGGCTCAAGGAAATCGCTGAAAAGGCCGGACGCGGCGGAGACGTAGCCGGATTGCTCGGTCCTGTGGAAATTGAGGCGGCCACCTTTGAGCGAGACCTAATCGTCAACAGTGCCCGCCGGCGGGACGCCGCTGCGCTGGTACAGCGGGCATGGGAGCAGCGCGCCGACCTGGAGGCACGAGAAGCTGCATTACGCGGAATTGTCGAGGAATGCGTACGCCGAGTGGACCCCGCGCCCCGTTATGCCGTGCCGGACACCGCGGCCCTTGGCCCAGTGCCGAACACTCGTACGGAGTTGGAAACCTACCTGCGTCGTCTGGACCAGGTGTCTCGGGCGATGACCATTGCACAGACGGCGTACGCGAAGGCGCTGCACGATCACCAGGAGCTGGACAGCCGACTTGAG
>DATFBI010000183.1:0-18354 GCA_035253925.1 Propionibacteriaceae bacterium
GTGCAGGCCTTTTCGTACGGCTCGGGGTGCGGCTTGCCACGGCTTACCTCATCTCCCGCAACCGACACCTGGAACGTGCCCTCGGGAAGCTGGCTGAGTGCGGCATCCAAGAGCACCCGGTACGAGGCCGACACCAAGGCACACGGCACGCCGGCCTCCTCAAAAGACTTGAGCAGTTCGATCGCACCCGGCCGCCAGGCGATGGGATTGCTCCGGACGTGATTGACGACCGATGTCAGCAATTGATCAACTACCCAAGCTGGGCTCAAGTCAACTCGGCCGATGGCATTGAGGATGTAGGAGCCGGAATCGAGCAAGCTGTTGCCCACCAGCTGTTCGGCATCTTCCTCAGACCAGGTGCCACCGAGCCGGCCGACCAGGTCGTACTCTGCGGCAATCCAGAGCGGCTCAGTGTCGGCCAGGGTGCCGTCGAAATCCCACAGCACGGCCGCCAGCGTGGAGGTTGTTGTGTCGCTCATGGCGCGGCCATTCTTCCTCACCATGAGCAGCCTTCGCGAACCAGCTCATGGTGATCATGGCCATATTGGGAGTTAGCGCGCGTTGAAGTACTTCGCCTCCGGATGGTGCACGATCATCGCATCGGTAGACTGCTCGGGATGCAGCTGGAGCTCCTCGGAGAGCTCGACGCCAATCCGCCCCGGCCGGAGCAGCGTCACCAGCTTGCGGCGGTCGTCCAGCTCTGGGCAGGCCGGATAGCCGAAGGAGTACCGGGAGCCGCGATAGGCCTGATCGCGAATCATCTCCTCCATCGGCCCATCATTGGCCGCAAAGCCGAGATCCGCCCGGATCCTGGCATGCCACATCTCGGCCAGAGCCTCGGTCAGCTGAACGCTCAGCCCGTGTAGCTCGAGGTAGTCGCGGTAGGCGTTCTGTTCGAACAGGCTCGCGGTCACCTTGGATACCTGCGACCCCATGGTCACCAGGTGGAATGCCACCACGTCGGGACCCTTCTCGGCCGCCAACTGACGATCGCGGAAGAAGTCAGCCAGGCAAAGGTAACGCCCGCGGGTCTGCCGCGGGAAGCTGTACCGCTGCGCCTCCGCGGCCGCCTCGAAGGGATCTGCACCAAGCTGTGTCACCACCAGGTCATTGCCCTCGCTGTAGCAGGGCCAGTACCCGTAGATCACGGCAAACTCCGCGATCCCGTCTGTCTGGATGCGGTCCAGCCACATCCGCAGTCGCGGTCGACCCTCGGTCTCCACCAGTTCCTCGTACGAAACCCCACCGCGAGTGCCCTTAAGACCCCACTGGCCCATAAAGGTGGCTCGTTCATCGAGAAAGGCGGCGACGTCCGCCAGCGAGATGCCCTTGACGATCCGATCACCCCAAAACGGCGGAGTCGGCACGTCAATGTCGACCGCCACGTCGGAGCGCTGCGGTATGTGCGTCTCAACACGATCTTCGAGGAGTGTGCCTCCGCGAGCCTTGACCCGCCGCTCCCGGGGCGCCGGCAGCGCGGCTCCTTCCTCGCCACGCTTCACCGCCATTAAGGCGTCCATGAGCCGAAGCCCCTCAAAGGCGTCCCGCGCGTAGCGGACTTCGCCGGCGAAGATCTCTCGAAGATCTTGTTCGACGTACGCGCGAGTGAGCGCAGCCCCACCGAGAAAAACCGGATACGCCGTGGCCATACCTCGCCGATTCAGCTCCTCCAGGTTCTCCTTCATCACCACGGTTGACTTCACCAGCAGTCCCGACATGCCGATGGCATCAGCGTGATGCTCCTCGGCGGCGTCGATGATTGCGCTGATCGGCTGCTTGATCCCTAGGTTCACCACGGTGTAGCCGTTGTTGGTGAGGATGATGTCGACCAGGTTCTTGCCGATGTCGTGTACGTCGCCCTTGACGGTAGCGAGCACGATAGTGCCCTTGCCTCGTGCGTCGGTCTTCTCCAGATGCGGTTCCAGATAGGCGACCGCCGCCTTCATTACCTCCGCCGACTGCAGCACGAACGGCAGTTGCATCTGACCTGATCCGAACAGCTCGCCGACGACTCGCATGCCGGCCAGCAAGTCGGTATTGATGATCTCCATCGCCGGCTTGCCCTCCGCCATGGCGACATCAAGATCATCCGACAGACCCTTGCCCTCGCCGTCGATAATGCGGCGCTGTAGCCGTTCACTCACCGGGAGCTTCGCCAACTCGGCGGCACGCTCAGCCTTGGCGTCGGCCGTCGTGACGCCCTCGAAGAGTTCGAGGAAGCGCTGCAGCGGGTCGTAGCCGGGCTCAGTATCAGTAACTGGGCGCCGCCGGTCGTAGACCATGTCAAGCGCTACTTCGCGTTGCTCGTCAGGGATCCGCGCCATCGGAATGATCTTGGCGGCATGCACGATCGCCGAGTCCAGGCCAGCCTCTATGCACTCATTGAGGAACACCGAGTTGAGCACGATGCGGGCTGCTGGATTGAGACCGAAGGAGACATTCGAAAGACCCAACGTCGTCTGTACATCCGGGTAGAGCCGCTTGACCTCACGGATGGCCTCAATGGTCTCGATGCCATCCCGCCGAGTTTCCTCCTGTCCAGTGGCGATCGGGAACGTCAGGCAGTCGATGATGATGTCGCTTTGGCGCAGTCCCCACTTCTCGGTGATGTCGGTGATGGCCCGCTGCGCGACGCGTACCTTCCACTCCGCGGTACGCGCTTGGCCCTCCTCGTCGATGGTCAACACGATCACCGCCGCACCATGCTCGGCGACCAGATCCATCACTCGGCAGAAGCGAGATTCCGGCCCGTCCCCGTCCTCGTAGTTCGCGGAGTTGATCACTGCACGGCCACCGAGGCACTCCAGGCCGGCTTGCAGCACCGCCGGTTCGGTGGAGTCCAGCACGATAGGCAAGGTCGATGCCGTCGCCAGCCGGAATGCCACCTCCCGCATGTCAGAGACGCCATCTCGGCCTACGTAGTCGACATTGAGATCGAGCATGTGGGCGCCGTCGCGGATCTGGGATCGCGCGATGTCGACACAATCGTCCCAGCGCTCAGCGAGCAGCGCTTCACGGAAGGCTTTGGACCCGTTGGCGTTGGTCCGCTCACCAATTGAGAGATAGCTGATGTCCTGTCGGAAGGGCACTTCGGCATAAAGGGAGGCCGCTGCCGGAACGTGCCTGGGTGAACGGGCACCGACTGGCCGACTTTCCAACCGGTTGACCACCTGCCGCAGGTGCTCCGGCGTCGTGCCGCAGCAACCGCCGACCAACCCCAGCCCGAACTCATCGACGAACTGCTCCAGGGCGTCGGCCAGTTCGATGGGCTGCAGCGGGTAAACCGCGCCATTGGGAGTCAGCTGCGGCAGCCCGGCATTCGGCATGCAGCTGACACCGATCTCGGCGTAGCGGGAGAGATGCCGCAGGTGCTCGCTCATCTCCGATGGCCCGGTCGCGCAGTTCAGGCCAATGATGTCGATACCCAGCGGCTCTAGTGAGGTGAGAGCAGCACCGATCTCCGAGCCGAGCAGCATAGTGCCGGTGGTCTCCACCGTAACGTGCACGATCACCGGAAGATCCCGCCCGGCGTACGCCAATGCTCGCTTGGCGCCCAGCGTGGCGGCTTTGGTTTGCAGCAGATCTTGAGAGGTCTCGATCAACACCGCGTCGATGCCACCAGCGATCAGACCCTCGACCTGCTGCTGGTAGGCATCTCGCAGCCGGGTGTAGGAGACATGACCCAGGGTCGGCAACTTGGTGCCGGGACCGACGCTACCGAGGACCCACCGAGGCCGTTCTGGTGTGCTGTAGGCGTCTGCGGATTCCCGAGCAATCCGGGCCGCGGACTCAGCTAATTCGGTGATCCGGTGTGCGATTCCGTATTCGCCCAGAGCGGACAGATTCGTGCCGAACGAGTTGGTCTCAACCGCGTCCACGCCAGCCTCGAAGTAGCCATCGTGGATTGCCCGGACAATGTCTGGGCGCGTCAGGTTCAAGATCTCGTTGCAACCCTCGAGCTGCTGGAAATCTTGCAGCGTCAGGTCATAGCGCTGCAGCATCGTGCCCATCGCCCCATCTGCGATCACAACTCGCTGTGAGAGCGTGGTTCGGAGGTCGCCTCTCCCGAACACATTGGACGCGAATGCGTTGGACGCCGGCGCGCTGAGATCAGCCGGCGACTGAGCGGCACGCTGGCCATCGGGCATCTCGTGAGAATAATCGCCACCGGCGCTCCAGGGGGAGCATTAACCAAGATGTGGAGCGAGCATTCATCGCCGATCCGGCGGCTACAGTGAGGCATATGCCCGACTCCCCCAGTTCGACCGGCCGTGATCTGCGCGATCTGGTCGACCCGGTGGTGGTGATGGCCTTCGGGGGCTGGAACGACGCGGGAAACGCTGCGACCGGAGCCATCGAACATCTCGCCGAGGCCTACCAGGCGCAACCCGTATACGCGCTAGATCCTGACGACTTCTACGACTTTCAGGTCAACCGGCCCCGAGTCTCACTGACCGAGGAGGACGACCGCGAGATCACTTGGCCAACTACAGAGCTCAAGATCGCCGAGCTCCCCGACGGCCGTGACTTGATCTTGGTTCAAGGCCTGGAGCCCAACCTGCGGTGGCGACAGTTCAGTACCTTGATCGCATCGGCGCTCAGCTCAGCGAACGTGACTAGGGTCCACCTGCTGGGCGCGTTACTCGCCGACACCCCGCATACCCGGCCAATTCCGGTTTCGGTGTCGACCGGCAACCGGGAGCTGATGAAGAAGCTCGGGCTAGCACCGTCGACGTATGAGGGTCCGACCGGCATCATCGGTGTACTCGGTGACACCTTGGGACGAGCCGGCGTGGAGGTGCTGACGCTGTGGTCGGCCATCCCGCACTATGTCTCCCATCCGCCGTGCCCGAAGGCAACGTTGGCGCTGCTGTCTCACCTGGAGCGGGTGCTGAATGCCTCTTTCGATCTTGGTGAATTGACCGAGCTAGCGCGAGCCTGGGAGCGCGGTGTAGATGAGCTGGCTGCGGAGGACTCTGAGGTTGCGGAGTACGTCGCCTCCCTGGAGCAGATGCAGGACGCCACCGAACTGCCCGAGGCCACCGGCGACGCGATTGCGGCTGAGTTCGAGCGCTACCTTCGCCGCCGCCAGGGCTAGCTCCCTAACGCCGACTTGTCAGCGTCGATGGTTGCTATAACGACCACCCACGCTGACAACTCGTAGTCCTAGGCAGCGGCCGTTGCTAGTTCGCGTAGCTTCACCACCGCGGCGTTTGGATCATCGGCGCCAAAGACGGATGAGCCGGCTACGAAAGAATCAACCCCGGCTGCCGCGCACCTTTCAATCGTCTCGGCCGAAACCCCGCCGTCGATCTGCAGCCAGATGTCGCCGCCCAGCTTGTCCAGCATCGCCCGAGTCCGCGTGATCTTCGGCAGGCAAAGATCAAGAAAGCTCTGGCCTCCGAAGCCCGGTTCCACAGTCATGATCAACACCATGTCGAGTTCTGGCAGCAGGTCTTCGTAAGGCTCGATAGGCGTAGCCGGTTTGAGGGCCATCGCAGCGCGTGACCCGCGACTGCGCAGTTCACGCGCTAGCCGTACCGGCGCCTGGGCCGCCTCCACGTGAAAGGTGACTGACTCGGCTCCCGCTTCGGCGTATCCGGGCGCCCAGCGATCGGGTTGTTCGATCATGAGGTGAATATCCAAGATCTTGTCGGTGATCTTGCGAATGGCTTCCACAACCGGAAGTCCAAGCGTCAGATTGGGGACAAAGTGGTTGTCCATGACGTCGACATGAATGGCATCCGAACTCGGCACCGATTCGATCGCAGTCTGCAGGTTGGCGAAGTCGGCCGACAAGATGCTCGGCATGATTCTGCGTTTTTTGACGAGGGGGGCCACGGCTCGACTCTAGTAAGCGCGAATCTTGCGTAGATAGGCGGCGAACATGGCGTCCGTGCCGTGCCGGTGCGGCCAAAGCTGCAGGTACGGCCCATGGGCCGCGTCTAAAACCTCCGGCAGCAGCTCCGCCGCGGGAAGTACCTCGACATCAGTGCGTAACGCGAGAGTTTCCTCGACCACGTCGGTGGTCTCACGACGGTGCGGTGAGCAGGTCAGGTAACCAATGACTCCGCCGATCTGGGCGCTGTCCAGGGCTGAGCCGAGCAGTGCGAGTTGCAAGGCGTGCAGCTGCTCCACGTCGGCCGGTCCGCGGCGCCAGCGGGATTCCGGGCGGCGACGGAGTGCGCCCAGCCCAGAGCACGGCACGTCGGCCAGTACGCGGGTAAAGGTGCCGGCTCGCCACGCCGGTCGCCTAACGTCGGCTACTACGATCGCCGGCGGCAACCCTCCCTCGGCATAGCCGCGTACCGCTGCAGCGACCAGCCGAGCCCGATGGGGCGCGATGTCAGAGGCGAGCAGCCGACTGTCGTGCGCGGCAGCCAGACCGGCCAGCAGCGCGGACTTCCCGCCAGGTCCGGCACACAAGTCAAGCCACCAACCAGGCGGAGCGGGCGACCTGGTGAGTGCCCAGGTCACCAGCTGCGATCCTTCATCCTGTACTCCTGCGCGACTGTCGCGTACCAGCGCAAGCACGGCCGGATCCCCACGCCAGCGGGCACCGAACGGCGAATACCGACTGGGTCGAGCGCCGGCGTTCACTAGATCCGACACCTCGGCCAGCCCAGGCCGGACTACCAAGCTGATATCCGGACTGACATTGTTGGCACCTAGAGCATTCTCGAGCTCTGGCTCCGGCAGCAGATCTGCGTACGCCTCGACAATCCAACGTGGATGTGCTGTTCGGAGCGCGAGTTGATCAAGGTGGTCAAGCCCTTCGGAGAGCTCGTCGAACCACTCCTGGAGACTTCTATCGGCAACGCGCCGCAAAATGGCGTTGGTGACACCGGTAGCCCGCTCCCCCACCGTCGCCGCCGCTAGATCAACAGTCGCCGCAACGGCTGCTGGCACCGGAACACGCATGGACAAAATCTGGTGCACGCCAAGCCGCAGCAAATCCACCACGGCCGGCTGCAGCTCGCCCAATGGACGGCCGGCGGCCGCCACGATGATCAAGTCGTAGCTGCCCTGCCAGCGGCAGGTACCTGCCAGCAGCTCGGTAGCGAAGGCAGCATCGCGGCCGGTAAGGCCGCGCTCCCGAAGTAATCCCGGGAGGACCAGGTTTGCGTAGGCGCCCTCACCGTTCACGGCTCGCAGCGCGTCAAAGGCGGCCCGCCGGACACGGTCGTGCCGGCGACGTCGCTGATTGCGGACGGTGTCCGGACCGCTCACTCAGGCACCGAACCTGGGCTCCGGATCGAAGGCCACGCCACGCGCCCAGTCGGCGGCACTCATCGGCTTCTTGCCCTGCGCCTGCACCTCGCCGAGTTCGAGCGCCCGAGTTCCAGTACCGACGTGCACCGAGCGCTTGGTGATCTCCAGGGTGCCGGGCGGCACCAAAGTGTCGGAGATCCGAGCAGAGTTGATCTTGAAACGAGCGCCATCGAAAGTGGTCCAGGCACCAGGTGCTGGGAAACAGGCGCGGATCAGCCGATCCGTGACCTCGGCGGGCCGGGTCCAATCGATGCGAGCGTCATCAACAGTGATCTTGGATGCGTAACTCACTTGACCATTGGTTTCGGGTTGCGGCGTTGGCGTCAGTGTGCCGTCCTCGATTCCATCCAGAGTGTCCACTAGCAGCCGGGCGCCGCTAAGAGAAAGCCGATGCAACAAGTCACCAGCGGTGTCATCTGGCCGAATTGGTTCGGTCACTGTGGCGAAGATCGGTCCGGCGTCCAACTCGAGGACAATCCGGAAGGTGGTGGCGCCGGTCGTTTGGTCGCCAGCCAGGATGGCGTGCTGCACCGGTGCCGCACCCCGCCAGGCCGGCAGCAGCGAGAAGTGCAAGTTCACCCACCCATGCGGCGGAATGTCTAGCACCCGCTGCGGCAGCAATGCGCCGTACGCGACTACCGGGCAGCAGTCCGGGGCAAGCTCGGTCAGCCTTGCGACGAATTCTTCATCACGGGGGCGTGGCGGCTTTAGGACTTCAATTCCCAGTTCGGCGGCCCGTTGTGCGACCGGGCTGGCGGTGAGCTTCTTTCCGCGCCCGCTCGGCGCATCGGGCCGGGTGACGACAGCCACAAGTTCATGGCGGGAATCGGCCAGCGCATCCAAGGACGGGATTGCGACATCCGGAGTGCCGCCAAAGACGATTCGCACCGCAGGAGTCTAGGACGCCTGCAGCACCTCACATATTGCCGTTAGTCCCCGATGGACCTCGCGGAAGCTGGTACTCAACGGCGACAGGCCGATGCGAAGCCCGTTCGGCGGCCGGAAGTCCGGAATAACGCCCATCCCCCACAGCCGGGCCGTGGCCACTGCGAACTCTGGATGCTCCAGCGTGACGTGGCTCCCCCGCTGGGCCGGGTCTCGAGGTGAGGCAAGCTGTACGCCGAAAGGGCTGAGCAGCCGATCGGAGATCTGGACTGCCAACTCAGTGAGGGCAATTGACTTGGCCCGGATGGCCTCCAGACCCGCTTCTTCGATTAGCGCCAGCATGTCCTGCATCGCCAGCATGCCGATGATCGACGGCGTGCCGCTGAGGAAGCGGCGAATGCCATGCGCTGGGGTGTAGTGCTCGGCCATCGTAAACGGATCAGCCGACCCCATCCAGCCTTGGATCGGCTGTCGCAGCCGGTTCTGGAGACCCGACCGGACATAGCCGAAGGCTGGTGAGCCCGGTCCCCCGTTGAGGTACTTGTAAGTGCAGCCGACGGCCAGGTCGACCTGCCACTTATCGAGTCGGCGCGGGATGACACCCGCAGAGTGACACACATCCCACAGCACAAATGCATCATGATCATGAGCCAGAGCGGTGATGCCCGCAACGTCTGCCAGATAGCCCGACCGATAGGCCACGTCACTGAGCAAGATCAAAGCGGTGCGCGGGCTCATCACTGCTGCGACCTGATCGACAGTGACGCCGCTCGACCGATCTGCCTTCAACCAGACCAGACGCATGTCAAGCTCGGCAGCGATCCCTTCCAGAACAAAGCGGTCGGTCGGAAAGTTGCCGATGTCGGCGATGATCTCGTCGCGCCCGGACTGGCCTGCTAGGGCAGCGCGGATCCATTTGTAGAGCATCACGCTGGTGGAGTCGCCAACCACAGTCTGACCGGGCGCCGCACCTAGCGCCAGGCGCCCAATGTCGTCACCTACCCGCACCGGATCATCCATCCAGCCTTCATCCCACGCGCGGATCAGCCGGCTGCCCCAGATCTGATCGACAAAGCCACTGATTCGATCACGGGTAACCTTCAGCGGACGACCGAGGGAGTTGCCGTCGAGATAGGCAATGATCTTGGGATCGTCCGAGCCGATGAAGTGATCACGGAAGTGCGCCAGCGGGTCAGCTGTATCGAGCGCTTCGACTTGATCAACAAGATCGGTGACAGTCATGCGGTGGCAGCTTCCTGTAATACTCCGGTTAGCCGTTGCGCCTGGTTCATCCAGACCGCGACATCGCCGGCGTTGCTCGGCAGCGGAAGTGATGCGTAGATGGCGCGGTCAAGTAGCAGGTGGTCGCCTGGCGGACCGGTCAACGACGCAAGAAGTGCTTCGCCGTGCAGACCTACCTGACCGAGCCCGATGATCTCTTCTGGCCGCGGGCCAGTCGGCGTCGGGCCTCGGTACGCGTTATTGCCCATGTCTGTGCCGTAGTCAAGCCGACCGCCAAGCCGCAGAAACCGGCGGGCATTGTCCAGCGCGCGGTCCAAATCCGCGTCGCGGTGTATGGCAAAGGTAGAGATCCATGTCATAGAGCCGGCCATTGCCATAAGCAGGTCATCTTGCAGAGACTCAGTCCACGGGACATGGACCAAGATGTCGGCACCAGCCTCGAAAGCCCGGCGGGCCTGGCCGGGTCCCTCCACATGAACGCCAACCGGCAGCCGATGCTGATGTGCGGTATGGACGATGGCATGCAATGTGGCATCGTCCAGCAGTGGAGCACCGCTATGCAGCACAGCTTTGATCAAGTTATGGCCATACGCGGCAGCTTCATCGACCGCACGTACGCCGTCCGCCGGTCCTGCCAGTTCCCGAACCGATCCTGCTGGAGCCCAGGCCCGATCGACAGGATAGCCGCCTATGGCGGTCAGGAACTCGCCAGCGATCTTGACCACCATCCCCGTCGGCGGGTTGATCTTCCAGTTGCGTGCGATGCTCGCCACCCAGCCCAAGTCGTGCACTTCAACCACCGCGCTATCGGCTAACGCAGCGGCGTCCACCAGGCCTAGGTGAACGTGTCGATCAACAAGCCCCGGGATTACTGCACCCTCGAGCTTAGGTACCCGAGCTTGCTGTACAGCTGCGCGTCCGAATGCCAGCGGCCGCAGCTCCCCATCAACCTCGGAGAGGACTGCCGGTCCAAGTCGACGGCCGATCCAAAGATCGTCGACGGCAAACGGCACGGCTAGCTACCGATCTCGGTCCGTACCGCATAAAGCTCCGGGAAGAACGTCAACTCGAGTGCCTTCTGGAGGAACCGCACCCCAGATGAGCCTCCGGTACCGGTCTTGAAGCCGATGGTGCGCTGCACCACTCGCAGATGACGGAATCGCCAGAACTGGAAGTTGTCCTCGACATCGACGAGCGACTCACAGGCCTCATAGAGGTCGTAGGCGCGGTCGACGGCGTCGTAGATCGACCGGAAGACCGGGATCAACGCAGGTTGCATGACCCAGGGCTGGCGCACGTTGCGCTGCAGCACATCGACCGGAATGTCCAGGCCGCGGCGGGCCAGAAAGCCCAAGAACGCGTCGTAGACAGACGGCTGATCCAGCAACTCCGACAGCATTGCTGACGCCGCCTCATTGGAGGCGAAAACCTTCAGCAGCTGCTCGTTCTTGTTCCCCAGAATGAACTCGACGGCGCGGTACTGCGCCGACTGAAAGCCCGATGCCGAGCCAAGCGTGCCGCGAAATTCTGCATACTCGTTCGGAGTCAGCGTTGCCAATACCGACCATTGCTCGGTGAGCGTGCGCTGAATGTGCTTGACCCGGGCCAGACTCTTCAACGCATGATGCACCAGGTCAGCGTCGAAGTAGGCCCGTGCGGCGCGTAGTTCGTGAAGGATCAGTTTGAGCCACAGCTCGGTGGTTTGATGCTGCACGATGAAGAGCAGCTCATCGTGGTGCGGCGGGTCACTTCTCGGGTGCTGCGCCGCCAGCAAGGTGTCCAGGTCCAGGTAGTCGGTATAGCTCATCGCTTCCCGGAAATCGGTGTGTACTCCCGCTTCCACGGGTCGGAGCCCTTCACGCACACTCACGTCGTCAGCTTAGGTCGACGGGATCCACCTTGATCCGGAGTGAGCCGCTGCTCTTCCGTGCACTCCTGATCGCAGCCGCCTCCTTCGCGGCTTGCACAAGCTTGACTGCCTCACTGAGCGGCGCACGCATGGTCAGGCGCTGGATCGGTCCTTGATCACCGTCGCCGGGTAGTCGCTGTCCATCCGGCTGTACCGGACCAAGCATCTCGGTATCTGCGGGAGGGTGAACCAGTGAGATGAACTCTGTCAACGCCTCCGGTGCGCCCTCAACGGTGATGAGCCTAACTGCGGGCGGGAAATGGGCGGCGGTTCGCTCCTGCAGCTCACGCGCGGCGAAGCCGCCGGGATCAACCCGAACCAGTGCCTGCAAGGCCCGGCCCGAACTTTCCCCGACCGCAATCACCGACCCGCCGTCTGCACCGCTTCTCACCAGTGCCACGACATTGAGCCAGCGGCGTAACGCCTCCTCGGCCGCTCTGAGATCTTGCCGCAGCAGCAGCAGCGGAGTGTCCAGCAGTACCGCTCCGGCATAGCCGCCTACAGCCGGCGGCTCGGCACCCGGCGTGGCGACCACAATCGCGGAGTGGTCCGCCACGCTCGTCACCCGCTTCCCGCCGATGGAATGCCGTACGGGTGTTTGGGGAAACGCCTTGCCCAGCTCCTCAGCCGTCCGCTCTGCTCCCACCATGGGCGCCCGCACCCGGCGAGAGCCGCAGATCGGGCAGGTCCAGTCAATCTGCGGTCTGCCGCACCAGGCGCAGCTGACGCGAAGGGTCGCCACCTCGGCAACTCCGGCTTGTGCTTTGGTCGGACCGCCACAGAATTCGCATCGCATCGGCTCGCGGCAGTCCTGACAAACCAGGGCAACCAGATAGCCGGCGCGAGGCACCTGGACCAGCACCGGTCCCTGCGGCAGCGTCGCTCGCATCATTTCGAAGACTTCATGCGGCAACCGGGCCGCATGGGCCGCCGGATCTCGCTGCAACGCGAAGTCGGTGTCGGCTGTGACCTTTACTCGTGGTGCGGCATGTCGCACGCTGATTCGATCCTCGGCGAGCTCACGGAGCCAGCCCCGTTCCAGCCAGCGCTGCAGTTCGGCAGTTCTGGCGTAGCTGGCAAACAGAACACCCGCCTGAGCGTCGGCGGCGCGAAGCGCGAGCACCTCCCGGGAGTGAGGATACGGAGCGCGCTGCTCGGCAAGAAGATCATCGCCATCATCCCAGAGCGCGACCAGCCCAAGATTGTTGACCGGTGCATAGGCGGCTGCGCGGTTGCCGATCACCACATGCACCTCGCCGCGGAGGGCCGAGAGGAAGGCTCGATATCGGGCAGCTGGGCCGGCTTCAGCCACCAGCACGGCGAATCTCGTGGCTCCAAGTGTCTCGCTACACGCTTCGCCAAGTCGATCAAGATCAGCCTGGTCAGGCACGATGATGACGACACCGCGACCGCTGTCGGCGCAGGCCCGCGCGGCGCTGGCTAGGCCACGGGCCCAATCACCGTTGGGCGCGGCGCTGGGAGTCACTTGCCACACGGCGCGGGGGCTCCGCCCGGCACGGAGCGCCGCCAGGAATTCCGCTCCGGTGGGATAGTCAAGCAACGGTCCTTCCGGGTGATCATCTGGCGGTGGGCGCCGGGTCGCCACCCGCGGTGCTTGCTCGGTTGCGGAGTGCCGTGGTGGCACTGCCAGCCGCATCACATCGGCGAACGTTCCGGCGTAATGATCAGCAACCTTTCTGATCAATCGGGCGATGTCGCCGGCAAGCACCGGCTCACTGGAGATGATCTTGTAGAGCGGCGTCAAGGCGCCGTCATGATCACCGACGGCGACGCGCTCCAGGATGAACCCGTCGCGAAGGCGGCCCGCAAACCGTACCCGCACCCGAGCGCCCGGTACGGCATCAGAATCTTGCTCGGCCGTTACCGCATAGTCGAACGGCCGGTCCAGGTGACTGAGCGGAATGTCGACAGCCACCCTTGCCACCGGAAGCTCAGGGGGGTTCGGTTCGGGCACACCAGATGATAGGCAGCACCCACCGACAATCCCAGCTCAGCCGCGTACCGCAGCAGCCAGTGCACCTGCTCTATCGACGCTCTCCCAGCTAACACCTGGAAGGTCTCGGCCGAAGTGCCCGTACGCCGCGACTTGGGCATAGACAGGTTGCTTGAGATCGAGATCCTGGATGAGCGCGGCCGGCCGCAGATCGAATACCTCGAGCACGGCTTGCTGGATCTGATCTGTCGGTACCCGTTCAGTGCCAAATGTCTCAACATAGAAACCGACCGGATGAGACTTACCGATCGCGTAGGCCACCTGCACCTCGCAGCGTCCAGCAAGCCCGGCAGCTACCACGTTCTTGGCCACCCAGCGCATGGCGTACGCGCCCGACCGGTCCACCTTCGAGGGGTCCTTTCCGGAGAAAGCCCCGCCCCCGTGTCGCGCCATTCCGCCATAGCTATCGACGATGATCTTGCGACCGGTAAGGCCGGCATCACCCATCGGTCCGCCGATCTCGAACCGTCCCGTCGGGTTCACCAACAGCCGGTAGTCCGAAGCGTCGATGTCGTAGCGCTCCAGCACCGGGTCAACGACATGCTTGCGGACATCGGGAGCCAGCAGCGCATCCAGGTCGATGTCGGCAGCGTGCTGGCTGGATAACACGATGGTGTCTATCCGTGTTGGGCGATCGCCGTTGTACTCCACCGTCACCTGCGTCTTCCCGTCCGGCCGCAGGTACGGCATGGTGCCGTCCTTGCGTACTGCGGCGAGCTGTTCGGCAAGCCGATGGGCGACGTCGATCGGCAGTGGCATCAACGACGGCGTTTCGCTGCACGCGTAGCCAAACATCAGGCCTTGATCTCCCGCGCCTTGCAGATCGAGCAGATCCGTGGACTCGCCGGTGCGGCTCTCAAAGGCCATATCGACACCTTGTGCAATGTCGGGTGACTGCTGGCCGATGGCGATGGTCACGCCGCACGAGCCACCGTCGAAGCCTTTGGTCGAGGAGTCATAGCCAATCTCGATAACGCGCTCCCGTACGACACGCGGGATCTCCACGTAAGACTCGGTCGTGACCTCACCAGCTACGACCACCAGACCAGTGGTAACCAGACATTCCACGGCCACGCGGCTGTTCCGGTCCTGACGCAACATTTCGTCAAGCACAGAGTCGCTAATCTGGTCGGCGATTTTGTCCGGATGCCCCTCCGTCACCGACTCGGAGGTGAACAGTCTGCGTGCCATGTCCCGGAAACCTACCGGCGTGACCTCAGCGCCAGAGCCTCATCCCAAATTTGATGCGCAAGCGTGTCCTTATTTCCGGCAAACGGTCCGGTCGCCCCTTCCGCCGTCAGAAGTGTTATCTCACTGTTGGACTGGCCGAAGACAAGATTGGGGCCGACCTCGTTCAAAACCAGCAGATCGCAGCCCTTGCGAGCCAACTTGGCACGGCCTAGATCGAGCAGGGTCTGTCCATCGCCTGGCGTTTCGGCGGCAAAGCCAACCAGGACCTGGCGCGAGTCGGTTCTCGTCTTCACCAGGCTGGCGAGGATGTCGACAGTCTGCACCAGTTTCACTTCCAGGCCGCTGTCTTGAGATTTCTTGATCTTCGTCTCGCTGGTGCTAGCGGGTGTGAAGTCCGCGGGCGCGGCTGCCATGACTGCGATGTCGGCATCCTTGGCTGCTACCGCCATGGCCTGAGCAAGATCAGCAGTTGAGCTCACCGCTTCAATTTCGGCGCCCGGTGGTGGCGGCAGGGCGACGTTGGCGGCAACCAGCCGGACCTCAGCGCCGCGCAGTGCTGCAGCGCGGGCCAGCGCAAAACCCATCAGACCCGAGGAGGAGTTGCCGATGAACCGCACCGGGTCAAGCCGTTCCCTGGTACCGCCGGCGCTGACCACAACTTTCAGGCCTGCCATGTCCTGAGCCGCGGCGCGTACCGCGATATCGGGATCTGCCAGCACCGCCACTGCGACAGCAAAGAGCTCGGCGGGATCAGGCAGCCGTCCGACTCCGGCATCGGGCCCGGTGAGCCGCCCGGTATCGGGTTGCACCACGACCGCACCACGGCTCCGAAGCGTGGTCACGTTGGCCTGGGTTGCTGGGTGCAGCCACATCTCGGTGTGCATCGCGGGCGCAAAGACGATCGGACAGTGCGCGGTGAGCAACACATTGGTCAGCAGGTCATCGGCACGACCGCTCGCGGCGCGGGCGAGAATGTCGGCCGTCGCCGGCGCAACGACCACTAAATCGACCTCTTGTCCGATCTTGACGTGCGGCACCAGATGCACATCGTCGAACACCGAGGTGTGCACCGGCCGACCAGACAATGCGGCCCAGGTGCTGACGCCGACAAACTCCAGCGCTGCCGCAGTCGGCACAACGGTGATCTCGTGGCCCTCGCCTTTCAGGCGACGAAGCAATTCGCAGGCTTTGTACGCGGCAATCCCGCCAGAAACCCCGAGGACGATTCGACTCATCGCGCCCTACCGTCGGTCAACTGGCAGCAGCTGATCAAGCAGGTTCGAAACCCGACTCGGTGTCCTCGTCCACCTGTGCATCGGGGTCGACATCAGTGCAGCTCAGCTTGCCTTCGTTTACCTCACGCAAGGCAATCGAAAGAGGCTTTTCCTGCACCGTGGTCTCGACCAACGGGCCGACGTGATCAAGCAAGCCCTCGCCGAGCTGGGAGTAGTAAGCGTTGATCTGCCGAGCGCGCTTGGCTGCGAACAGAACCAGCTTGTACTTGGAATCTGATTGCCTCAGCAGTTCATCGATCGGTGGATTGGTGATGCCTTCCGCAATCGGACGGTTTGCAGACACGTAGGAACCTTCGGTTGGGTGACAGGCGAGCCGCTACCGGCACAGGCTGTGCTTGTCGCTAAGAGGCTTGTCGCTGAGTGACTTGTCGCTGGGACCTGAACACATGCCAAAACCGGCCTGTACGGCTACAGACGCACCAATGCTACCAAGTCTTCAACTGCCTGGTCGATTTCGCGGTTGACCACCACATAGTCGAACTCGGCCTGTGCCGCAAGCTCGGCCTGCGCAGTCTCCAACCGCTGCCGACGCTGCACGGCCGATTCGGTGCCGCGCCCCACCAGCCGCCGTACCAGCTCCTCCCACGACGGAGGGGCCAGGAAGACAAACCGAGCAGCCGGGCAATTCGCTTTCACCTGACGCGCGCCCTGCAAATCGATCTCCAACAAGGCGGGACGGCCTTCATCCAACGCTTTGCAGACGGGCGCCCGCGGGGTGCCGTAGCGGTGCACACCATGCACCACCGCCCACTCCAGGAGCGCACCTTCGGCAATCAGGTCATCGAACTCAGCATCTGAGACGAAGTGGTAGTGCACGCCGTCCACCTCACCAGCACGTGGCGGGCGGGTCGTGACCGAAATCGAGACGAAGATCTCCGGGTGTTCTTGGCTCAGGCGCGTGACGACAGTTCCCTTGCCCACCGCAGTCGGTCCCGAGAGCACGGTGAGACGCGCTCGGGTCACGACTGCTGCGTAGGCGGTGGCGAAGATCGGTCGGAGAACTCGGCGATCAGTGCTGCCGTCTGATGCTTCCCCAAACCTCGCAGCCTGCGGTTGGCCGCGATATCGAGCCGTTCCATCACCTTGCCGGCACGCACCGCACCCACTCGGGGTAGCGCTTTTAGCACATCGATGACCTTGGCATGAGCAATGACGTCGTCGGTTTCAGCAAGGATCAGTACCTGCTCAAGGCTGCTTTCACCGGAGCGGAGGGCCTTCTTGACCTCAGCACGGCGGCGTCGGGCCTCGGTCGCTGCATGTCGGGCCTGCTGACGCTGTTCATCGCTCAGCGGGGGTATCGTCACAGCTCGCGTCCTCATCTGGCGGCCAGGCATTCGGATCCGCCGGAATCAGCGGCGAATCTCCTCGGAGGCTTGAGAACTTACCTCAACCGCAGGGCAGCTTTCATCTCACCCAGCAACTGTGTCGTGACACGCTGCAATGCTGTTGGTGTCGGCCCCGCTGACATGACCTCCCGGCTGCTGGATGGCAGTACCATGCGCGTTGCCGCTTGGAAGACTGTGGCCAGGTCCGCAGCACTCCCGCCTTGGGCCCCGATGCCTGGAGAAAGGATCGAGCCGTTGAGACTGGTGAAGTCAGTGCCGGTCTGCCCAATGGTTGCGCCGACCACAATCCCGACTGGCCCATACGCCGTTTCTGCTTTACGGCGAACCGCATTGCGGCTCGCCGCCTCATCGACAATCACCTGGCCGACGATGCGGCCATTCGCCGAGCGCGCGTGCTGGATCTGAGGACCTTCGGGGTTGCTGGTCAAGGCGAGTACATAGATTCCGCGCCCGCTTCGATCGGCTAGCTCGATGGCCCCGTCCAAAGTGGCGAAGCCGAGATAAGGGCTGAGCGTGATGGCGTCCGCGGCAAGGGGTGAGCCGTCACTGAGATAGGCCGCCGCGTAGGCGTCCATGGTGGAACCGATGTCGCCACGCTTGACGTCGAGTATGCAGAGTGCCCCGGCAGCCCTGATATCGGTCAACGTCCGTTCCAGGACCGCGATCCCGGCCGAACCGTACGCCTCAAAGAAGGCCGATTGCGGTTTGAAGACCGGCACGATTGCGCCCAGCGCCTCGATCATGCCGCGGGCGCAGCGTTCCAGGCCGTTGGCATCGGGCGGCAATCCCCAGGTGGCGAGCAGGCTGGGGTGTGGATCTACACCGACGCAGAGCGGGCCACGTTCGCTCAGCAGCGCCTCCAGGCGCTCACCGTAGGACTTGATCATCGGCTGCATATTTGATTGCTCCGCTCGCTGCGCTCGCTCCGCGCGGATCGCGCTTCGAAGCCGCCGACTTCGTCGTCGCTCGAGGACGATAAGCATGTCCCCTTTCTGCTCCTCAGCACGGCGCCGCGCGATCCGGCTCCAGCCGGTTCAAATCTTTGACTAGTACTGGGCCGGCATAGACGTATCCGGTGTAGATCTGCAGCAGGCTGGCTCCGGCATCGAGCATGGCCTCACCGTCGTCCCGGCTCATAATGCCGCCAACGCCGATCACGGGCAGCGATGTGTGTTCGGCGAGGAAGCGTACGACCTGAAG
>DATFBI010000184.1:0-2434 GCA_035253925.1 Propionibacteriaceae bacterium
GTCCAGTTGGCCGAGGCGGAGCCCGATTGGGTGCAGGGCACCAATCTGCAGCATGCGCTGATGCTTGCCTTGCGCCATGTGCGACGGCACCCGGACGCTGAGCCAGTCGTGCTCATTGTGACCGACGGCGAGCCGACGGCATACCTGAGTGGGGGCGGAGACGCGTACTTTCAGTGGCCACCGACCTCGGAGACCATCCGGGCCACGATCATGGAGGTGGACGAGCTCACTCGCTATGGGGCCACCATCAACACCTTCATGCTCGGTGAAGATCCAGGCCTGGCACGCTTTGTCGATGCGCTTGCCAGGCGGGCGGGCGGCCGGGTGTTTACCCCGGATATCTCCCGGCTCGGCGAGTACGTCGTCGCCGACTATCTAAGAGCCCGTCGCGGCCGGCGCTGACGCTCGCGAACAATTTTTTAGTGTCGCGCATCGGGCTTGTGGGCGCTGCTCAGCGCACAATCAGCTGGTTCTGCCGCTGGCGTTGCAGGATGTCGGCAAGATAGCTGCCGTAACCGGACTTCAACAGCGCATTCGCCCGCTGCTCGAGCTCTTCGTCGGTCAGGAACCCTTGCCGCCAGGCCGCCTCTTCAGGTGCGCCGATCTTGAGTCCCTGCCGAGCCTCGATGGTTCGGACGAAGTTGCTGGCGTCGTTCATAGAGTCGAAGGTGCCGGTATCCAACCACGCCGTACCGCGCGGCAGGACACTGACGTATAGCCTTCCCGACTCCAGATAGTGCCGGTTCACGTCGGTGATCTCGTACTCACCGCGAGCCGACGGCCGCAGTCGCGCGGCGATCTCGATGACGTCGTTGTCGTAGAAGTACAGGCCCGGAACGGCGTAGTTCGATTTCGGGTGTTCCGGCTTCTCTTCTAGCGAGATGGCGAGGCCCTCGGGATCGAATTCCACAACTCCGTACGCCTGTGGCTCCGCCACCCAGTACGCGAAGATGGCCCCGCCTGCAACGTCGCTGAACCGTCGTAACTGCGTGCCTAACCCTGGCCCGTAGAAGATGTTGTCGCCCAAGACCAGGGCGACCTTCTCCGAACCGATGAATTCGGCCCCGATGACAAAGGCCTGGGCCAGCCCATCCGGCGAGGGCTGCTCAGCGTAGTTAATCGAAATGCCGAATTGTGAGCCATCTCCCAGGAGGCGCCGAAACGCAGCGGCGTCGTGCGGCGTAGTGATCACAAGCACCTCACGGATCCCGGCGAAGATCAACGTCGACAACGGATAGTAGATCATCGGCTTGTCGTAGACGGGGACCAGCTGCTTGCTCAACCCCAGCGTGACCGGATGCAATCTGGTGCCGGAGCCCCCGGCCAAGATGATGCCTCGCATGGCGCTTAGCCTTTCAGAACGAGCTCGATGGAAAGTGTCATGGTCCACCATCAGCGTCCCTAGGATGACTGGCATGACGAAATATCTGGTGACTGGCGGGGCAGGCTTCATCGGATCCAACTTCGTTCACTATTTGCTTCGGCAAACAGATTCATCAGTTACGGTGCTGGACAAACTGACCTATGCCGGGAACCGGCAGTCCCTCGACGGGCTGCCGGAGAATCGCTTCCGGCTCGTTCAGGGCGACATCTGCAATGCCAGCCTGGTGCACGAACTAGTACGTGATCATGATCGCGTAGTGCACTTCGCCGCCGAATCTCACAATGACAACTCGTTACGCGATCCATCGGCGTTCATCAACACCAATCTGGTCGGCACCTACACGCTGTTGGAGGCAGTGCGCCGATTCGGCACGCGATTCCACCACATTTCCACCGACGAGGTCTATGGCGATCTTGAGCTCGAGGACCCCGCGCGCTTCACCGAGGCGAGCCCTTATAACCCCTCCAGCCCATACTCGGCGACCAAGGCAGGATCGGATCATCTGGTCCGTGCCTGGGTACGTTCCTTCGACGTGCAGGCCACAGTGAGCAACTGTTCCAATAACTACGGGCCCTATCAGCACGTTGAGAAGTTCATTCCTCGACAGATCACCAACATCTTGGATGGCAATAGGCCGAAGCTTTATGGCTCCGGCCACAATGTCCGTGACTGGATCCACGTCGATGATCACAGCTCCGCGGTGCTGTTGATTACGACCCAAGGCAAGATCGGAGAGACCTACCTCATTGGTGCCGATGGCGAGCGCAACAATAAGCAGGTCGTCGAAACGATCTTGGAACTGCTCGGACAGCCGCGCGATGCCTACGATGAGGTCACAGATCGCGTCGGCCATGATCTGCGTTATGCCATTGATTCGACCAAGATCAGAATAGAGCTGGGTTGGCAGCCGATCTTCTCAGACTTCGAAGCGGGACTTGCCGCCACCATCGAGTGGTATCGGGCCAATGAAGCGTGGTGGCGGCCCCAGAAAGCTCGGACTGAAGCAATGTACGCCCGTCAGGGCCAATAGGCGATGGCCGAACTGGCAAT
>DATFBI010000185.1:0-22390 GCA_035253925.1 Propionibacteriaceae bacterium
AGGCGACGGGCCTCGGCCTCGTCGATGCCACGGCTGCGTAGATAGAACAGCTGCTCATCGTCGAATCGGCCAGTCGTCGACGCGTGGCCGGCACCCTCGATTTCGCCGGTCTCGATCTCGAGGTTGGGCACCGAATCAGCCCGGCAGCCATCCGTCAGCACTAGGTTTTTGTTCGACTCATAGGTATTGATGCCCTCAGCAACCTTCCGGATCAACACGTCGCCGATCCAGACGGTGTGTGCTCCTTGCCCTTGCAACGCACCGCGGTAGTCCACGTTGCTGCGGGTATGCGGGGCGTTGTGGTCGACGAAAAGCCGATGTTCTAGATGCTGTCCGGCATCGGCGAAGTAGAGGCCAAGTAGTTCAGCCTCTCCCCCAGGACCCGCGAAGTCCACGGAGGAGGACATTCGCACTACGTCGCCACCGATGCTTACCAATGCCTGGCGGTAGCTGGCATCCCGGCCAACCCGGGCATGCAGGTGGGCGAAATGGACGGCGTCGTCGTCCCAGTCCTGCACCGAAACCAGCATCAGGGAGGCGCCGTCTCCGACGAGAATCTCCGCATTGCCAGCGCGGACGGTTGAGCCCTGATGCTGCAACACCACGGTGGCTCGGGCATTGGCGCCGATATCGAGGACGAGATGGTTGAACACTGCTCCTTCGCTGCCAAGGCCGAAGATGTTCACTATCAGCGGCTCGTTCAGCTCCGTGCCTGAGGGCACAGAGATGATCCGAGCCTGCTCGAAGGAGTTCCAGGCTTGGGCTGCCACACGGTCGTTGGGAATGTAGATCCGACCCAACCGCGGGTCATCGCGGTCCACCAGATCGACCACCACCTCCGACGGCGCCTGCACCTCCACGCGCGCCCGACCACCGGACATGAATGCGCCGTCATGCAGGCCGCGCAGCCGCTTCATCGGTGTAAACCGCCACGCCTCCTCGCGGCCAGTCGGCACTGGATGATCAGCGAGGTTGAAGGACCCGGGCGGGTGCAGTCGGCTGGCCGCCGGCTGGCGGCTCTCCACCGCACCGGCTACCTGTGCAGCAGCCTGATCAAGCAAGGTCACGTCGAAAGAGCTCTTTCTGGTTCTGTTGGGTGAGTGTTCCGCAACTGCTTCATGTGCGCTGAGCTTGTCGAAGCGCACCCTTCGACAGGCTAGGGCGCATAGAAATCAGCCGACCGCACCCTCCATCTGCAGTTCGATCAACCTGTTGAGCTCCAGCGCGTATTCCATGGGTAGCTCCCGCGCAATCGGCTCCACGAATCCGCGCACGATCATGGCCATTGCCTCGTCCTCGCCGAGCCCTCGGCTCCTCAGATAGAACAGTTGGTCTTCGCTGACCTTGGAGACAGTCGCCTCGTGACCCATTGAGACGTCGTCTTCGCGTACGTCGACGTAGGGGTAGGTGTCAGAACGGCTGACGGTGTCCACCAGCAGCGCGTCGCATTTCACCGTGCTTGCCGAGTGATGCGCACCTTCCTGTACCTGGACCAGGCCACGGTAAGAGGTACGCCCACCGCTGCGCGCCACCGACTTCGAAATGATCGAGCTCGAGGTGTGGGGCGCGCAGTGCACCATCTTGGCTCCGGCATCTTGGTGCTGCCCTTCACCGGCAAAGGCGATTGACAGCGTTTCCCCACGGGAGTGCTCACCCATTAGGTAAACCGCGGGATACTTCATGGTCACCTTGGAGCCGATATTGCCGTCAATCCACTCCATGGTCGCGCCCTCTTCACAAGTGGCCCGCTTGGTCACCAGGTTGTAGACGTTGTTCGACCAGTTCTGGATCGTTGTGTAGCGGCAGCGCGCATTCTTCTTGACGATGATCTCCACGACTGCGGAGTGCAGCGAGTCCGAAGAGTAGATCGGCGCAGTACAGCCCTCGACGTAGTGCACGTACGCGCCCTCGTCGACGATGATCAAGGTCCGCTCAAACTGACCCATGTTCTCGGTGTTGATCCGGAAATACGCCTGTAGCGGGATCTCGACGTGGACACCCTTCGGCACATAGATGAACGAGCCACCGGACCAAACCGCGGTATTCAGGGACGCGAACTTGTTGTCCCCAACCGGGATCACGGTGCCGAAGTACTCCTTGAAAAGGTCCTCGTGCTCCTTCAACCCGGTGTCAGTGTCGAGGAAGATCACGCCCTGGCGCTCGAGCTCCTCGTTGATCTTGTGGTAAACCACTTCACTCTCATACTGCGCCGCCACCCCCGCGATCAGCCGTGCCTTCTCCGCCTCGGGGATGCCCAGCTTGTCGTAGGTGTTCTTGATATCAGCCGGCAAATCGTCCCAGGAGGTCGCCTGCTTTTCGGTGGAGCGCACGAAGTACTTGATGTGGTCGAAGTCAATGTCGCCGAGTTCGGCTCCCCACGTGGGCAGCGGCTTGCGATTGAACAGCCGGTGGCCCTTGAGCCGCAGATCGAGCATCCACTTCGGCTCGTTCTTGAGTCGGGAAATATCGGCGACGACCTCAGGACTCAACCCACGCTTGGCCGAGGCCCCCGCGATATCTGTGTCGGCCCAGCCCCACTCGTAGCGACCGAGGGCAGCCAGATGTTCATCTTGGGTCTGGCCGGTGCCAACCGGTCGGGTAACGGCGGGATCCTGAGTTTGGGTCATGATCATGGCCTTTCGGATGTGGTCATATCGGTCGTTTTGCGCCCGGATATTGCGGACACGTGCGGAACATGCGTTGTGCAGACACCATCGCCATGTGCAATGGTCGCGAGGCGCTGCACGTGAACTCCAAGAAGCCGGGAGAACGCGGCCGTCTCAACCTCGCAGATCTGCGGAAAGCGCTCGGCAACATGCGCCACCGGGCAGTGATGCTGGCAAAGCTGTTCTCCAATCGCCGAAGGCAAGGTCGAGGCCACATACCCGTCATCGGACAAGGCAACCGCAAGTGCCTGGGCCGGAGTGGTCCCAGCTGCCGCGTTCGCCATTTTCTCCTGGTAGCGCTTCTCGCTCCGAGCCATCCTCGCCTTGGCAAACCGCGTCACGGCATCCGGGCCAGAGGAGCTTGCCAGGAACTCCAGCGCATCAATAGCCATACCGTCGTATGCGGTGTAGAACACTGAACGTCCGGCGTCGGTCAGCACAAAAACCTTGGCAGGCCGGCCACGGCCGCGGGCACCATAGATGCGGCGCTCACGGGCCTCCAGATGGCCCGAAGCAAGCAGAACGTCGAGATGGCGTCGAATCGCCGCTGGGGTCAACCCCAGCCGCTCGGCCAATTCGACAGCAGTCGACGGCCCATGTTCAAGGATGGAACTGGCCACTCGGTGCCGCGTCGAAGCGTCGGTCTCTACGTTCTGAGGAACCCCAGCGGGATCGGACGCAACCCGCTGGTTGTTTTTCACAACGCCAGTGTGCCTTAATTCGTCAGGGCGGTTCAAATAAGGCCAGCCTTAGTCAGCACACGAACGCGAATCTCCAGATACCGGCTCAGCCGTTTGCCGTCTCGTCAAATTTTGGGCGGTACGACCAGATATCCAGTCAAGTGCTTCCGAGGCGTAGTTCAGCACCGAAATGTGGCCTTCGCCGGGCACCAGGCGTAGCTCGGCGGTAGGACAGTGTGCGGCCAGCCACTCGGCGTGTGAACTGGGCACCATCCGATCTCCGGTGCCATGCATGATCAACGTCGGTACCGTGATCTGCGCGGGATCGAAGCCCCATGGCGCCATCGTGCCAAGATTATCTTCGATCATTCCATCAGGCCCGTTGACCGTCGCAGCTTGCACGATGCGGTTGAACCAGGACCAGTTCCCATCGAGTGCTGCGTAGTCGGCAGCAATGAATGACTCGGGATCAAAATCGTGTGTTGTGAGGACGTACTTCAGCTCCGCACGTCCTTGAGCCGCAGCGCGCAGTTCCCGCACCGAACCCTCTGACATCCCGCCGAAGAAATCCAGCCCATCGGCTTGCTGCGGGGCGAGTGAGGAAATGCTCACCGCCGCCAGCACTCGATCAGGCATCAAGGCGGCACAAGCCAGGGCACGTGGTCCACCCCCGGAATGACCCAGAACGGCAAACCGCCCAATGCCGAGGTGATCGGCAACGCGAACCGCATCGTCTACCGCGGAGGCCACCGTAGCGCCTGGATGAGGACTAGAGCCTCCATAGCTTGGGCGGTCATAGCCGATCCAGCGAATGCCCAGAGAATGCGCGGCCTGGAACAGTGGCTCCGGCGGAGCACCGGTGTTGGGTGTGCCGCCATGCCACATAACGGCTAGCTCGTCAGCGCGGCTTGTGGAACCAAGATCGTACGCGTGCAGCACCCGACCGTCGGTCGCGTCAAGATCAATCTCACGGTGCTTGGTCAACGTGTTCCCCAGTTCCAAGCCGGCTGGTCAAGTGGCGCGACACCCTCCAGCGTTGTCGCTCCGAAGTCTTTGACCAGACACAATGGCTGAGCGCCGGCGGAAGTCAATGCTCCGACCAGCCCATGTGCATGCGTCACGACAACGATCTGCGTGTGCTCACTCCCGCGAGCGATCAGGCGGGCGAGCGCGGGCAGCAGATCGGCGTGCAGGCTGGTTTCTGGCTCGTTCAGCACCATGAGCGCGGGCGGTCGTGGACTTAGCAGGGCGGCAACCAGCAGGAGATAGCGCAGGGTGCCGTCGGATATTTCGGCAGCGCTAAGCGGCCGTAGCAGACCGTGAGCATTGAGCTCAAGGTCGAACCTACCGCGGGTCTCCACCACCTGCAGCCGCGATCCCGGGAAAGCATCCTCGATGGCGCCGTGGAGGGCCTCGGCGTCACCGATCTCGATGATCGTTTGCAGCGCGGCAGCGAGATCTCGGCCCTCAGCATCCAGTACGGGCGTACGAGTGCCGATCTGGCTCTGCCGGATCGGTGAGTCGACATCAGTCCGGAACTGGTCATAGAACCGCCAGCTTCGGATCTGCTCGCGTACGGCCAGCAGTTCCGGAGCTCGTACCGGGTCCAGCACCTCAGTAAGCACGCTCTCGTACGGACGCAAGGTGCTTTCGAATGCCTCCCACGATTCACCATTTGAGGTACCGCGAAGCTCGACGAGTGCACGCTTGCGCCTGAGCAGCAGGCTGGCTGGCCGCATCACCGGGCCGCTCCACACCACCTCGCGCTTGACCTCCGGATCCAGGTTGAACGCCGATGACTCATCTCGAGTCGGCAGGCCAAGATCGATCAAGTACGAGAAGTCGTCGGAGGCAAAGCCCAGCTGCAGGCTGACTGGCCCGGACCGTACCGTGCCCTGGACGGGATGCCGGCCGGAGCGAACCGAGGCTGCCAAATGCTCCGGCCCTGCCCACAGGACCGACTCGAGCCCACCCTCGCGCGCCAGCGACGAAATCACCCGTCCGGCCGCGCAGTCGGCCAGCAGCCGGAGGGCGCGGTAGAGGCTCGACTTCCCGGTACCGTTCGCGCCCGTGACCACGTTGAGCCGGTCCAACGGCAGCCGCAGATCGCGGAGCGAGCGGTAGTTCTCAATAGCGATTGTGGTCAGCACCTGCTCAAGCCTGCACGGCAAAGATCGGGATCCGACATGCCACCCAGCCTCCCATTCCCTACTGACAGTCAGAGCTGGCCAAGACAGGCCGTAGGTGAGAATGGCCAGCATGCAGCTGCCCGTCATGCCGCCAGTCGCACCAATGCTGTCCAAAGCTGTGCCAAACATTCCCGAGGGACCCTTTAGTTACGAGCCCAAGTGGGACGGCTTCCGATCCATCGTGTTCCGCGACGGGAATGAGGTCGAGATTGGCTCGCGCAACGAACGCCCGATGACCCGCTATTTCCCCGAGATCGTTGAGGCGGTCAAAGCCAATCTGCCCGTCAAGTGCGTCATTGACGGCGAGATCATTGTCGTGGTTGGGAACCGACTCGAGTTCGAGGTGTTGCAGCAGCGCATCCACCCAGCCGCCAGTCGGGTCAAGCTGCTATCGGAGGAGACGCCCGCGAGATTCATTGCCTTCGACCTACTGGCAATCGACGACAGCGACTACACCGAACGACCGTTCCAGGAGCGGCGCACCGCGCTAGAGCAGGCAGTGATCGGCGCAAAAGCGCCAATCCATCTCACCCCGGCCACCCGTGATCACAATCTGGCAGTGCAGTGGTTCTCCCAGTTCGAAGGTGCCGGACTGGATGGAGTGGTCGCCAAGCCGCTGGCTGGCACCTACCAACCCGACAAGCGCACCATGTTCAAGATCAAGCACGAGCGCACCGCGGATTGCGTTGTAGCCGGCTACCGGGTGCACAAGAGCGGTCCCGACAGCATCGGATCGCTGCTGCTGGGTCTCTACAAGGAGTCCGGCGAGCTGGCCAGCGTCGGAGTGATCGGCGCATTTCCGGCGGCGCGTCGTAAGGAACTGTTCGGCGAGCTGCAACCGCTGGTCACCAGTTTCGAAAATCACCCGTGGGCATGGGCCAAGCAGGAGGAAGGCATCCGCACTCCGCGGGCTTCTGAGTTCAGCCGCTGGAACGCCAAGAAGGACCTCTCCTTCATTCCGCTGCGGCCCGAGCTGGTGGTCGAAGTCCGATACGAGCACATGGAGGGCGACCGGTTCCGGCATACCGCTCAGTTCCTCCGCTGGCGGCCCGACCGAGACCCGCGCTCCTGTACGTACGAGCAACTGGAGGAGCCCGTCAAGTACGAACTCGCCGATATCCTCTCCGTCTAGAATTCATCGGTGCCCAGTCCCGACAGTGCCGTTCGGGTCGACGATGTGGTCGTCAAATACGGCAGCCGCGCGGTTCTCGATGGGCTTTCGCTGGATGCCAAGCCTGGGGCGCTGACCGCAGTCCTCGGACCCAACGGAGCTGGCAAAACCACGCTGGTTCGCTGTTGTACTGATCTCATTCGGCCAGCCACGGGAGCCGTCAAAGTACTGGGCTTACCTGCCGGATCTCGGCAATTGGCCGCGCGTATCGGGCTCATGCCACAAAGCGCCGGTTCCTGGTCAGGAATTAGGGCCATTGAGCTGCTGCATTACCTGGCCGGTCTATACGCCAATCCGCTGCCCGTGACAGCGCTGGTGGAGCGGCTGGGACTCACCGAATGCACCAAGATCCCGTATCGGCGGCTGTCTGGTGGCCAACGACAAGCAGTCAACCTGGCTGGCGCTCTCATCGGGCGGCCCGAGCTGGTGTTCCTCGACGAACCGACCGCCGGCATGGATCCACATGCCCGTCGCGCTACCTGGCTGCTGCTGCGCGAGCTGCGGGCGAACGGGGTGACCATGCTGCTGACTACGCACGCGATGGATGAGGCCGAAGCTCTTGCCGATCAAGTCTTTATCGTCGATCGGGGCCGTGTGACAATCTCCGGCACCGTGCGTCAACTCACCAAATCCGGGGGAAGTCTTGAGACTGTCTTCCTCACCCACACCACGGCGAGAACCGCCTCATGACAGCGCTCGACCTGTCCCCCGCTCCGGCTCCGGCACCTGCCGTCAAGCGGGTCATCGGGCACGCACTCATTGAGACGCGACTGCTGGTCCGCAACGGTGAGCAACTACTGCTGGCCTTGGTGATTCCGCTGGCGCTTTTGGTAGCTGGACGGTTTGCCAATGTATCGATCGCCACCGCCTCAATAGCTCGCCTGGACCTGCTTGGTCCGTCGGTGCTCGCCTTGGCGGTGTGGTCGTCAGCCTTTACCTCGATCGCCATCACTACCGCCTTCGAGCGGCGCTACGGCGTGCTGGAGCGGCTGGCGACAACACCGCTTGGAAAGCCCGGCCTGCTTGCCGGCAAGGGCCTAGCGGTCATCATGATCATTTTCGGTCAGCTGCTGATCTTGACCGGTGCTGCGCTCGGTCTGGGCTGGCGGCCTAGGTTTACCATGCTCTCGGCTCTAGTGGCGGTATTGCTGGTGATCTTGGCTACTGCGACGTTTGTCTGCCTGGCACTGCTGCTTGCCGGCCGACTCCGCGCTGAGTCAGTGCTAGGCCTCGCCAATCTGATCTATGTGATCTTGCTCATTGGCGGTGGCCTAATCATTCCTGTGGCAAGCTATCCGGCCGCATTGCGCCCGGTGATCGAGGCGCTGCCCACGGCGGCGCTCGGCGAGGGCCTGCGAGCGGCAGCGCATGGGCAAGTTCTGGGTTGGCCACTGGTGGTCTTGTTAGCCTGGCTGCTAGCCGCCGGCTTTGGTGCGTGGAAGGGCTTTCGTTGGACGTCGTGAAGCAGCTGAGCCCGGAGGTGAAACCGCCTTCAGGCGGCGGACCACTGTCTGCGCTCCTCCGGATAGTCCGGGGACGGTACGCGTTGCGCGGCTGGGCCGTGGTCTCGTTGATCATGAACATCGTCATTGTGGTGACCGGCGGGCTGGTCCGGTTGACCGGCTCTGGCCTTGGCTGCCCGACCTGGCCGAGGTGCACCGACGACTCCTACGTGTCTCATCCCGAACTAGGCATCCATGGCGCTATCGAGTTCGGAAACCGGCTCTTGACTCTGGTGCTGGTAACCGGGGCCGCACTGACCTTCATCAGCGCCCTGCTCTATCGCGAGAATGGGCGACCACGGTCCGACCTCCGTTGGCTCGCCGGTGGTCTAGCGCTGGGCATTCCGCTGCAGGGCGTCATCGGCGGAATCACCGTGCTCACTCAGCTCAACCCGTACCTGGTGGGGCTGCACCTGTTGTTATCGATGGTCTTGATCGCCCTCGCTGTCTTCCTGGTCCGCAAGAGCTGGCAACTTTTGCCGGCCGGCGCTTCCGGCGTTGCAGTCGGTCTGACTCGGGTGACATTCGTCTTGATGTGGCTGGCTGTTTGGCTTGGCACCCTGGTTACGGGCAGCGGACCGCACGCCGGGGATGAGAATGCCCCCCGAAACGGGCTCGATGCGATGCTGCTCACTCGGTTGCACAGCAGCGTGGTCTACGCGACAGTGGCCGCCAGCCTGGTTTGCCTGTGGTTGCTGCGCAGCCGGGCCGTTCTGCTGCTGCTCCTCGTCGAGATCATCCAGGTGGGCATAGGGGTTGCCCAATATCAGTTGGGCTTGCCGATCTGGCTGGTCGCGCTCCACCTGCTGGGCGCTTCGCTGGCTATCGCCACGGCCACCAACCTGATGCTCTCGGTGATCCGACGCGCAGCCCGACAACCTAGCTAAATGGCCGAGTCCTGCTGCCATCCGCAACGCCAGTGATCTCTTGCGGTAACGACTCAAACCAGCGCAACACCGCCTGTTCGTAATGCAACCCAAACGACAATGTCGCGCGGCTCCAGGCATCGACGCCGAGTTGCGCCAGATGGTCGTCCAGCTCGTGATAGCGCGCTAGCCGCTTCCGATGTTCGGCCTCCGACTCCAGCAGTAGCGCTCGCAGCTTCTCCCTCGGCAGTACGGATCCAAACGCGACGGCGAGCAGAAGTGGAATTCGGACGGTCTCAGTGGGTAGGTGTTCTGTGAGCCAGGAGCGGTACGTTGCCCGCCCGACATCAGTCACCCGGAAGGGCCTTGACTCCCGAGGGCCAAGCTGGCCACGTTCGATATAGCCCTCGTCTTCCAGAACGGCAAGTTCCCGATAGACCTGGCTACGGGTCAAGGTCCAGAAATCACCGATGCGCCCCTGGGCCAGGCGCACCAACTCGCCGCCCGTCAGTTCCCCGCCAGACAGGTCGAGCAGACCGAGTAACGAAGCCGCGGTGGCATTCATGGAAACTCCCTTGACAGTCCACTGTGGACATTACAATGTAGAATGACCATCCACTATGGACAGTACAGGAAAGGAAGCCGATTATGTGCACTCTCAAGTCCGCCGTACCGCTACGGCGCCCGGATCACAATATTCGCCAAGCCGAGTTCCGAGCCTCGGATCCGCACCTCCGCGTGAGTGACGCTGAACGGGATGCAGCTGTCGCCATGCTTAGCGATGCCGCAGCCGAGGGTTATCTAACGCCCGATGAGCTGGACGAACGCCTTAGCGCCGCGCTCACTGCTCGCACCATGGAAGACCTGGCCCGACTTACCGATGACTTACCACCTGCGTGGCAAGCCGAACGCAGCCGTCGAGCAGCCCGAGCAGCAGCCCACCGTAAAGCAAGAGATGCGGTGCGGCCGCAGACTGCGATTTACCTTGGCGTGATGGCGGTACTGGTGGTCATCTGGCTTATTGCTGGCATTACCGCGGGCGCCTGGTATCCCTGGCCGATATGGCCGGCGCTCGGATGGGGTATAGCGCTTGCAGCTCGGGTACGTGCAGCAGCGCGTCCGGCCTAGCTCTCGCCCAGATGCCGACTGTAAGGATTGCTCATGGCTCGACCGCTCATCCTGATCCCGGCGCGGTTCTCCGACAGCGCAAGCGCATTGCGGTACCGCGCCGAGGTTGCTGCAGCCAAACTGCTGCAGGCCGTGGAGCAGGCAGGCGGCGAGCCTTTGGTGATCCATCCGACAACCCCAGAGCCCGGAATCGAGGAGCTGGAAGAGCGGTATTGGATGGCCGACGCGATCCTGCTGCCCGGCGGTGGTGACCTCTCGCCGCATTGGTACGGGCAGGAGCCCCACCCGACGCTCTACGGCGTAAATAAAGATCAAGACGCTTTCGATCTCGCCATGGCCCATTGGGCGATCTTGGACAAGATTCCGCTGCTAGCGCTGTGCCGCGGAAGCCATGTGGTCAACGTGGCGCTGGGCGGCACTCTGGTGCAAGACATGGCAGAGGTGATCGGGCGGAACCATCGGAAATTGGTGCACGACATTGAACTGGTGGCAGATTCCTCAATGCGTGATGTGGTCGCAAGCGATCGGATCACCATCTCGTGCTCTCATCACCAGTGCATTGATGATCTGGGCGACAAGCTGATGCCCGCTGCGTACGCAGCCGACGGCACCATCGAGGCGGTCACTTTGGCCGGGCACGAGGGTTGGTTCCTCGGTCTGCAGTGGCATCTAGAGGACTTGGCTGACACCGATCCGATTCAGCAGGGCATCTTCGACGCCTTCGTTGCCGCGGCCTAGATCAACACAACAATCCCTAGGCCGGGGTAAGCCACCAGGCAACCCGCCGCCGGCCATC
Organism: Propionibacteriaceae bacterium; assembly: GCA_035253925.1. GTDB lineage: Bacteria > Actinomycetota > Actinomycetes > Propionibacteriales > Propionibacteriaceae > Microlunatus. The sequence goes on from DATFBI010000185.1 coordinate 10,999, forward strand.
CCAGCGGCGACACCGCTGAACTGTCGCGTCCAGTTCCCCGTGTGACCCCAACACTTGGACCGCTTTGCCGACAAGGTCACTGCTCACTCGGCGTGCCAGCGTTACATGTGGGCTCCAGCGACCGGGTCCGAACTGGCCTGTCGGAGCAGCTCCGCAGGCCAAGGCAACCTGCTGCTGCAGCTCCAGCAGTTCGACAGAGGCCGCCACCTGCCGCACTAGGATGCACTCGCCTTTTCGAGGGCCGAAGATCATCAAGGCACCGATGTGTACCGACAGGTTGACCCCGGTGACTATGTCGGGGAGTACGGGTTCCGCGGCCTCCGGGATGGCGTCGGCGGCGTACAAGGTGATGTGCGGCAGGTGGTGCGCATAGGGCTCGGGACGCTTAGGCCTGGCCAAGCCGGCTGCTGCCAGACGATCCCGTTGTGAAACAAGCGCCGCTTCGGCTTCGGAATCCAGCGCCAGTTCCACCGACTGGGCCACGAATAGGCCCTACCGCAACAGCGTATCGACGGCGGCGGCGACAAAGAGCAATGCGAGATAGGAGTTGGTCCAGTGGAAAAGCCGCATCGGCCTCAGTGCCGCATCCCTCAGGCCCCGCTGCGCCCGTGCCAGCAGCTGGGCCGACTGCCACAGCAGCGCGACACCAAGGATCACCGCAGCCGCAGGATAGAACCAGCCGGTAGGCGCCACTGGCCACAGCAGCAGTGACGTCAGTACAGTCACGACCGCGTACGCCATGATGCGTCGAGCGACGACCGGGGCTGATCGCACGACAGGCAGCATCGGCACGTTCGCCGCCGCATAATCCTCGCGATAACGCATCGCGAGCGCCCAGGTGTGTGGCGGTGTCCAGAAGAACACGATCAGGAACATCATGAACGGGGCGAGTGCAAGACTGCCCGTCACCGCTGTCCAGCCGATCAGCGGCGGGAAGCAACCTGCTATACCACCCCAGACGATGTTCTGTGGGGTACGTCGCTTTAGCCAGACGGTGTAGACGACGATGTAGAACGCATTGGCACCCAGCGCCAGTGCCGCCGACAACCAGTTGACGAAGTAGCCGAGCCACAGTGTCGCCGCGATCCCCAAGATCATTCCAAACACCGTCGCGCCCAGTGGACCGACGGCATGCCGAGGCAGCGGACGGCGCCGCGTACGCCGCATCCGCTCATCGATATCGCGATCAAGCACACAGTTGACAGCGTTCGCACTGGCCGCCGCCAGACAGCCACCGATCATGGTAGTGATTACGATCTTGAGCGGCGGGACTCCACCGGCAGCCAGAAACATTGCCGGCACGGTGGTCACTAACAGAAGCTCAATGATGCGCGGCTTGGTGAGTCCGACATAGGCCCCGACAACATCGCGAACCCGGGCGAACTGACGCGTGCGGCGCACGGCGTTTACCCCGAGATCGACGCGGGCTGCTCCGTATTCATCAGGGCGGTATTCAGCAGGGCGGTTGTCGGCGGCCACCTGACCTGGCACGTCGAGGCTCGTCACAAGCTCTACCCACTCACTGTCTATTGGCTCTGGTCAAGGGCGAGTCTAGGGCCCGGCGTTGGGATCCACACTCCACCACGTGGAGTTCTCGCGGATCGCTTAGGCCGGTTCCATTCTGGGCATGACCCTATATCCCCTGCCGACCGGCCCCCGATAGGCTCGCAGTGTCCGGGCTGCGCCCCAGCAGCCGCGCAGAGCCGTCTCGGAAGGATCTTCTGGCACGTGAGTGTGACCGATACCGACATCTCTGACTCGATCCTCCCCGACGGATGGAGCGAGATCGATACCAAAGCCATCGACACCATACGCGTGCTGGCCGCCGATGCCGTGCAAAACGTTGGCAATGGCCATCCAGGCACAGCAATGAGCCTGGCGCCGGTCGCGTACCTGCTGTTCCAGAAAGTAATGCGGCACAATCCCAGTGACGCCCACTGGCCTGGGCGCGACCGATTCGTGCTGTCCTGCGGACACACCAGCCTGACGCTCTACATTCAGCTTTATCTCGGCGGCTTTGGCCTGGAACTCGACGACATCAAGTCCTACCGACACTGGGGCTCGAAGACTCCAGGTCATCCGGAGTACGCACACACCAAGGGCGTCGAGGTCACCACCGGACCGCTGGGTCAAGGCGTTGCCAACGCAGTCGGGATGGCGATGTCGGCCCGCCGGTTGCGCGGATTACTCGATCCCGATGCCCCGCGGGGCGCTTCAGTGTTCGATCATCAGATTTATTGCCTTGCCTCAGATGGCGACATTTCTGAAGGCGTCGCTTCGGAGGCTTCATCGCTGGCTGCTACCCAGCGGCTCAGTAATCTCACCCTGATCTATGACAGCAACCGGATCTCAATTGAGGACGACACCAACATCGCCCTCACAGAGGACACCACCGCCCGCTACGCCGCGTACGGCTGGCATGTTCAAACCGTCGACTGGACCCGCGGCGACGCCCATCACTACCAAGAAAATGTCGCTGCGCTCGCTGACGCCCTTGAGGTAGCCAAGTCAGTCAGAGATCAGCCGACCTTCATCTGCCTGAAGACGATCATCGGCTGGCCCGCGCCCAACCTTCAGGGCACCGGCAAGGCCCATGGCGCTGCACTGGGAGAAGAAGAGGTTGCCGCCACCAAGAAGGTGCTCGGCTTTGATCCGGACAAGAGCTTCGTGGTCGCCGATGAGGTGCTCAGGCACACGCGCCAGCTGATCGAGCGCGGAGCGCAGGCTCAGCAGGAGTGGCAGCAGGCCTACGACAGCTGGGCTGCGGCCAACCCGGAGCGCAAGGAACTGTACGAACGGCTGGTCAAGAATGAGCTCAGCCTTGGCTGGGAGGATGCACTGCCCAGCTGGTCCGCCGATGCCAAAGGCATTGCCACTCGAGCAGCCTCCGGAAAGGTGCTGAGCGCGATCGCGCCCAAGCTGCCGGAGCTCTGGGGCGGCTCAGCTGACCTCGCCGAATCCAACAACACCACCCCTGAGGGCGAGCCGAGCTTCCTGCCATCCGACCGGCAGAGCAGGATGTTCCGCGGTGGCCCTTATGGCCGGGTGCTGCATTTCGGAGTCCGGGAACACGCCATGGGTGCGATCTTGAACGGCATCAAGGTGCACGGCGGCTTGCGGCCGTACGGCGGCACCTTCTTGATCTTCAGCGACTACATGCGCCCAGCGGTACGGCTTGCCGCACTCATGGAACTGCCGGTGATCTACGTCTGGACTCATGACTCGATCGGCCTAGGCGAGGATGGACCGACTCACCAACCGATTGAACACCTCGCCGCTTTGCGGGCCATTCCGGGGCTCGACATAGTACGACCCGCCGACGCCAACGAGACCGCGGCTGCCTGGGCGGCAATATTGCAGAACACAGACAGGCCAGCCGGGCTGGCCCTCACCCGGCAGGCCGTGCCCATCTTCCCACGCGGCGAGGACGGCTTCGCTGATACCTCTGAAGTAGCCAAAGGCGGCTACATTCTTAAAGACTCCGACGGCACCCCGGACGTGATCTTGATCGGCACGGGTTCGGAGGTGCAATACCTGGTCGCCGCCCAGCAGCAGCTTGCCGACCAAGGCATCGCAGCCCGGGTAGTTTCCATGCCCTGCCGAGAATGGTTCGACGAGCAGGACCAGTCGTACCGGGACTCCGTTATCCCACCTGATATCAGGGCTCGTGTCTCAATAGAGGCTGGAGTCGGCATCGGTTGGCGTGACCTCGTCGGTGACGCCGGTCGAATCATCAGCATCAACCATTACGGAGCCAGTGCGTCCGCGAACGTGCTGTTCAAGGAGTTTGGTTTCACTCCAGAAACGGTCGTAGCGGCCGCGCAATCCAGCCTGGATGCGGTAACCGGGACGGCGACCGCACCCACGCATCCGGCAGCTAGCGGGCCGCACGGTCCGGCAGACACAGAACCCCATCCAGGCGTCACCATCAGCTGAGCCCAGCTGACGACACCAACCCACCGATCCAGGAGAAGCGATCATGAACGAACGGCTCAAGGCCCTCGCAGACGCCGGCGTCTCCATCTGGCTGGACGACCTGTCTCGGGAGCGCATCACCTCCGGCAACCTGGCCGACCTGGTGTCCAACTACTCCGTCACCGGCGTAACAACCAACCCGACGATCTTCGCCACCGCGCTTGCCCAAGGCCATATGTACGACGAAAAAGTCGCCGAACTTGCCGCGCGCAACGCCGAGCTGCACGATGCGATCAAGGCATTGACTACTGACGATGTGCGGGACGCCTGCGACATCATGGCGGCCACCTACGCAGCAACCAATGGCGTCGATGGCCGGGTTTCCATCGAAGTGGATCCTGATCTTGCCTATGAGACCGAGGCCACCACGGCCCAAGCCACCGATTTGTGGAAGGTCGTCGATCGACCGAACCTGCTGGTCAAGATTCCAGCAACGAAGGCGGGGCTGCCCTCGATCAGCTCAGTCATCGCTGAGGGCGTCAGCGTGAATGTCACACTGATCTTCGCTCTGGAGCGCTACCGCGAAGTAATCAATGCTTACCTGGCTGGCTTGGAGCGGGCCGCAGAGGTTGGCCATGACCTGAGCAAGATCCAGTCCGTGGCCTCCTTCTTCGTCTCCCGGGTCGACACCGAGATCGACAAGCGGCTCGAGGCGATCGGCTCTGAGGAGGCGCTGGCGTTGCGCGGAAAGGCCGCCATTGCGAACGCCCGACTGGCGTACGCGCTATACGAGGAAGAGTTCAGCAGCGAGCGGTTTGCTGCCCTGCAGGCCAAGGGAGCCAATCGCCAGCGGCCGTTGTGGGCATCCACCGGGGTAAAGAACCCTGACTATTCCGACACCATGTACATCACCGAACTGGTAGTTCCCAACACGGTCAACACCATGCCGGAAAAGACGATGATGGCATTTGCTGATCATGGTGAGGTGCGGGGCGATATGGTTACCGGAACCAAAGCCGAGGCACAGCAGTTAATGGACGATCTCGAGCGGGTCGGCATCGATTACGACGACGTAGTCGATGTGCTGGAGAAGGAGGGCGTGGAGAAGTTCGAGGCCTCCTGGCATGAGCTTGTGGCTGATGTTCAGGGGGAGCTCGATGCCGCCAAGGCTTCTCTCTAGGTCAAACGTCAAGAGCAGCTAAGAGGCGCGACTGCTAAATGATCATGGACGTTCGTCCCAACCCACTGCGGGATCCTGATGATCGGCGACTACCGAGGATTGCCGGCCCCTGCGTGCTGGTGATCTTCGGTGTCACTGGTGACCTGTCTACCAAGAAGCTGATGCCCGCGGTGTACGACTTGGCCAACCGCGGGCTGTTGCCGCCGGGCTTTGCCCTGGTCGGGTTCGCAAGGCGGGAGTGGGGGCGGGAGGACTTCGCACATGTTGTTCACACCGCGGTCAAGGAACACGCCAGAACCCCCTTCCGAGAAGAAGTCTGGCAGCAGCTCTCCGAAGGCATCCGCTTTGTGCCCGGTCAGATCGGTGATGACGACGCATTCAGTAACCTCGCTCGAACCATCGCAGACCTGGACGAGGCTCGCGGCACCGGCGGAAACCACGCGTTCTACCTCTCCATTCCACCTGGGCTGTTCCAGACAGTTGTCGACCAGCTGCGCTTGCATGGGCTAGCCGAGCAACATCCGGATAGGTGGAGCCGGGTAGTGATCGAGAAGCCGTTCGGCCACGATCTGGCCAGCGCTCAAGAACTCAACCGGATAGTGCTCAGCGTCTTCCCGTCATCCTCGGTATTCCGCATCGACCACTATCTCGGCAAGGAGACTGTTCAGAACATCATGGCGGTGCGCTTCGCCAATGAGCTGTTCGAGCCGGTCTGGAACAACAACTACGTCGACCACGTCCAGATCACCATGGCGGAGGACATCGGGATTGGCGGGCGCGCCGGATACTTTGACGGCATCGGCATCGCCCGTGATGTCATCCAAAATCACCTGCTGCAACTCCTTGCGCTCACCGCGATGGAGGAACCGAACTCATTCGAGGCAAGCCAGCTCCGAGTTGAAAAGCAGAAAGTGCTCGCCGCCGCTCGACCGCCGAAGCGGATGGATCTGTACACCGCCCGTGGCAGGTACGCGGGCGGCTGGGCAGGTGGGGAGAAGGTCAGGGGTTATCTAGAGGAAGAGCGGATCCCACCCAATTCCCAGACCGAGACCTATGCGGCAATTCGCATTGACATCGACAACCGCCGGTGGGCCGGCGTGCCGTTCTATCTGCGCACCGGAAAGCGGATGGCCAGGCGAGTGACAGAGATTGCGCTCGGCTTCAAACGCGCACCCCACCTGCCCTTCGGCCGGACCGCTACCGAGGAGCTGGGCGCCAACGCCGTCGTGCTGCGAATTCAGCCCGATGAAGGGATGACGTTGCGCTTTGGCGCCAAGGTGCCGGGTACCCAGATGGAGATCCGCGACGTCAATATGGACTTCGCCTATGGCGAGGCATTCACCGAGTCCTCACCCGAGGCGTACGAGCGGTTGATCTTGGACGTGCTGCTCGGCGATCCGCCGCTCTTCCCGCAGCATGAGGAGGTAGAGCTCTCCTGGGAGATCCTGGATCCGGTCCTGAGCTACTGGGCGAGTCTGCCGGACCAACCAGAGCCGTATGCACCGGGATCGTGGGGACCGAAGCATGCCGATGAGATGCTGGCCCGGGACGGCTTCACCTGGAGACGGCCATGATCCTCACCCTTGAGGGCACGAGTTCATCGAAGATTTCCGCCGAGCTAGTACGGATCCGGCGGAGTCTGGGTAGCCCTACCCAAAGCATGGTGCTGACCTTGATCATCGTTTGCGACGAGTCAGAGTTCCCAAGCGCACTGGAGGCCAGCATCATCGCCGGCCGCGAGCATCCGTCGCGCATCCTGTTGGTGGTAACTGCCGCGGGAAGTGACGCCGGGTTGGACGCCGAGGTACGCATTGGCGAGGGCACGCCAGGCGAGGTTGTGGTGATCAGAATGCGTGGTGCGGTGGCGGCACATCCAGCCTCGGTGATCCGGCCGCTGTTGTTGCCTGACTCCCCGGTCGTGATTTGGTGGCCGGGCAAAGTGCCGAGCAACCGGACCAGCGATGAACTCGCGAAGCTGGCAATGCGACGGATGACTGATGCCGCCGCTTCTCCTCGCCCGCTTACCGCACTCAAGGCCCGCGCCCGTGACTACATCCCTGGGGATACCGACCTGAGCTGGACGAGGCTGACGCCGTGGCGGGCGCTGTTAGCTGCTGCCCTCGACCAATACCCGGCCAAAATCAGGTCTGTTTTTGTGGAGTCTGAGCGGAACAATCCTTCGGCTGACTTGCTCGCTGCCTGGTTGCGCTCCAAACTCAAGGTCGGCGTGACGCGCCGAGTCAGCGACGGACCGGGACTTACTGCGGTGCGCATGGGCACCGCGGCTGGTGATATTGCGATTACTCGCCCCGACGGTCTGCTGGCGCACTATACGGTGCCCGGTCAGCCGGAGCGGCTGGTTGCCCTCAAGCGTCGCAATTTCACAGAGCTGCTCTCCGAGGAACTACGTCGCCTCGATCCGGACGTGATCTACGAACGTACAGTCAAGTCGCTGCTAGACAGTGATAGGTCAACCGGCACCAAGTCCCGTCCCAGAAAGACATCTGGCAAGCGAGCAGAGGGTACAGCGAAGGCTGCCAAGCAGCCCGCAAGGAGTCGTTAGCAATGAGCGCCACGGGTCCTGAGATCTTGCTGCATACCGGAGCAGATGAAGTAGCCGAGGCGCTGGCTGCGCGGCTGATGGCGCGGCTCACCGAGATTCAGCGGGAGTTCCGCGTTCCCCAGCTCGCCCTAACCGGCGGACGAATTGCCACCCGTGCGTACGAGCGCCTGGGCGGCGACGGACCAAACTCCGCAGTCGACTGGAACAGGGTTGAGTTTTGGTGGGGAGACGAGCGCTTTGTGCCAGCTGATCATCCAGATCGGAATGCTAAACAAGCGCTCGATCTAATCGCTAAACCGCTAGCCCTGAATCCTGATCGAATCCATGAAATGCCAGCCAGTGATGGCGGTCTCGATCTTGATCAAGCCGCGGAAGCTTACGCGCAGGAACTCGGTGATGTTGCCTTCGACATCTGTCTCCTCGGCATGGGACCGGACGGCCATGTCGCATCGATCTTCCCGGAGCACCCGTCGTCTTACGCCGAAGGTGACGTCATCGGAGTCCGGGCCTCCCCTAAGCCGCCGCCGGAGCGGATCAGCCTGACGCTGCCGGTGATCAACCGGTCGCATGAGGTCTGGTTCGTCGTGAGCGGCGCTGATAAAGCCGCAGCGGCGAAAATGGCTTTGCTGGGCGCAGGGCCAGTCCAGGTGCCGGCGGCTGGCGTCTCCGGCGTGGAACGCACGCTCTGGTTGATCGACCGGGAAGCGGCCGCTGAGTTGCCCCCTGACCTGGAACAGCGCGGCCGGATCTAGGGGCCGAATCTCTGAGCTCCACCTGAAAGACCGGGACACTCCGTCAATCAATAGATGACTTCGCCGCGTTCCCGCCGAGCCCGTAGCGCTTGCAGGGCCTCCGTGAGGATATCGGCCGCTTCCTTGTCGGTGCGCCGCTCTTTGACATAGGCCAGGTGGGTCTTGTACGGCTCAATCTTGGGCGGTGGAGGTGGGTTCAGGCAGTCGAGGTTGGCGGGCAGGCCGCAGCGAGGGCAATCCCACGTCTCAGGGATAGTGGCATCGGCGGCGAATGCGGGCCGCGTTTCATGACCGTGCGCGCAAAAGTAGGAGACATAGAGCCGCGGCGCGGCATCACCCCGCTCAGCCTCTCCCATTGGACCAGCACCTACCCGGCTACCACGAATGGCACTTCCACCAGCCACGTCTGTTCTCCCTCGCCCTTCCTAGCTGGATCAGTCGGTGTCTTGTTTAGTCAGGCGACCGGCCGGTCTTGGAGCAATCAGGAACCCAGCTTGTACAGCAAGTTGAGCGCCACAATTGCCGCTAGCCAGACCACTCCGATGATGACGGTGAGTCGGTCGAGATTTCTTTCTGCGACTGATGACCCACCAAGGGAGGAAGAGATCCCACCACCGAAGAGATCGGACAAACCGCCGCCGCGGCCTTTGTGCATCAACACGAATAACGCGAGCGCGATGCTGGTGATCACCAAAATGATGGAGAAGATCAGAATCGGCACGGTCACCATGGGCACGAGAAGCACGGACGTTAGCCTAACTCACTGATTCCTTCACAAGTCAAAAAGCCCACCAGCGTTGAAAAGTTCCGGTGACTCAGATCAGCGGCATCTCATAAAACCGAGCGATAGCAGCGAACTCGTCAACCTTCAGACTTGCGCCGCCGACCAAGCAGCCGTCGATGTCGGGCTGGGCCATCAGAGGCGCCACACTGCTGGCACTAACAGATCCGCCGTAGAGGATCCTGATCTGTTCGGCGGTGTCGCCGCCATGCTGCTCTGCGATCCAGCCCCGGATCGCGCTGCAGACCTCCTGGGCGTCCTCGGGGGTGGCCACCCGTCCGGTGCCAATCGCCCACACCGGCTCGTATGCGATGACCAGATCTGCCACCTGCTCCGCAGTGAACGCGGCGACTGCGCCCTCCACCTGCTGCAAAGTGACGGGCACGTGGCGTGATTGCTCCCGGACCTCCAGGCCCTCACCGACGCAGATGATAGGGACCATGCCGCGTGAAACCGCCTTCACCGCCTTGGCATTGACAAGGTTGTCGTCCTCGGCATGGAAGTTGCGTCGTTCGGAGTGGCCTACAACTACGTATCGGCAACCCAGCTTTGCCAGCATGTCAGCAGAGATGTCGCCGGTGTATGCGCCGTTGTCGAACGGCGATACGTCCTGTGCCCCGTAGCCAATCTCAAGGCGATCACCGTCCACAAGGGTCTGGATGGTCCGTAGATCAGTGAACGGCGGGAGCACAACGACCTCGGACTTTTCCGGGTCGTGCTTCTTGTCCTCTAGCGTCCAGGCCAACTTCTGGACCAGCCCCACGGCCTCAACATGGTTGAGGTTCATTTTCCAGTTGCCGGCGATCAGCGGCTTACGCGCCATCGGTCATGCCCCTTGACCAAGTACCGCAAGACCCGGCAGGGTCTTGCCCTCCAAGTACTCCAGACTCGCACCGCCGCCGGTGGAGATGTGACCGAACTGGTCGTCGCGGAAACCAAGATCACGAAGCACAGCCGCAGAATCGCCACCGCCGACGACGGTCAATCCATCCACTTCAGTGAGCGCCTGCGCCACTGTCTTCGTCCCGGCGGCGAAGCTCTCCCACTCCGCGACGCCCATTGGTCCGTTCCAGAAGACGGTCTTGGCGTGTCTGATCACGCCCGCAAACACCCGGGCCGAATCGGGGCCGATGTCGAGTCCGATCTGGTCGCTCGGTATCGCATTGGCGGCCACCACAGTCGGCGGAGCATCGGCGGCAGCCTCGGGTGCCACCACGATGTCGGACGGCAGCACGATCTGCTTACCGCCGGACGCGGCGTCGTTGAGGTATCGCCGCACCGTCTCGATCTGATCTTCCTCGAGCAGGCTCTTGCCTACCTCATAACCCTGGGCAGCGAGGAAGGTGAAGGCCATCCCGCCGCCGATCACCAAGGTATCGGCGATCTTGATCAAGTTTGCGATCACCGCCAGCTTGTCGGAGACCTTTGCGCCACCTAGCACTACCACGTACGGGCGCGGCGGCGCCTCGGTGAGCCGGGCGAGCACCTCAACCTCGCTTTTCACCAGCCCACCGGCTGCACTTGGCAGTTGTTGGGCCAGGTCGTACACCGAGGCCTGTTTGCGGTGCACCACGCCGAAACCGTCTGAGACGAACGCATCGCCAAAAGCGGCGTACCGGTCCGCTAACGCTCCGCGCTCCGCCTCATCCTTGGACTCTTCCGCTGGCTCGTATCGGACGTTCTCCAACATCCCCACGTCGCCATTGCCGAGGCTTTCAACGACGCTCTTCGCCGACTCCCCCACAACATCCTCTGCCAGCCTGACCTCCGCGCCGAGCAGCTCCGACAACCGCTTCGCCGCGGGGGCCAGCGAATACTTGGGATTAACCTGACCCTTGGGGCGGCCTAGGTGTGCTAGCACGATGATCTTGGCGCCACGATCCCGCAGCTGGTTCAGCGTGGGCAGGGAAGCGCGAATCCGGCCGTCGTCGGTGATTGTCTGCCCGTCCAGGGGCACATTGAGATCGCAGCGGATCAGCACCCGCTTGCCGGTGAGGTCACCAAGATCAGAAACTGACTTCATTCTTGATCCTTTCCGGATTGATCATGCCGCTGGTAACCAGGTAAGGCCGGAGCTGTACTTAACCTGCCCGCGCTGTACTCGTGTTGCATGCCATGCACAGCGCCGGTATCCCACGCAACGTGGGATACCGGCAACTGATTGAAGACGCTCTAGACGGATTCACCGACCAAAGCGACCA
>DATFBI010000186.1:0-7857 GCA_035253925.1 Propionibacteriaceae bacterium
CACGGCACCCAGCCGGGCGACCCGGTCAAGGCCGCCAAGGCGATCATTTCCGCGGTCGAGTCCGATGAGCCGCCGGCGTTCCTGCTGCTGGGCAACGATGCGCTCAACACCTATCGCCGACTCGCCGAAGCCAGACTCGACCTGATCAAGAAGTGGGAGCACCTCAGCACAAGCACCGATCTGGACGCCTGATCACTTGTCAGCGGTTCTCGCCTAGCCCCGACGACGAAACCTACGTGCACGTAGGTTTCTCTCGGTCTGCGCAGGTTGCACAACCGATGCAAACCGTCAGCAACCTGTGCAGACCTGCCAACTGAAACTCGCCGGCTGGCTGAGGTCATCACCATCCGGTGATCAGCAGATGGTTCACTAGCAGCGCCCAGGTTCCACTCCCTGCCAACGAAGCCCTACGGCCCCGGAGCAGCGCCAAACCCGCGTACGCAATAACCCCGAAGGACAGCCAGATACGTTCCGTCTCGGCCTTCGACAAGGCCGAAAAGTTCGCGACCAGCGCCGCGAGAACGCCGGAGAGGGCTAGCAGGGCTACGATCCCGTCCTGCGTCCACGGTCGATGGGCCGCTCGGCGGAGTGCCGCGACGGAACGCACTAGGCCGATCGCCAGCAGCGGCGAGCAACTGATCAACCAGGCGGCGAGGTTCGCATAGACGAAGTATGAGAACGGCCTGTCGCTGGCGATGCCCTGGTAATAGCGCATCCGCAGCGCCAGCAACCCGCTCATCCAGTTGAAGCCGAGGGCAAGGTGGACAGCCGCGACCGCGACGAACCCGGCAGTTGTGATCAACCAGGGCATAGCAACACACCGCAATCCGTTGCGACGGGCAGTCAAGATCACTGCGGTGACAACCACGAACCCGAAGAGCACCAGGCCGTACGACAAGAACACCGCGACGCCGAGCAGCAAGCCTCCCAGCAAGCTCACTAGGATGCGGCGGCGCACTGCGCCTCGGCACACTAACGCCAGTCCACTGACAGCCACGCCTGCGAACAAACCGTCTGCCGACACCGCCATCCAGACCGCACCAGGAAACAGCGCGATGAACGGTACGACCCGCCGGGCAGCTGCCTCGGCACCGAGCTCGTGCAGGGTTAAAGGCAAGCTCACGCTGACCGCTGAGGCGAGGAGTATGCAGAATGCCCCGGCCCAGAACCCACCGTCCAGTCCAATCCTGGCCAGCAGCCAGAAGATCAGCGTGGCCAGCGGTGGATGCCCGGCCACGTGGGTGGTCCAGACCCCGTCGCCGTCGACGCCGGGACGAAAGGCGATGTAGTCAGTGAAGCTCGAGAAGAATCTGAGCGGGTCAGAGATCCGGTGAAGATCATGCAGGTACTCATTGGGATCGAGCAGAACTTCGATCCAGCCATGTTGCAGCCCGTCTACGAGTGTCATCGAGCACATCCAGGCCAAGCTCAACAACCAACCGGTGAGCAGCAGACGCCGCCAAGGCAGCAGCGCCGCCGCCTGCTGAAGCCGCAGCCCAAACAGCACGCACAACACTGCAAGCGGTGTTCCCCAGCCAACATGGGGATGCCAGAAGGCCAGCAGCGGCGGGCGCGGAAGCACCATCGGGACTCCGCGCCGATTCATCTCATGGCCTACCACGGCAGCCACCGTGATCAGCGCAAGTGCAACCGCGAGAGCCACTATGTCGGCGCCGGGCCAGGTCGGCGCTGGGGAATCCTGAAGATCGCTGCGCTGCAGTGCCTGACGCAGCTCGGTAGCCGTAGCTTCCGTGGTCACGGAGCCGACCGATCCCGGGCGACGCGTGCCGCATACAGGACCAAACTGAGCACCGCGATGACACCCATGATCATAATTAGATTGGTTCCGTAGTTCCGCAGCAGCAGAGCCTTGGAGGCCGGCTGACTGCCGCGCAGGAAGATCATTGGGACAGCGATCACCGTCACCAGCGCGATCATGATCAAGGCAAGCTGCAGGTAACGCCGACCACGATCTGGCACGTACCGTCGCAGCAACCAACCGACGCCAACTACCGATGGAGACAGCAGCGCGTCGTGGATGATCAATGCAGCAATCAGCCACAAACCTAAGATCAACAGTCGGGACGGCGGGACCTCGGTTACCAGCCGAAGGACTCCGAACGCCGCTAGAGCAACACCGGCAACGGCTAACACGATCCGCCACTCCTTCACGAGAACACCTCGATCCGGCCAAGCCACTTGGTGTTAAGGACGCCTGCGCGGTTGGGGGAGATCAGCCGCAGCGGATAGCCGTGGTCGACGTTCAGCCGCTGTCCGTTGAGATGCGTCGCAAGCAGGGCGGCCGACAGCTGCGGACCCTCTATAAAGGAATGGTTGAAGCCCCAGTCCTGCTCGAGTGAGATCAGCTTTATCTGAGAGTCCGCGGTACCGCCGGCCTGCAAGATCACCTCGAGCAATGACAAGCCGCGCCAGCTGGCGCCGACGCTCCAGCCCTCGACACAGTTGATCGGGAACCGCGCTTCGTGCACCGCCCTAAGCTCCAGGTCGGCCAGCGTCAGTAGGTAGGGCTTCGGGCCCACAACCTCCAGCGTCCAGGCCGGCGAGGTGGCGGCTGCGATGACCCGGGCCTGCTCGGCAGTCCGGTTGACCGGTACGCCCTGCGGGCCCGCAGTCCACTGCCGTGGCGCCAGTAAACCCAGCGGCTCGAGTGGCGTGATCGTCTGGCCTACCGAGGTAAGCACGACCACGCCAACGCCGGCCCCAGCGGCGGTCAGCATGCCGCGCCGTGAGATACCCGGCGTCGGCGGGTCGGGAAGTGTGCCGGCGTTGCTGTGGGACTCGGGATTTTCATTCCACGGGATCTCGGTCAGCACGTCGGCTTCGGCGACCTTGGCGCTGAGGCCGTAGGCGATGTCGGGCAACTTGACGCCTACATGGAGCAGGACGGACCCGACCAGCAGGTAGGCCAAGAAACGGTGAACGGTCACGAAGTACCACGGAAACGGGTACCAGTTGAGCACGTTGAGGAAGCCGGTGATCACCTGAACGAGCGCCACGGAGACCAAGATCGCCACGCTGACCCGCTCCAGTGCATGCTTGATCGATTTGATCGGAGGGAATCGGAGCTGGTTGGGATAGACCGACCACAGCTTGAACAGCAGCAGCGGAATGGTCGCGATGCCCGCCGCAACGTGAATGCCCTGAGTCAGTCGGTAGCCCCAGACCGGCTTCGCCGGTTGCGGTAACCATGACCAAGGTTCGTATTGGTAATGGCTGAGCAGCCCGGTAACGAAGAGCACGATGATCGCGATGCCGAGCACCAGCCCGACCCTTGCGGTCACCGCCGTTGACCGAAGCGTGCTGCTGAACCTCGGCCACCAGCGTGGTCGCTGCTGAACCATAATGATCATGCTGCTGAAGCTGATCAGAAATGAAAACCGGAAGTACGTCAGAAGCCGCTTACGGCTCGCTCACGCCTTCCCGATAGGTACCAGATCAGCTATGCCGTCCTCGAGCAGGATGCGTGCTCTCCAGCCGAGTACTCGACCTGCCTTTGAGCAGTCAGCAGTGATATGGCGCACGTCGCCGAGCCGATATTGGTCGGTAGTGACAGGTGGAGGCCCACCCATGATCGCCGACATCAGCTCCGCCATCCGACCGACCGTGTGAACCTCGGCTGTGCCGATGTTGAGCGCCGTCCGTCCCGGTGGCAGGTCGACTGAAGTTGCTGCGACCACAGCCTCAGCGACGTCGTCCACGTGCACGAAGTTGCGCCGCTGCCGGCCGTCCTCATACACGACCGGTGGCTCACGGCGTGCCAGGCGAGAAACGAAGAGCGCCGCCACGCCGGCGTAGGGCGTGTCGACGGGCAGTCCGGGTCCGTACACGTTGTGGAACCGCAGGGCGGCGACCGACGCGTTGATTTCGCGGGCCCAGCTGTCAGCGAGATGCTCCCCATGAACCTTGGTCGCGGCGTAGATATTGCGGGGATCAAACGGCGCCGACTCTGGAACCAGTCCGGGGACCAGATCCTCGCCGCAGGCCTGACAGCGTGGATCGAAGCGGCCCGCGGACAGATCTTCACGGGTACGCGACGGCACCGCCGTCAATCCATGGTGGGGGCACCGGTACGCGCCCTCACCGTAAACCACCATTGATGACGCATACACCAGCCGCTGAACCTTTGCGCCAGCAGCAGCCCGCAGCACGTTGGCGGTGCCGAGGTCGTTGGTCTGCACATAGTCGTTTATGTCGTCGAGATTGACACCGAGGCCGACCTTGGCCGCGAGGTGAACGACAGCATCGCAGCTGTGGACCGCCGCTCGTACGCGTTCCAAATCGGTGATGTCGTCGCGTGCGTTGAGCGCTAAGTCGAAAACGCTGACCTCTGCGCCGGCTCGACGCAACGCCCTTGCGGTGGGGCGCCCGATGAAGCCAGCTCCGCCAGTGAGCAGCACCTTCACGGGAGAACGCTTTGGTTCACCTGTGGCAGCGCGACCTCGAAGCAGCACCCAATCTCGGTGTTTCGAACCGCGATCTCGCCTTGGTGGGATTCGACCACCCCGCGGGCAATGGCTAGGCCGAGACCGGCGCCGCCGTCGGCCGAGCCGCGGGCCGGACTGCCGCGCCAGCCGGTGTCGAAGACCCGATCCAGATTGGCCTCCGGAATGCCACCGCAGCCGTCCATCACTAGAACCCGGACCGAGCCGTCTTCGGCCCGGTCGGCTGAAACCCGGACGGTCTGGCCCGGCTCGGTGTGCCGGATTGCGTTGCTGACCAGGTTGCCGAGGGCCCTGCTGAGGTCGTCGTGCCGGCCCAACACGGCAAGGTTGTCGTGCTCGGGAACATTGAGCTCAAGTCGCACGTGGGCCGTCTGAGCAGTGGCTTCGGCCTCCGCCGTGACGTCGCAAACCAACTCCGCGAGTGCTACCAAGCTGAGCTCACGCGGCTCCGGCGCCCCCTGCACTCGAGACAGCGCAAACAGATCGTCGACCATGATCGTCATCCGGGCCACGGTGCCTCTAATGTGCCCGAGAGTGCCGGGTACGTCCGCGATCACACCGTCCTCAAGTCCCTCGGCCAGCGCTCGCAACCCAGCAAGTGGAGTCCTCAGATCATGGGACATGAAGCTGACCAGCTCCTGGCGGGATTGCTCTGCGGCGCGCTCACGCTGCCGGGCATCGGCCAGAGTTTGACGTGCCTCCGCGAGTTCCTTCTCTACCCGGGCGAGCTCGGCGGGCAGATGGCGATCAGTTCCACCGCTGTCGTGCGGCTGGTCGGCCGAAGCAGGCACACCTTGGGAATCACTGACCAGCAGACCGACGGTGTCCTCAAGCCGGCGAGAAGCCAGGCTAAAGCGCCGGCTTACCAGCCATCCGCCAACCACAGCCAGTACTACGGCGATCCCGACAGCCAACAAGATCACCGTCGTGTCGTGGGCGGAGAGGAACATCAGCTGCACGTTGATCACCACAGTGGCCGCGACCGCGATTACCGGAATGAGGGTGGCTACCGCGAGTTGATAGCGCAGCGAAGAACGGCGGATGGCTCGTAGCAGCAACGCTCCTAGCAGGCCGACCACCAAACACGCGCCCAGGGTGAGACCAGTGATCAGCAGCAGATCTTTCATGTCAGCTCCGCCTCCCGGGCCATGCGGTAACCCGCGCGACCGACCGTGAGGACGATGCGCGGATCGGAGGGATCGTCCTCGAGCTTTTCGCGCAGTCGCCGCACGTGCACTGTCACCGTCGAAGTGTCACCGAAGTCCCAGCCCCAAACCCGACGCAGCAGATCCGCCTTGCTGAAGGTCTGTCCAGGATTGGCCGCGAGGAAGGCGAGCAGATCAAACTCGCGACTCGTCAATGACAATTGCGACCCACCGCGGGTCGCGACGTGCGCCGCCAGGTCGATCGTCACGTCACCGATCGACAAAGTCTCAGTCAGCAGGCGATTGCCGGTGAGACGTTCAGCACGCCGTAGTAAGGCCTCGACGCGGAGCACCACCTCACGCGGACTGAACGGCTTGACCACATAATCGTCGGCGCCGGTTTCCAGCCCAACCAGCCGATCTTCTTCCTCCCCCCGGGCAGACAAGATGATCACTGCTGCATCATCTGCGGAGGCCCGGCGGCGTCGCAGTACCTCCAGGCCGGAAATCGTCGGCAACAAAATGTCGAGAATGACGACATCGGGCTTAGCTCGACTCCAGATATTCAAGGCCTCGGTTCCGTCGGAGGCCCAGAGGGCTTCGTAGCCGGCCTGCGTCAGGTACGCCGACAAGACACCGGCCATGGTTTCGTCGTCCTCGACCACCAGGACTCGCGCGCTCACGCGAAAAGCGTAGGCAGATTTCCGTTGATGCAGCACGGGCCTCGTTGGGCGCGCGACGACCCGTAAGCGAACAGAAAGCGTTCCGGGCTGGTGGGGGCGAGGCTCAGCTTCATAGCCTCACCAACATGACGGTCGAGGTGATCTTGCCCTGCCTGAACGAGGCAGCCGCCCTCCCCTGGGTGCTTGATCGTCTGCCGGCCGGATATCGAGCTCTGGTAGTCGACAACGGCTCCACTGACGGCTCGATCGAGATTGCGCGATCTTATGGAGCCGGGACCCTCGAGGTTGCGCAGCGCGGCTATGGGTCAGCGTGTCACGCCGGCCTGGTCGCGGCCACCGCAGAGCTAGTTGTGATCATGGACTGCGATGGGAGTATCAATCCAGTTGATCTTCCCGCTGTCGTTCGACCCATCTACGCCGGTGAGGCTGATCTGGTTGTCGGACGCCGGAGGCCTAGAGGTTGGCGTGCCTACCCCTGGACGCTACGGCTGGCGAATGCCGCATTGGCTCGCCAGCTGCGGCGCCGGGCAGGTCTGATGATCTTCGATTGTGGACCGGTACGTGCTGCGCGGCGGACGATCTTGCTGGAGTTGGGCGTTCAAGATCGCCGTTTCGGATATCCAGTGGAGACACTGGTGAAGGCTGCCGCGGCCGGCCTGCGCGTACAACAGGTGGACGTCGCATACCTGCCGCGACGTGGGCGATCCAAGGTGACCGGCACTCCGTTGGGCGCCATCCGCGCGGTTCAGGATTCGCGTGCCGCGCTCGATCTTTTGAAGTCGGCAGCGTAATGATCGAACGGGCCGAGATCATCGTTGTCTTGGCCAAGGAGCCAAAGCCGGGCCGGGTGAAGACCCGGCTCCAGCGCCGGTTCAGTGCCGACGAGGCAGTCCAGCTCGCAGCCGCGGCTGTCCGCGACACCCAGCGGGCCATTCGCGCCTCCCGAGTCCCGCGACGAATTCTCTGCTGGGACGGCGATCCGTCGCAGTTCGCGGATGGATTCGAAGTCCTGCCACAGCGCACCGGTACCCTCAACGACCGCCTGGCCGGCGCTTTTAATGATCTTGGTCGCGACGTCTCGGCGAGGGTGCTATTGATCGGCATGGACACCCCGCAGATCAGCAGCGCACTGCTCGACACCGATTGGAACGGCTGTGATGCGGTGCTGGGGCTGAGCGATGACGGCGGGTTCTGGGCCATTGGCTTGCAGAGTCCCGACCCCATATCTGCCCTTCGACAGGCTCAGGCCATATTCGCCGATCCAGTGTTCGCCGGTATCGAAATGTCGACGGCGCGTACCGGCTCGGCCCAACTAGCTCGCTTGCTGAGCCTGGGTCGATCGGTGAAACTGCTGCCGCCACTGCGCGATGTTGACGAGCCGGAGGACGCCGCTTACGTCGCCGATCGCTTTCCCAGCTTGGAGTTCTCGCAGTGCCATGCCGCGCTGACCGGCGCGTCTCGGCCGGACTTGATCTTCGATCAGCTGTACGCCGGGACTTCGGTACGCTGCGACGCTTCCAACGAACGTGTACTGCCACTTGAGGCGATGCGCTGGTCTGCCCGCGC
>DATFBI010000187.1:0-9665 GCA_035253925.1 Propionibacteriaceae bacterium
CGCTATTGCTATCTCAGCTGGCGTCACGCTGCTGGCTGCCGGGCTTATCGCCGCTTTGGCACCACCCGATTCGGTCGCGATGCTGCTACTTGCCCTAGTGCTGCTCGGTGTCGGCTGGAACCTGGGATTGGTAAGCGGCACCACACTGGTTACCGACGCCGTACCGTTGGCTACCCGCGCCCGCACCCAGGGCGTGGTCGATCTCGGCATCGCGCTTGCCGGCGCTGCTGGTGGGCTGAGTTCTGGTCTAATCTTCGCGGCGACCAGTTACGCCACGCTTGCGCTCGCCGGCGGTCTGATTGCCTTATTGATCATTCCCATTGTCACGGTGCGAGCAGCGCCGCTCAAACAGGCGTAATTAACCTTTCGAGCTGTGCTCTTCGGGGAAGAGGCGAATGCTGGGATTAGCCGGGGGGAGTTGGGAGGTCCAGGCATGAATCTTGCGGAGACTGTTCTACTTGTGATCGTCATTGCGCTGCCGCTGCTGCTTGGGGCAGCAGCGGCGATGATCAGGAGGCCGTGGTGGTGGGCCGCGGTGCTGGCGGTGATCCTCGCCCTTATCGCGATGATTGCTCCCGAGCCTGAACCTGGGGAGTCCCGCTTGGCGGTTGGGGACCTCCCATTCGTTCTGGCGGTGTGCGTTGTTGTCGTTCTTCTTGTGCTGTTGGGCAACCTCATCGGCCGGCGACTGGCTCGCAGCCGGCAGACCCAAGGGGGACAGCGCACTTAACAGATCGACCTATCTGGTGATCAGTTGAGCCAGAATCGAGCTGTGTCGTCGAAGGATGACCGGCCTGGCCATGACGCTGGCCATGACGATGCTGGACAGCTGGAGAAGCTGGTGGCGGCGGCTCGGCGAGCCGGTGTCGAGGACGCCCGAGTGCTGGATGCGATGCGCAGAGTGCCGCGGGCGGCATTCGTGCCGGTTGACCGGGTCCGGCAGGCGTACCGCGACGAACCTGTGCAGATTCCCCATGATCAAGTGACTACTCAACCCTCCTTATCCGCCCGCATGATCGGGGCTCTTCGACTTACCGGGACTGAGCACGTCCTGGAGGTTGGCACCGGCTACGGCTACCAGACCGCGCTGCTGGCTCAGCTTGCGTCATTCGTAACAAGCATCGAACGATTGCCGGACTTAGCCGAGATGGCTCGGCGACACCTGGCGAGCCAAGGCATCAAGAACGTCCAGGTGGTTGACGGCGACGGCACTGAGGGTGTGCCGGCTGCTGCCCCGTACGATGCCATCCTTGTCTCGGCGGCCTTTCCACATGTCCCCGAACCGCTCGTCACTCAACTTGCGCTTGGGGGGCGTCTGGTGCAGCCGATCGGGCGGGGAGGCGCCGAGCGGGTGACCGCGTTCCAGCGCAGTTCTGAGGGTCTAGTAAGGCTGGGCGTGGTAAGTGACGCCAGATTCGTGCGTCTCTACGGCCGTCATGGCTATGGCTAATCAACCAAGCTGATCGATCAAATTGTGCGTTCATGCCGCACGCGAAAGTGAGCACACTGACCCGACGAGCTGGGCAGTTGATCGCTGCTGTTGCATTTAGGCATGAAGAAGATCGGGTTTCTGTCGTTCGGCCACTGGACAGCATCGCCGCAGTCGCAGACACGTTCGGCCTCTGACGCACTGCTCCAATCCATCGAGCTGGCGGTCGCCACCGAAGAGCTCGGGGCAGACGGCGCGTACTTTCGGGTGCACCATTTCGCGCGCCAGCTGTCCTCTCCCTTCCCGCTGCTCGCTGCCATTGGGGCCAAAACGAGCCGGATCGAGATCGGGACCGGCGTGATCGACATGCGCTATGAGAATCCGCTTTATATGGCAGAGGACGCCGGTGCCGCGGACCTGATCGCCGGTGGACGTCTTCAGTTGGGAATCAGCCGTGGATCACCGGAGCAGGTGATCGACGGGTTTCGCTACTTCGGCTACGCCCCCGCGGAGGGCTCCGACCACGCCGCCATGGCTCGGGAACACGCCGCGGTTTTCCTCGAGGTGATCAAGGGTGAGGGGTTCGCGCAGCCCAATCCGCGACCGATGTTTCCAAACCCGCCTGGGCTGCTGCGGATTGAGCCGCACTCACCAGGACTTCACGATCGGATCTGGTGGGGCGCCGGGACCCGCCGAACGGCCGAGTGGACCGCGGAGCAGGGCCTGAACCTGATGAGCTCGACACTGCTGACCGAGGACACCGGTGTCCCGTTCCACCAGCTGCAAGCCGAGCAGATCCAGCTTTTCCGTGACGCATGGTCAGCCGCCGGACATCAGCGAGACCCGCGGGTCTCGGTCAGTCGCAGCATCTTTCCAATTGTCAGCGACATTGACGATGCATACTTCGGTCAGGCCGGCAGTCAGGACCACGTCGGCTATCTGGACGGCGGCCTCGCTCGCTTCGGCAAGACATACGCGGGGGAGCCTGAGCAGCTCGTCAAAGAACTGGCCGACGACGAGGCAATCGCCGCTGCGGACACACTGCTTCTCACGGTGCCGAACCAGCTCGGGGTGGACTATAACGCGCACTTGATCGATAGTGTGCTGCGCCACCTCGCGCCGGAACTGGGCTGGCGCTGATCTCTTGGCGCTCAGCTTCGAGTCGGTCCTTAACAATGGCGCGGCAACAGACTGCCTTTGAGTTTGGCACTGCCTGGCTGCTCGACTACGAGCGTCGTCCACCCGCCCTCTGCTGGTCGCACGCACCCGGCGGAGGTGGACATGTATCGGGACCAGTGCACGCGCAGGACATAATCGCCCGCCTCGGGCAGCGAGACTGTTAGGGAAGCCCCGTCACGGCTGATGACTCGTCCTGGCGAGGAGATGACTGGCCGCGGGTTCGTCACGGCGTAAAGGGTCCACGTTGAGTTTGTCCAGACTTCTTCCAGGTACGGCAACCGACCGCGCACTAGGGCCGCCTCCTTAGGCGCCACCCAGTCATAGGGCCCATTTGAGAGGGCCACGTGGGAGATGGCGTTGTCGTCCAGCCACTCTCGGTAGGTATCTGCGTTGAGGCTGCCGTTGTAGAAGATGGGATGGCGCCCGGTGTCGAGCGGTCGCGACCACCCTCGCGCGATGGGGACCACAGGTGCCACAATTGCCACTTCGCCGCGCCGCAGTGTGGGTACGACCTCGATAGGGCCAACAGCTCCACGAGAGGCTAGCTGGTCCATCAGTGGCGCATAAAACCTTGGGCTGAGCGCCGGATCACCGCGCTCTTTTACCTCAGTGATTGATGACCAGGGCAACAGCAAGACCACACCGGTCGCGGTGGCAATGACAGCACTCAAAGGGACGGCCGCAACCGCGACCAGAACCGGCGCAGCGAACAACTCGGGCAGTCGTGTCGCGGTGGTACCAACAGGCGTCCTTATCAGATAAGCCGCTACGACGAGACCGGCCGATAACAATGCGCCCCAGCGGATCACCGGGCGGCGCCAGCACAGTGCGGCAACGGCTAGGCAGCCGAGAAAGCCCAGCAGCGCTTGGGTCCTTCCGAACCATTGGAATCCGCCGTTGCCAAACGCCAATCCGATCGCGACGATCGGCACCAGACCAGTCACTCCGAGTACCACGCCATCTCGTCGCCGTCCGGCGAGGAACAGCGCACCGCCGACTACACCGAGGAACAGACCGGCTACCGAACTCGTGAGCGCTGCCAGTACAGACAGCGTGGAGCTGATGCGCAGGCGGCCCAAAACCAGAGCCAACACTGCACCAAGCGCTATCGCCAGAGCCAGCCCAAACGTCGTCCGTCCCACAGCGAGATTCCCGGTAAGGAAGACTGCCCCAGCTACTCCCCCAGTAACCGGTCGCGCCACCGCAGTGCGCTGCAACAATGCCGCGAAAAGCACGACGCTGGCAACGTAGGCAAGCGCCGTCGTGACGCGTACACCCAGAAAGGCCATGACCGGAGGAGATAAGACGCTGTAGCCGAGCGGGTTGAAACCGCCATACCAACGGAGGTTCAGCAACTCAGGCCAATGCTGCTCGGCCAGCTGTGCATGCGCCATTTGTGCGGAGAGATCACGGCCCATCGGCGCAGCAAGAAGATAGGCAGCCGCCAACAACACGGCAATGGATCCGGCGGCAACGGTACCCGGTGATCGTTGGTACAGCGAGAGCATCGCCGATCCGATCACGTGATGTGGGCTGGTGATCCTCCGCTGCGTATCGACGTGACCCGAATTCGCGTCGGCAGCTTCATCGTCCTTCGCGGCCGGAGAATGAATGGTCACCGCAGGCTCATCATGATGACCGGGAACCCGCGATCGACCCAGTGCGGATTGGCCCTACCCAACAGCCACAAGCTGATGATCATTAACAGGTAGCCTCCGACGAATTCACCCCGGCCACTGCACCGCAATGGCCTCTAGACGTCCTTGTGCGCTGGCCGGCTATCCATCAGCCACGGCACTCCCAATGCCACCGCCCATCCATGCCGACGCACGGAGCCCAAGTAACCGATGATCGCAACGAGCAGCAGCAAGGCCCCGCCCAGCCCGTCTCTTATCTCAGGGGTGACTCCTGTGGGAAAAATCACCGGGACCAGATAGTGCACGATGAATCCGCTGGTGTAGCCAGGCTCTCCTCCCCGGTGGCGCAGGCCCTTCTCAAGCGCTGTCAGTGGGCAGGTAAAGGTTGCAATCACGATTATGGCGCTGTACACCACCACGGGGATGTGCACCCAGATAAGCCAAGGCCACCGCCAGGTGAGAAAGGCGCCGCCCACAACGAAGCCGAGGAACAGCAGGTGGACGACTACCACAATGTCAGCGCCAATGCTGTACCACATCTCCTCACCTGCCGGTACTCATATTTAGGCCCACCATACGGCTATATGGCGGGCGCGGCTCGACCTTCGGGTGATGACCTTCACCGTTTTCCCATGCCGCGTTCGTGATCGCACCGAGGGCAAGGCCACATAAGTACCCACCTGGCCTCGGTTGCTCGAGGTTCACCTGAATTTCGCCTGACGTCCATGTGGCAAGGCGTGATCCCAACGTAGCTTCATAAAGAACAAATGGCGATGAGGAGTGCCTATGCCAGATGCGCCGAGGAACGGGGGCATCTATCTAATTCAGAACAAGGCGACTGGAAAGCAGCTCGGACTTCCCTGCAGCTCGGTAGGCGGGGTTTTCAAACAGCAGCACATCGTTCCCCGCGACCAAGGAGCGGTATGGGAGCTTGAGGTTGTCTCGATCGCGGGTTCCGCACATTGCTATCGATTCAAGACAACAGGCCCTTTTCCCTGGTCTGATTACAAAGACCCGGACTCTGATTTCGCGAGGCTCGAAAGCAACCGCGAATGCCAGGTCTTTGCTCATCAGCTAAACGATGACGAATTCCAGATATGGCAGCCAGAACCAATAGCCGACGGTTACTTTGCGCTAATCAACCACGCAACCGGATTGGCGCTACACGGGACTAAGAGTGACATCTGTACCACAGATCCCAATTTCCTTGACTCTCAACATTGGGCTTTCTTTAAGGCGCCACCGGACGCTTTCTAGTGGCCAGCAGCAGTCGTTGTCAGCCAGCCGAGCGCAACCAAGCGACAAGCAGACGCAAGCAACCGCATGACGGCCCGGCAAGTGGCGTGAACACCGCCGGGCCGACAAGATCGCCCACGAGAGCAGGGACAGATCTCTGCTGGCCTATAGCCAATTGCGCCCGGTGCCAATCAATGAAGAAGCACTTTCTTTGTGGACTGTGTCTGGTCGAACCGCCTTGTCCGTTGAACTCCCGGACATAGGGAGCACACGGTCGCCCGGTAAGGATCGAGGAGCTCATCTGTCGACAGGACCGCCAAAGTGCGCCCGACTCACCTCCAGCAGGCTCCGGCCGACCTCCCGGAGCCTCCTTGGTTACGGCTCTCCGTTGCGGGGTCTCATACTTCGCTGCGATGAACAGTGGACCCACCGCACTACTTGACACCTTCCTTTCACCTTCCGGTGGGAATGTTTCCCAATCCGTTCACCTTGCTGTGGGAATCTTTCGCAATGGAACCCTTGGAGCGAGCGGTTGGCCCATCCAACACGCGCCTCTTCAATGACTATGTAGGACCGGTCGCAGCCGATGACGCCGAGGTCGTCAAAGATCAATCGAACCTGTATGAGCTTGCAAATATAGATGGGGATCGCTACACGATCCTGGCATTCGACCTGCGCATTGAAGGTAGAGTAACTGCGACTGTTTTTGCCATCGACCGACTTCAGCACGGGGTCTCACTGATTGACGTTCCCGTCGTGTCGTTTGAAATACCTGAACCAAGTGTCGAAGACCTCATCAGGCAGGCCTTCAAGACGATCTCCATCCGCTTCGTTACGCAGCCTTTCCGAGACCTCGCCCTCGCTGGCGCCGAACCGACCTCACCCCGGTAAACGAAGGGCGACCTCTACTGGAGCCTTAACCAATAGCAACAGGCCGCGCGGGTAGGGCGACAGACAGCGTCTGGATGGGTTGGTAGACGGTGTGCCCCTGGATGGGCACAGGCCGACATCGATGCCGCGAGCGGCCCGCTGTGACCTCCGTTGATCAGGCTGAGATCAAGCGGTTGAGAAGAGAGAATTGCCGGCCCAGGAGCACGTTGACATTCTTCGCGGAGCAACAACTTTCTTCGCGTCAATGTGATGGGCAGAGCACGAGATGCGCATGATGCTGCCCCCATACGCCGGACAACCGGATGAAAGCGGCACGAACGCCGTGAGGTTCAAAAGCGCTTTCTGGGGCTAACCGCGGTATTGATGCTCACGTAGGGCGGGCGGGACTCGAACCCGCGACCGGAGGATTATGAGTCCTCTGCTCTAACCGGCTGAGCTACCGCCCCAGGTGTCCGCAGCCGCAATTGGACTGAGGCAGATGATAGCCAGGATGCCCCCTTCGACAGGCTGAGGGTGCACCTTCGACAGGCTCGGGCGCATCACCCAATGGCTCAGGGCAGGTCTTGCATTCGCTCCCGGACGATCCTCGATAGAGTCGCCGCAGCCCGGTCAGGCGCGGGTTGGGGAGCATAGGAGGATCCGTGGTCGACTACATATCCACAGAGTTTGAGGTGTTGGATCCGCGCTTTGCCGGGACGAGAGGGGACCGTAACGTCGCCAGACTTTTCTCTGAAGGTCGGTGGCTGGAGGGTCCGGCGTACCATCCCGCTGGCCGTTTTGTGTTGTTCAGCGACATACCCAATGACCGGATACTCCGGTACGACGAGGTGAGCGAACGTACCGACGTTTTCCTTAACCGAGCAGGCTTCACGAATGGTCGGACTGTCGACCGACAGGGCCGATTTGTCACCTGCGAGCACGGCGAGCGGCGGGTGACCCGAACAGAGCACGACGGCTCAAGCACAGTCTTGGCAACCTCGTACGAAGGGCACCGGTTGAACAGTCCCAATGACGTGGTCGAGCACTCAGATGGATCGATCTGGTTCACTGACCCGACCTACGGCATCAACGACAACTACGAGGGCCACGAAGCCGAATCCGAGATCGGCTCGCGAAATGTCTACCGTCTTGATCTTGACAACGACAAGCTGACCGCAGTCGTCGAAGACTTCGCCCAACCGAACGGACTAGCCTTCTCAGCAGATGAGCGCCAGCTATTCATCGTCGACAGCGAACTGAACCACATCAGAGTCTTCAGTGTTGATCATGGAGAGCTCTCCGGCGGTGAAATCTTTTGTGCTGATCCGCACGGCTACGACGGCATCCGATTGGATCATCTGGGTCGGCTCTGGGGTGCCGCCGATGACGGCCTGCATTGCTACGACCCGGACAGTTCCTTGATCGGCAAGCTTCGGCTGCCGGAGATCACCTCAAATCTGACGTTTGGCGGCGGCCAGCGAAACCATCTCTACATCACCGCAACCAGATCGCTCTATGCGATTCGAGTCAATTTCCAAGGGGCCTCCTACCCACCCTGATCCCTCGGTGCGGCTCGGGCACCGCGATCTCACGCGGAGCGCCTTGTGCCTCAACGCTTCGCGAGCGATAGAGTCGGCAAGGCGGCATCGCGCCGGGGGTTTTCAGGGGGCAAGCTACTTGTGCTGCAAATGTTCGCTCGGACACTGAGGCTCACTGGGTTAGCGACTCCGTCTGAGGCGCGGCTGCTCGGCGTCGTCATCGCGTCCATAGTGAGCTTGATCTTGCTGTCGACCTTGATCAATCCACCGCCGTGGCTGCAGCTGGTGGCGCTCTTCATCCATTTGATCTCTCTTGTAGTCGGTTTTGGCTCAGTGCTCGCGGTCGACTGGTACGGGCTGCTGTCCCTCTCCCGCCGAGTAACCATCGGTGATGTGCTGCTTACCGCCGAACGGCTGATCCCATTAACCTGGCTGGGACTGGCGGGTCTTGTCGCAAGCGGTGTCCTGCTCCAGCCAGATCTCAGATCCTGGCTTGTTGTGGTCAAACTCTGTTGCGTGCTTGGCGTGGGAATCGTCGGAGTGCTTGCTCTGGCGACGAGCCGTCTCATGGAACGGCAAATGCCAACCCCGGCACCGTCCCTGATACACCGAGGCATGGTGCTGGCCGGCGCCTCTCAGTGTTTTTGGTGGACCGCTGTTGTGATCGGCTTCGTGACTAATGAATCCTCAGGATGAGCGAAGATCGTTAAGACCCTAGGCCGCGCGATAGCGATCGCCCCTGCTATCAGCCCGAGCCCAACAACAGCGGTGATCGATGCCAGCAGGTGTTGCGACCAAGTCCACTGGAGTTCGACATCGGCTCCATTCGGCAAGTCGGTGAAGGGGGCCACGACAACCCAACCGACGAAGAGCCATCCCAGAGCCAAAAACCAGGTTGGAAGACTCCGCGGGCCGATTCGTCGTCGCTCTAGGAGGCTCATCGCAAGTGGAACTACCCAGACAAAGTGGTGGAGCCAGGACACCGGCGAAGCCAGCAGCCCGGCGACGCCGCAGAGGTTGACCGCCAGCCGGACGTCACCCAGCCGGTGCCAGAGCAATGCTGCCCAAACGCCGGCTACCGCGACGACTGCTGACACCACAAGCCCGCCGATTGCCGGCATTGACCCAAGACCAAGGATCCGAACGATGTCGGCCATCACCGACTGGTTTGTGTAGTAGATGATGCTGTGGCCAAGACCAGTGTCGCCTTGCGCCAACCTGCTCCAAAACTCATAAGACGCCGCGGGCACGATGACAGCACTCAGCAGAGTGATGACAACGCCGGTGATGACGGCAACCCAGAAGGCCCGATACTTCCGTACCACCAGCAGATAGAGCACGAAGATCGCCGGAGTGAGTTTGAGGGCGCCGGCAATAGCAGTGAGCACCCCTTCCGGCAGCAGGCGTCGCGGAAGCACCCGAGGACCCGGAACCAAGTCCAAGACAACCAGTGCGACCAGAAAGATCCCGAGCTGGCCGAAGGCAAGGGTCTGTATTACCGGCTCGACGATGTAGACAGCTGCTGCACTAGCGACGCTTAGTAACCAGCCCTGGAGTCCGAAGCGGTGCAAGATCGCCACGATCGCCACCGCGCCGGCTGCCGTCCATCCGAGCTGTACGACGGTGGAGGGCAAGATCGCCAGCGGCACCGCCAAAACAGCTGCAAATGGTGGATAGAGGAATTGCAGGGGACCGGGCAGATTGTAGAAGTTGCCACCGGCCAACAGCAGCGAGCCCGCCTGCCGATAGACCTCGAGATCGACCATGATCGGACGC
>DATFBI010000188.1:0-9131 GCA_035253925.1 Propionibacteriaceae bacterium
CGGCAATGGAGAAATCGACCAGGCCGCGCTCGAGAAAGCGATGGCCGAATTCCAGCTGCCGCCTGAGCTGCGCAGCCGCTTCAGCAAGTAATTAGGTCATGCGCGCTGAGCCCGTCTCCCATGCGCCCTGAGCCCGTCGAAGGGCACGACCGCCTCCACGTCGCTGGCGTGGTGCTGCCTGAGGGCGAATACCGTGACCTGTGGCTGGTTGATGGCCTCATCCGTACCGAGCCAATCAGGAACGCCCAGACCATTGCCACCGGAGTCTGGCTGATGCCAGGTCTGGTTGATGCGCACTGTCACGTCGGGCTGGAAAGGCAGGGCGCTGTCCCGGATGAGCGGGCTGAAGAGCATGCCGTTGCCGACCGCAACGCGGGGGCGTTGCTGCTGCGCGACGCCGGCAGCCCGGCCGATACCCGGTGGATAGACCAGCGAGCCGATCTTCCCAAGATCATTCGTGCCGGGCGCCACATAGCTCGTCCCAAGCGCTATCTCCGCCACTACGGCGAGGAAGTCGAACCAGACGAATTAGTAACGGAGGTAGAGCGGCAGGCGGCTCGTGGCGACGGATGGGTGAAACTCGTAGGGGACTGGATCGACCGGGATGTCGGCGATCTCACGCCGCTCTGGCCGGCGGATGTGGCAAGGGCCGCGATTTCCCGAGCGCACGAACTGGGCTGCCGAGTGACGGCACACGTTTTTGGTGAGCAGGCCGCCAGCGAACTCGTTGCTGCTGGAATCGACGGTATTGAGCACGGCACTGGAATCGACGAAGCGACCACTGAGTTGATGGCCAAGCGGCAGGTGGCGCTGGTGCCAACCATGATCCAGCTCGACAATTTCGAGATGTACGCCCGGTCGGGCGAGGAAAAGTACCCCGTCTACGCCAGTCATATCCGTGCTCTGTATGCCAGCCGGCTGGATCGGTTTGCGAGAGCACTCGACGCGGGTGTTCCTATCTACGCCGGCACCGATGCTGGGGGTTTCTTGCCGCACGGTCTAGTTGGCAGCGAGATAGCCGCGCTGGCCCAGTTCAGTTCCGCTGAGTACGCCTTGGGTGCCGGATCCTGGCGGGCCCGGCCGTGGCTCGGTCACCCGGCAACGCTCAGCGATGGCGCGCCGGCTGACCTGGTGATCTTCGATGCCGATCCGCGCTTGGACCTATCAGTGCTGAGAGCGCCGCGCTACGTGATCTTGCGCGGCGCTCTTGTTAGCTGATTACTGACTCGGACTCAAAACCCACGATGCGCGAGCAACAAGCCGAGACAAATTGCGTCGCCGAGCAAGATGGGCGCATGCGCGGCGGCCGGGCAGCAGCGGTACTGCTGATCATCGCGTTGTTGTGTGCGATTCCTTTTCCGGCGTATGCGAAACAGCAGGTGATTGAGACCCAGCTCATGGTGTTGGGTACGCCAGAGTCAGATGGCAAGCCGGTCAGTCTCGACACGACGATCTTGACCACAGATCCTGCGACGCCGCGCCCCGCCATTGTGCTGGCGCACG
Organism: Propionibacteriaceae bacterium; assembly: GCA_035253925.1. Taxonomy (GTDB): domain Bacteria; phylum Actinomycetota; class Actinomycetes; order Propionibacteriales; family Propionibacteriaceae; genus Microlunatus. The sequence continues at coordinate 1,504 of DATFBI010000188.1, forward strand.
GATTTGGTGGTACCAAGGCCGACAGCGCCCCGACCGCTCGTACCCTGGCCCTCGCCGGCTACACAGTGATCATCTACACCGCTCGTGGCTTCGGGAGGTCAGGCGGCCGGATACACCTGGACCATCCGGCCTATGAGGGAGCAGACGCCCGCAAGCTGGTTGATCTTGCTGCCAGCCGCCCCGAGGTCGCCAAGGAAGGCAACGATCCGGTGATCGGCTTTGCCGGTGCCTCGTACGGGGGAGCACTGTCCTTCCTTGCCGCCGGACTTGATCATCGCGTGGATGCCATTGTGCCGGCCTTCACCTGGCATAGCCTGCGGCAGGCACTTTTTCCGCAATATCAGGTTCTCGGCAGTGCCCAATCGCCGGCCGATGTGACTCCGGCGAACCGGCAGGGCGTATTCAAGCAGCGTTGGGCCTCACTGCTGTTCTCCAATGCCGCCGGCGGTGGAAATCTTGCCGATGAGCAGTCGCGAGGTCAGGACGGGTTATGCGGTCGATTCGATCCGGCGCTGTGTCGGGGCTATCTCGCCGCCGCTGAGACCGGCGAGGTGGATGACAAGCTGAAGACACTGCTTGATGAGTCCGGCATGGAAAAGATCTTGCCGGCGATCAAGGCGCCGACGCTGATCATTCAGGGCGAGGACGACACCTTGTTTCCTCTAGACCAGAGTGATGCCAACTTCCGAGGCTTGCCGGCCAGTACTCCAGCGCAGATGAAGTGGGTGGCCGGAGGCCATGACAGCCAGATCTCAGTCGATGTACTAATCGATGATCTTGAAACTTGGTTTGGGCGTTACTTGAAGTGGGATGGCAACGCGAGCAATTCCTCATTTTCAGTGTTGGTGCCTGAGACATCGCTGCTCGGTGAAGATCGTGGCACCCGCGAACCGCAGACCCTCATCGCTTCGTCGTATCCCGGACGTGGTGCCAGTTTCACAGATCGCCGGATTGCGCTGACCGGCCAGCCGCAGAGCATTGTTGCGCCGCCGGGCGGTGCCCCAGCGGCATTGACCAACCTGCCGGGAACAGGTGGTGCCTTCGGCCGGGCGTCCAGCGTGGCTGGCTACGCCCTCGGTGTACTCCCCGGTCAATCGGCCCGCTTTACCAGCGAGCCGCTGACGGCGCCGCTGACATTGATCGGCAGCAGCCAAATCGACCTCGAGATAACAGGATCGACGTCGAGCACGACCCTGTTTGCGTCGCTGTGGGATCTCGGACCCGACATCGAACGCACCGAAAACGGCCGCACCAGCGTGGGCCCCAGCACGGCGGTGCTTCCGCAACAAGCGGTCGCGCCGCTCAAACTCACTGGACTGGATCCTGGCAAGCCGGTCATGGTGACCGTGGCGCTCCCGGCCATATCTCACAAGGTTCCGGTCGATCATCGCCTCCAGTTAGTCATTTCGACCACTGACCAGGCGTATACGAACGCCGCTGAGGCGGCAGGCTACCGGGTGAGCCTTGCCAATGATGCGGCGCTTGCCATTCCCCTGCTTGCCACGACTGCCCTAAATGCCAACACCTTGGACGTGTCGCTTCCGCTGATCATCGTCGTCGCTGCGCTGATCATTTCCTCACTTATTGCTGCGGTGTTCTTCTGGCGCCGCGGTAGGGAGATCCACGATGTCGCGGAGCTGACCGCTATCCCGCTAGTGGTGAACGATGTAGTGAAGACCTACGGCGAGGGCGTCAGGGCGGTAGCTGGAGTTTCCCTCCGAGCGAAGTCGGGAGAGGTCCTTGGGCTGCTGGGTCCCAACGGTGCCGGCAAGACCACAGTCATCCGCATGCTGGTCGGCCTGATTCGACCCGACTCGGGAACGATCTACATTCACGGTCAGCCGGTGCATGCCGGCGCCGACGTGCTCAGCTCGGTAGGTGCCTTCATTGAGGGACCCGGTTTCCTTCCGCATCTGAGTGGCAAGGCCAACCTGATGGCGTACTGGCAGGCCACCGGTCGGCCACTAGGGGAGGCTCACCTGGACGATGCTTTAAAGATTGCCGGCCTGGGCTCCGCCATCCACCGCAGAGTCCGCGGCTACAGCCATGGGATGCGCCAGCGGCTCGGCATCGCACAGGCGATGCTGGGATTGCCTCCGTTGCTCATTCTCGACGAGCCGACCAACGGGTTGGACCCGCCGCAAATCAGGGCGATGCGGGGTGTGCTGGCGGATTACGCGGCCGCCGGTCGAACGGTGATTCTCTCCTCCCATCTCTTGTCGGAGGTCGAACAGACCTGCAGCCACGTTGTGGTGATGGATCAGGGCAAGGTCGTGCTCACCGGGTCAGTGGAAGAACTGACGGCCAGTGACGGGGTCACCTTGATCGGACTGGCGGATGTTGACGACGCCGGCGCTGCCGGCCAGACATTGCAGGCGCGCGGGCTGCAGGCTGTACCTGAGGGCAAGCTGCTCCGCGTGACCGGTGACCTGCCGCGCCAGGTGATCGTGGCAGAGCTTGTAGCGGCGGGTTATGGGGTCGAGTCGGTGGACGGGCATCGTCAGCTGGAAGAAGTTTTTATGAGCCTGGTCGGCAAAGCCGGTCAGGGGCCCGAAGACTCCGCCGAGGGTGCGGCATGAGAGCCACGACGATGACGCGTTCGCCGCTGCCGTTGTCAGCCGAGATCAGACGTCAGATGCGTCGCCGGCGCACCGTCGGCATCTTCCTCGTGCTGACACTTCTGCCGCTTGTGCTGCTGCTGGCGTTTTGGCTCGGCAATGACGGCAGCAACTCGGGGGAACGCGGTTTCGTCGACTTGGCACAAGAGAGTGGTGCCAACTTGGTGATCTTCACCCTGTTCGCCTCGACGAGTTTTCTTCTAATCGTGATCGTTGCCTTGTTCGCCGGCGACACGGTCCCTTCGGAGGCGAGCTGGGCCAGCCTGCGCTACCTGCTGGCCGCACCGGTACGCCGGGAGCGCCTGCTGCGCCAGAAGCTGGTGGCGGCCGCGCTCTCCTCAGTCGTCGCGTTCGTCTTCCTGCCGGCCTGGACACTGCTTGTCGGTGGAATTGCTTATGGTTGGGGACCCTATGTCGGTCCTACCGGAATTCAGATCGGCTGGCCGGAGTTTGCCGGGCGGCTATTGATCATCATCGGCTATCTACTGCTGGCGCTGTCCGTGGTCGGTGCCTTCGCCTTCATGCTGGGAGTGCTCACCGATGCCCCCCTCGCGGCCGTCGGCGGCGCCGTACTTTTGATGATCTTGTGCGCCATCCTCGACTCGATCACAGCATTGGGCAGCATCCGAAACGGTCTGCCCGGCCACTACGCGTACGCCTGGCGCGACGCCTTGGCGCCAACAGTCAACTATTCCGACATGATCACTGGCGCACTGTGGTCCGTCGGCTACGCGATCATCGCCATCTGGTTTGCCTATTGGTACTTCCTGCGAAAGGACATCACCAGCTGACGCGTGCTCCATGCAAAACTCCAGTCATGGACGTCTTGCAGATCGCTCAGCATGCCGACGACCTTGCTCGAGCGCAGGCTTTCTACCAGCGGCTGCTCAACACAGAGCCCGCCGGTCTCTTCGACCCGCCAGGCCTGTTGTTTTTCCAAGCTGGCCAGGTCCGCCTGCTGCTCGAGCAGGCTGCCACCAGTGCGCTGATTTACTTCAAGGTCGATGACGTGCGAACCACACTGGAATCGCTGCGCATGGAAGGTGTCGAGATCGTCGCCGAGCCGCAGCTCATCTTCAGCCACAGCGATGACAGTCTCGGGCCGTCTGGCATGGACGAATGGATGGCGTTTGTGAAAGATTCCGAGGGCAACACAGTCGGCTTGGTGAGCCACCACAAGCCGGAGCATCCTTAGCCAGCGTTTTGGCCAGCACTGACTCGCATATCTTTGGATGCTTCTGGCAGAATGCATGCCGCATCCGTTGTCGTGCGGTGCCCTCTCACCCCGTACGACTCGGAGCCACTGAGATCATCGCCGTGCGCCCCACCGCGTGGGATGGGATCACCCGAGCGCGATCGGCCCACAGGCCGTCGCCTTACCACCACAGGAGTAACCACACACGTGGCTGTCAAGATACGTCTGAAGCGATTTGGCAAGATCCGGTCGCCGCACTATCGCATTGTTGTCGCTGACTCTCGGACTAAGCGCGATGGTCGTGCTATCGAAGAGATCGGCAAGTACCACCCCAAGAACGACCCGTCATTGATCGAGGTCGACTCCGAGCGCGCCCAGTACTGGCTCTCGGTTGGCGCACGGCCAACTGAGGCCGTCATTGCGTTGCTGAAGCGCACCGGTGACTGGCAGAAGTACTCAGGTGACACTTCGCCATCCGGAGTTTCGCCGCAACCCGAGAAGCCCAATAAGACCGACGCCTTCAACGCCGCACTCGCAGACGCTGGTCAGGAGCCGAGGGCCGGTGCGGTGGCGACAGCGAAGAAAGCAGCGAAGCCGGAGAGCCGGAAGCCAGATGAAGCGTCGGTCGAAGGCACTCAGCAAGAAGCCCAGCAAGCCGCCGATGCCGGTGTCGCTGACGCGGACCCTAGCGAGTCCTAATGCTCGCCGACGCACTGGAACATCTGATCCGTGGCATCGTCTCGCATCCCGACGATGTCACGGTCAAGGACAAAGAACTGCGGCGCGGACGAATGCTGGAGGTGCGCGTCAACCCCGACGACGTTGGTAAGGTCATCGGCCGCGCTGGCCGCACTGCGACTGCGCTGCGCACTGTGATTGGCGCACTGGCGGCGGGCCAGGACGTACGCATCGACTTCGTTGATGTTGACAAGCTCACTCGCCGCGGCGGCGGTGCCCGTCGCCGCTAGGTGACCGCCACCCGAGCGGAGCGAGCAATTGAACCTCGGATCGCCCGCCGCCGTGCTGAGGAAGAGCGATGGGACACGCTTTTCGTTCCAGAGCGAAGACGAAGTAGCGGCTATCAAGCGCGATCCGCGCGGAGCGAGCGAAAGCGAGCGGAGCAATCAACACCGAGACCGTAATCGTCGGCCTGATTGAACGAGCGCATGGCGTACGCGGGGAGGTTGCGGTCGAGCTTCGAACCGATGAGCCGGAGCGCCGCTTTGCTCCCGGACAGGTACTCGGCGAAGAGGGAGGCTCGCGAATCTTCACCGTACAGTCGATTCGTGATCACTCCGGCCGGTTACTGGTTAAGTTCGCCGAGGTGGTCGACCGGGCGGCAGCCGAGTCGATGCGTGGCACACTTCTGATCGCCACGGTGGAACGCGGTGAGCTACCAGCCGAGCCAGGAACCTTCTATGACCGGCAGCTGATCGGCCTTAGAGCCACCACACCAGCCGGCATGGACGTGGGCATGGTTGGTTCGGTGCTGCACCTGCCCGCTCAAGATCTGCTCGAGATCGAGACGGCTACCGGCACCCGGCTGGTGCCCTTCGTGGCCGCACTGGTGCCTGAAGTCGATCTTGAGGCTGGCCGCTTAACTGTGGCAGATATCGCCGGCTTGCTCGATGATCGAGATGATGCTGATGAAGATTGACATCGTCTCGATCTTTGTCGAGTACTTTCACCCGCTGCGCCTCTCACTTGTAGGCAAAGCGATCGAGAAGGGCATCGTTGATCTTAGCGTTCATGATTTGCGCGACTGGACCTTTGATCGGCACCGGACGGTCGACGACACGCCGTATGGGGGAGGGGCCGGCATGGTGATGCGTCCGGAACCTTGGGGATTGGCGCTTGACGCGTTGACGGCAGGCGGCGACGATCCGCGGCTGCTGGTGCTGTCCGCCTCAGGCCGCACCTTCAATCAATCTCTTGCTCACGAGCTGGCCAAGGAGCAGCACTTGATCTTCGCTTGTGGCCGCTACGAGGGGATCGACGCTCGTGTAGTCGAGGACGCCGCTCGACGAATCCGAGTCGAGGAGCTGAGCATTGGTGATTATGTGCTCACCGGGGGTGAGGTAGCAGCGATGGTGGTGATCGAGGCCGTGGTTCGCCTGCTACCTGGAGTGATCGGCAATCCAGAGTCCTTGATCGAGGAGTCCTACGGCACCGAAAACCAAGGTTTGCTCGAGGGACCGGTGTACACCAAGCCGCCCAGCTGGCGCGGGCTGGACGTGCCCGAGGTGCTGCTGAGCGGTCATCACGAAAAGATCGCCGCATGGCGTCGCGAGCAAGCTCTCAGGAAGACCCAGGCGCGCCGCCCCGACCTACTGCCATGACCAGCCGGCCCTGGATAGCGCCTTCGGTTGATGCGCTGCTCCACGGTGCAAGCGAACGCGTCAGAGTGCGCTCAACCGACGCTAAATCCGGTGCATCCTTCGAAAAGTTGATCATTGACGGACGCCCGTGTTTCCTCAAGGTGGTCTCCGCTGAGAACGACTGGATTATGCGAGTCACCGGCAACCGGCAGTGGGAGTTCCAGGTATGGCAGGCCGGTCTTTATCACCGGGTACCCACCATTATTGATCATGCCATGATCGGCATGGCGCTCGAGAATTCCGGTTCCGTACCCCGAATGGCGATGTTGATGCATGATCGGTCCGCCGACCTGGTACCGCCCGGTGACGATCCCATCCCGACCTCCCAGCATGCCGTTTTCATTCGCCACCTGGCTCTGATGCATGCAGCCAACATGGGTTGGCGAGATGATCTTGGGCTATATGCGTTAGTGCGACGGCCGTTGTTCTTTGCACCGGCCACTATTGCGCCGGAGCTGGTCCGCGATGACGTGCCACCGACGCTCGAGATCGCTAAGCGCGGCTGGGCTTTGCTTCCAGAGCGAGATGCTGCTCTGTTCGAGCTTGTCAGCGCAGTGCATCGGGATCCCACCACGCTCGCCGGGTTGCTCCTAGAGACGCCTCAGACCTTCATCGCAGGAGATTGGAAGTTGGGCAATCTCGGCAGCCGATCCACCGGCGAGACCGTGTTATTGGACTGGGCATATCCCGGAGAGGCTCCTCCCGCCTGGGAACTGGCCTGGTACTTAGCCCTCAACCGGTCACGAATACCGGAAGCGAAATCTGACACCATTGCGCGCTACCGGTATGCGCTGGAGAGCGCGGGGGTGGCAACGGGTGCCTGGTGGGATCGGCAGCTCGATCTTTGTCTATTGGCTATGGCAGCCACGATGGGCTGGGAGAAGGCAGTCGGGGATGCTGACGAACTCGCCTGGTGGTCGGAGCGGGCTCAAGATGCTGCCGCGCGCTGGCTGCCTAAGTGATCTGATCACCTTGCATGCTGCGAGCGTCGGGCAATCACGCGCCCAACGATCGGAGGAGCGATGAGCGAACATATTCGCGAGTGGACCAGCAAATTCACTCGGCGTTGTTCGCGAAGAGTGACGACGACGTCGGATTGCTAGCGCGCGATGCGCGAGCAGCAAAGCTCAGATAAATCCATGTGGCCAAAAACACCAGTGCGTAGGGCAGTCTCGGGTCGTTGTTACGGCGCCCGGAGTTCTAATGTGGCTGCGTGGCAACAATTTCGTTGACCCCCGCCCAGCAGGCGACTAGGTCAACTGTTGCCCTCAAGGCCTTGATGGCTGTCACCGGCTTGATCTTGATCGGCTATCTGCTGGCCCATATGTATGGCAACCTCAAGGTTTTTGCTGGGGCTGCCGCTTTCAACGAGTACGCCCATCATTTGCGAACTCTCGGTGAGCCGATTCTTCCCTACAGCGGTGCGCTGTGGGTTAT
>DATFBI010000189.1:0-4156 GCA_035253925.1 Propionibacteriaceae bacterium
GAGGACACCGCGTCGAAGCCGGAGTGAGGCAGGTCCCGGTAGTCGCCGTGGCGGACCTCGGCCAGGTCGGCCAGGCCCTCGTCGGCGATCTTGTTCTGCCCCCACGCCGCCTGCTCTTTCGAGAGCGTGATGCCGATGGCCTTCACCCCGTGCCGGGCGGCGTAGCGGACCATGCCGCCCCAGCCGCAACCGACGTCGAGCAACCGGTGGCCCGGCTTCAGACGTAGCTTCTCAAACACCAGCCGGTGCTTGTTCTCCTGTGCCTCCTCCAGCGTCGCGTCCGGGTGCGGGTAGCAGGCGCAGGTGTAGGTCATCGACGGCCCAAGAACCCACTCGTAGAACGTATTGGACACGTCGTAGTGGTGGTGAATGGCCTCCGCGTCACGGGTCCGGCTGTGACGCAAGCCTTCTGCGATGCGGCGCCAGCGGGGCGGCGCCTCCTGCGTCGGCGGTGCGATGGGCTTGAGGTGCGCGAACCCGATCGACCGGACGATGTTGGCGAGCACGCGCGCCGGCGGCCGCCTGAAGTCCATCTTCTCGGCCAACGCCTTGAGCAACTCGTAGGGATCTCCCGGGTGCACACCGTGCAGTTCGAGGTCGCCGGAAACGTAGGCGCGGGCCAGCCCCAGATCTCCGGGTGCGGTGGCCAGATACGTGGTGCCGCGCGGGGTCAGCAGGTCCAGCCCGAGCTCGGCATCGTCGGGTCCTGCCGTACTGCCGTCGTACGCCGAGAATTTGACCGGCAGATGGCCGGCGGTGAAGATCTCGAGGATCTCGGCCAATGTGAGTTTGTTGGCCGGTGCCGCCTGTGCTGTGGTTTCCCTGAATGTGGTCATCGTCGTTGCACCGCCTTCGCATATAGGTCCAGCAGACGTGAGTCGGGATCGTAGGTTTTCTTCACTGTCTTGTATGTTTCACCGCCGTAGCGTTCAGCGAACTCATCGGCGGAGTAGAAAGCGTCGGAATACAGCGACTTGTGTCCATCCAGCTCGCTGACCGCGCGCTCGATCAGTTTGTTGGTGTGACCTTCCTCCGAAGGCCAGTCCGGACCGACCGGCACCGACGACCAGAAGCCGACGTTGACGTAGGTGTGGTGCGGGCGGAGGGGATACAGCGGCCAGTCGCGGTGGTCGCGCAGACGCAGGGGGCACAGCCAGAGCGGCTCGATGGGTACGTTGTCCAAGAACCAGTCCAGAAACTCGACGGTGCGTTCGATCGGTAGTTCGACGTCTTGGACGACGCGCTCGCGGGGTGGACGGCCGTTGAGCTTTTCGATGCGGTCAACAAGGTTGAACCGCTGGTCGTAGCCGAGGAGCTTCCAGTAGAAGCTGCTGCGCCGGTAACGCCGCGGCCAGAGCCGGCGGATGCGCGGGTGCTGCGCGCCGAACGCCCGCGAACACCAAAACCAGTCGGTATCCCACCGCCACAGGTAGTCATGAACGGTGAGCCGGTCATGCTTCTCGCCGTCATCGTGTTGGATGGAGCGGTAGTAGATCTGCTGGCCGGTGTAGTCGCTAACCGGCCCGGGGCTCGAGGTCTGAACGCCAACGCACAGGTAGCTTTCATCGGCGCTGAACACCACACCGTCGAGGTAGTCAATGGGCGCACCGTCCAGGCCGCCGGTCTCGATGATGCGGTCCATCGTGGCGACCATGTTGTGCAGCGATCCAAAACGTAGATGCCTGAGCGCGACGAACGGTTTGACGGGTTCCAGCTGGATCTTAAGACGAACCGCATAGCCGAGCGTCCCATAAGAATTCGGGAACGCACCGAACAGGTCGCCGTGTCGGTCGGGCGACGCGGTTAGCAGCTCGCCGGTGCCGCTCAGGACGTCCATCTCCAGCACCGACTCGTGCGGAAGGCCGTTGCGAAACGACGTGGACTCGATGCCGAGCCCGGAGACGGCACCGCCGAGCGTGATCGTCTTCAACTGCGGCACCACCAGCGGCGCCAATTCGTAGGGGAGCGTCGCAGCGACGAGGTCTTCGTAGGTGCACATCCCCGCCACATCGGCGGTCCCGGCGTCGGGGTCGACCGCGATGACGCCCGTCAACCCCGATATGTCCAAGCCCTTGACAGAGTTCTTAGCCCGCGCCCGGAACAAGTTCGACGTGGGTTTGCCCAGCCGAACCGTGGCGTCTTCAGGGATGGACCGATAGCTCGCAAGTAGCCGCCGCACGCCCGCGACATAAGCAGCCCGAGTGTCGGCCGCTGCAGCAAACACAGATATACGCTAGCCGGCGGCGCAGCCGGTGCGACCACACACCGCCGGCGCTCTGCCACGACGTCTTGAGCGGCGACGACGAGTACCGGATGTAGCCGCCTTAGGCCACCGCCAGCTTCTGGTTGAACTTGTCCATGTCCGGCCAGCGGACATCCCAGGCCCAGCCCAGCTTCTCGAAGATCCAGATCATGCGGGCGGTGATGTCGATCTGGCCCTTCATGACGCCATGGCGCGCGCAGCTCGGGTCTGCGTGGTGAGAGTTGTGCCACGATTCGCCGAAGCTGAGGATCGCCAGCGGCCAGAAGTTGGCGGCCTTGTCGCCGGACTCGAACGGCCGGTCGCCGATCATGTGGCAGATCGAGTTGACCGAGAACGTGACATGGTGCAATAGCGCCACGCGTACCAGCCCCGCCCAGAAGAAGGCGGTGAAGGCACCGTGCAAGCTCCAAGAGATCAGCCCACCCAGGATGGCCGGAGCAATAACGCTCGACGCAACGAGGTAGGCGTAGTGCCTGTCCAGCCATTGCATGGCCGGGTCGTTGACCATGTCCTTGGCGAAACGATCCGGGTTGGTGCGTTCGCGCTTGAACAGCCAGCCCATGTGCGCATGGAGAAACCCCTTCGCCAGAGCTCGCTTGGTCGTCCCGAACCGCCACGGCGAGTGGGGGTCGAGCGTCTCGTTGAGCTCGTCGATCTGATCGCTGAACAAGTGGTGCCTGCGATGCTCAGCAACCCACCCGATCGGCGCCATCTCGAGCGAGAGACACGCGGCTGTAGCCAGCGAGATCTCAAGCCAGCGCTTGGCCTTGTAGGACCGGTGCGTGAAGAGACGGTGGAAGCCGCCTGTCACGCCGAGTCCGGCCACGGTATAGAACACCGCACCGATGGCGATATCGAGCCAACTTAGGCCCCAGCCCCAGGCGAACGGCACAGCGCCGGCGACCGCGACCATGGGTCCTACGATGAAGAACCACAGCAAGGCGATTTCGGCATTGCCCTTCCCCTGTTCAGCCAGAAACGGCTTGGGTCCGGAGCCGGGCCGGCGGTGCTGGCCAAGACCATGCCGGCGGCTTCTTTGGCTGCCTTCACCGGCTCTTGGGCGCCGATCACCTGCTGGCATATCGCCGCCGCGGCTTCGATGCCGACATTGCGATTCCAGGGCCGAGCGCGCACGGCCGAGTGCAGATAGGCGCACTCCGGGGCGCGTTTATAGCGGCGTTTCCCGATGGTCGACTCACCGAACTCCTCAGGCTTGACTGCTGCGGGTACATCGTGTCTGAAATAACCTCTGCGGTACCCAGACTGCACCCTTGGTCATACCCATATGCGATACCGGCTACCGGAAATAGTGTCGCCGTTCGGCTGCGCAGCTGCCTGCGGACACGGATGAACATCCAGACAACGAGCCGAGCAGGGCTGGCGGCCACACCCAGCCGAACACCTAATTCACGGTGTCGGACCCGATGAGTGAAATCAGACCGGTCAGCGTGAAGAACAGGCCGGCGCAGCCGCCATCGCTGATGTTGGTCGCTGAACCGTACGCTCATCGTCATCAGCCGCTCGGACCACTGCTCGCTGGTGGCCCATGGTTGACCGTCGACGTGCGCTGAGTTTGGTCGACATGGTCAGTAGTTGGTCGGCCATTCTCAGCTTTCGATCACCATGGATTTGTACTCCCATGTGATGCCGAGTGCTTTGCGCGATGCGGCAGACGCGATGGATCGGGCGCTGAGGAGAAGTCGATGATTGGTGGTCTATGGTGGCGAGCCGTTGCTGTCACCGTTGCTGTCAAAGCTGGTTTGATGACGACCGTTGCTCGGGGAATCTGCTCCTGACTAGGTGCGCCGCGAGGTGTCGTGTTTCATGACATAGGCGACAGATGTCGCAAGACATAGGCGACACAGCTGTGCTTGAGATTCCGGGTGTCGAAAG
>DATFBI010000190.1:0-10933 GCA_035253925.1 Propionibacteriaceae bacterium
ATCTTGGCAGTGGCCGTGGTGCCGTTGTGGAAGGTGACGTTTATCGTCCCTTGCTGGGTGGCACTCGCAACCACGTGCTGGTTGGTCAAAATGTGGCCATCCTTGTCGAGCACCATGCCGCTACCGATGCCGGCGCCAGCAGGTGACTGAACCGCGATGGTCACCAGCGACGGCTCGATCTTTGCAGCGGCTGCAGCAACCGTGCCGTCCAGCGTCGGGCTCGGCGCTGCGGCGCCGGTGACACTGACAGCAGGCGGATTGCTCTCGGCCAGATAGGCGTACGAGCCGATGCCGGCCGCCGCGCCGAGCACGGCTGCCAGTGCCGCCCCACCGATTAAGGCCCCCACTCTGCGCTTCGGCCGCTGGAAACCGGGGGCAAATGCCGGATTCGGCGCCAGCGGAGGAACACCAGCCGGTGCCGGGAAGTCAGCGGCGGTGTAGCTGCCATATTGGCCTGTCGGCTGAACGATGGTGGGCTCCTCGTTCCCCGGAGCTTGAGGGTTTCTGAAGTCTGGGGTGTAACTACCTGGCTGCTCGTTATTCATGCCTCGAGAGTGGCTGGGAATCCTATGAGGATCCTGTGGGGCAAGAATGAGCCCCCTGAGCGTCTCGGGGCTCAGCGCTCATTTGGCGCTCGGCACTTATCTATGTGCCTGCAAGTACTCCAGTTGCGCCCGCACAGACTGCTCGGCGGCGGGCCACAGACTGCGGTCGACGTCCGCGTACACCCGTGCCACGACTTCCCCAGGCGTACGATCCCCTGCCGCGAGGGCCGCTCGCACCTGATCAAGTCGTTCCTGCCGATGCCGGCGATAGAAGGACAGCCACTCCGCCGGCTGGGTAACGATTGGCCCGTGACCCGGGAGCAACTCGGTGACATCGCGTGTCGCGACCAGCCGCTCGAGGATGTCGAGCGAGTCGAAGTACGCGGCCAGGTCGCCGTCTGGATGTGTGATCACCGTCGTACCGCGGCCCAACACCATGTCACCGGTGATGAGTCGGGTGATGCGATCAGGGCCGGACAACAGCAGTGAACGCGAGTCGCTGGTGTGGCCCGGCGTCTCAAGCACTTCAAGCGTGATCGCGCCTAAAGTGAGCTGTTCTCCGCCGTCAAGTCCATCAGTACCAATGCGGAACTGCGGATCAGCACTGCGTACGCCGCACGCGCCACGCTCGGCCAACACCGCCGCACTCTCGGAGTGATCAAGATGACGGTGGGTAAGAATGATCATCACTAACCGCGGTTGACAAGCAGCCAGGACGGTCTCGAGATGGGACTCGATCGCGGGCCCTGGATCAATGACCAATGCACCGACTTCCTCGTCGGTGATCACCCAGGTGTTGGTTCCATCGAGCGTCATCGGACCCGGGTTGGGAGCACGGATTAGTTGAATGTGGGCCGCGCCCGAACCCTCCGCTGACCTCATGACCACGTTTCAGGAGGAGGTGATTGCAAGTAGCGGAACTGCCAACCGCTTTCGGTCTCCACCAGTCGCGGCAGCACCGGCTCGATTTCCCGGTCGGTCGCGTGGTTGATCACCTCAGCAACGGTCGCAAGATCGGCAAGTTCGATCAAGATCGACATTGTTGGCGGCAGCATCTTGATCAATTCCGAGCGCTGAGCGGCGAGTGCCTTACCGGGCGTCGACCATTCCGCGAGATCCGTCTCACCCGACATATCAACGGCCTGCTGATCAGGAGGCACGACAGCTACGAAGAACCATGTGTCATAGCGGCGCGGCTCGAACTCCGGCGTTATCCAGTGGGCCCAGGGATGCAGATCGGCCTCGTGTAGGAGGACACCTGTCTCCTCAGCGGTCTCCCGGACCGCACAGGCCCGAATCGGGTCGACACCACGGTCGGCATCCACCGGGTCCACGCGTCCACCCGGAAACACCACCATCGATGCGGCAAAGGGCATCAGCGCGTGGCGATGTAGTAAGTAGGTCTCCAGGCCGTCCTGGCCGTCTCGGCGCAAGATCACGCTGGCCGCTGGAGCGGCCACACTCGGAACTGAGTCCGGTGTCCACCGCGCCGCCCGTTCGACCATGCTGGCTGGCACCTGTGGACTCAGCCGAATCAGCACGTCGTAAGAGTGCGACGGCATCACGCCGGATTCAGAGCGGTTCAAAGGTAGGCATCGATCCGACCGCAACCACGAGCTCCAACTCGACCGGCGCGTCGAGCGGCAGGACTGCAACGCCGACTGCGCTGCGGGCGTGCCGACCGGCGTTGCCGAAGATGTCGCCCAGTAGCTGACTGGCGCCGTTCGCAGTAAGCGGCTGATCGGTGAATCCTGGAGCGCTGGCTACATACACCGTTGCCTTGACGATTCGGGTAATCACATTAAGATCACCAGTCAGGTCAGCGACAGCCGCTAGGGCATTGAGCGCCGCGATCTTGGCACATTCGACCGCGTCGTCAACTGAAACCTCGGCGCCGACCTTTCCGACAGCATGCAGCGCGCCATTTACTAGTGGCAGTTGCCCCGCGGTGTAGACGACATCATCGAACCGCACCGCCGGGACGTACGCCGCCAGCGGCTGCACAACTGCCGGCAGGCTCAGTCCAAGATCACTGAGCCGCTGCGACGGCAGGGTCACGCACTGGCTCCGGAAACGGGGATGGGGCGCTTCAGGTAAGCGACGAGGTTCTCGGGATTAAGCCCCGGCACCACCTGCACCAGCTCCCATCCGTCCTGCCCCCAGTTGTCCAAGATCTGCTTGGTCGCGTGCACCAACAGCGGCACCGTTACGTACTCCCACTTCGTCATAGACCTCACTGTAGAGGTCTCGAAGACGGCCTTACTGTCAAGCACACAGGTCAAGAACAAAGACAGAATGGGTGACCGCTCGGATCGAGAAAGACGATGAAGTCAGGCGAGTTGTCACCGCTAGCCGCCCGATGGGCACCGATGGACTCAGCGTACGCCACCGCTTCGTCAAGATCGTCTACGTCGAGATCAAGATGGAACTGCTGGGGCACAGCATTGTCTGGCCACGTGGGAGGCTTGTGATTCATGGCCAGCTGAAAAGCGATCTTGGTGCCCGAGTCGCCTCCGATGGTGATCCAGTCGTCCTTGGTCTCCTCAATCTGCCAGCCGAGTAAGGCGGTATAGAACTCGGCCAAGCGCGGCGGATCGTCGGTGTCCAGCACCACGCTGTCCACGCTAATGCGCGGGCGGGTTGACCGCGAGGTCGCCGAGGTCTGTTCGGCGTTGGTATCAGATGTAGAAGTCATAAACCCATCCTGGCTTCCACCACTGACAACTATGACGGGCGGTCAGCTTCGCCGACTGCAGGAGCCGGGGCCAAACGTTGTTGCAGAGCGTCGGTACGTCCCGCGCGACGAAGGAGGCGAATTGGCTGGCCGCCCGTCAGAGTGCAGCCAAACACTGACAACTATGACGGGCGGTCAGCTTCGCCGACTGCAGGAGCCGGGCCAAACGTTGTTGCAGGCAGAGCTTCGGTTCGTTCCGCGCGACGAAGGAGGCGAACTGGCTGGCCGCCGTCAGAGTGCAGTCAAACACTGACAACTATGACCGGCGGTGGGCTGGCGACCATCAGTACTATCGAGCCCGTGACCAAACTGGCAGCGCGGCAGCTCGCCACGCCGCCTCATCCCCTCAATCACCGCCGGACATCGGCGTGAAGGTCGGAATCCTGGGCGGGACTGGGCCGCAGGGCCGTGGTCTGGCCCGACGGCTTGCGGCAGCTGGGCATCAGGTCCTAATCGGGAGCCGGACCGCAGAACGAGCGGAGAAAATCGCCGCCGAGTACACCGAGATAGCAGGTGCTGGTCAAGTCAGCGGCGGCAGCAACCTCGATGCTGCTGCAGCAGAACTTGTCATTGTCGCGGTGCCCTACGACGGTCACGCCAGCTTGCTGTCCTCCCTGGCCGACAAGCTCACGGGAAAGATCGTGGTCGATTGCGTGAACCCGCTGGGCTTCGACAAGCACGGGCCATTTCCACTCCACATACCGGCTGGCTCGGCTGCCGAGGAAGCGCAGCAGCTGCTTCCACGATCCACCGTGATCGCCGCCTTCCACCACCTCAGCGCAGTGCTGCTGGATGACCCGGCCGTTGATCGCTTCGACGATGATGTGCTCGTTCTTGGTGAGGACCGCGAGGCCGTCGCAGTGGTGTGCGAGCTCGCCTCAGCGATCCCGGGTGCCCGCGGCCTGTATGCCGGACGGCTCCGCAACGCCGGCCAAGTTGAGGCCTTCACCGCCAATCTCATCGCCATCAACCGGCGCTACAAGACGCAAGCCAGCATCACGATCACGGGCGTGTCGTGAGTCCCCGGCACACCTGGCACATCGTCAGCGGAAAGGGCGGGACCGGCAAGACCACTATCGCCGGTGCACTCGCCTGTGCCTTGGCGACGAGCGGCCGCCGCGTGCTGGTTTGTGAGGTGGAAGGGCGGCAGGGCATTTCCCAGCTGTTCGACGTTCCGCCACTGAGCGGTGCTGAAGAACGCCGCATTTGCCGTACGCCCTCCGGCGGCATGGTTTATGGCTTGGCGATTGATGCCGAAGACGCCTTGATCGAATACCTCGACACCTTCTACCACCTCAGCATCGCCGGCAGAGCCCTCGATCGCTTTGGAGCTGTCGATTTCGCTACCTCAATCGCACCCGGCCTGCGGGATGTGCTGCTCACTGGCAAGGTCTACGAGGCCGTCCGCCGCAAGATCAAAACCCGACCCAACGCCTACGATGCGGTCGTCCTCGATGCACCACCGACTGGTCGGATCGCGCAGTTTCTCAACGTGCACGCAGCAGTCGTCGGGCTGGCGAAGGTCGGGCCGATCCGTAACCAGGCCGACTCGATCATGCGGCTGTTGCGGTCGGCCACTACAACGGTGCACCTGGTCACTCTCTTAGAGGACATGCCGGTAACCGAGACCGAAGAAGCCGTCGCCGCGCTGCGGCCGACACAGATCCGGATCGGAACCGTGATCGAGAACATGGTGACGCCAACTCCCCTGAGCCGCGACCGGCTTCAACATGCAGCGGCAGGTTCAGTGATTCTGAAGGTGCCTGGGTTGACGACCAAGCAGAACCAAGCGTTGGCGTCGGAGTTTGCGATCGAGGCGGCCCGTACGCTGCAGGAGCAGCAACGCCATGATCGGCTCACCGCACTGGGTCTGCCACTAGTCCAGATCGCCTTCGATCATGAAGGCGTCGACGAAGGCTCGATCTTCGCAATCGCCGAGCAGCTAACTGATCAGATGAGTCTGGAGGCAGCGTGACCGACGCAGATCAGGCAAATGCCTTGCCGGTGCCACACGCTCACCCTGCAGTGCCCTTCCTCGACATCGACAAGATCATCGGCGATCGAGATACCAAGATCATCATCTGCTGCGGCTCGGGCGGGGTAGGCAAAACCACGGCTTCCGCTGCGATCGCGCTGCGCGCCGCTGAGGCCGGCCGCAAGGTCGTGGTACTGACCATCGACCCCGCGCGGCGGCTGGCGCAATCCCTCGGCGTCGGCGAGCTGGACAACACACCACGCCTAGTACCCATGATCGACAGTGCGGCCGGCGGCAGCTTGGACGCGATGATGCTGGACATGAAGGGCACCTTCGACGATGTAGTGATCGCGTATTCCACACCGGAAAAGGCCGAGGCGATCTTGCAGAACCAGTTCTATGTGGCGTTGTCGTCGGAGTTCTCAGGAACCCAGGAATACATGGCCATGGAGAAGCTCGGTCAGCTGCATAGCGAGGCGGAGGCCCACGGCACCTGGGACCTGATTGTGGTGGACACTCCCCCGGCACGCTCAGCCTTGGACTTCCTGGATGCGCCAGAGCACCTGAGCTCTCTGCTTGACGGGCGGTTTCTGCGCTTGCTGATGCCCCCAGCTCGCGGACCACTACGACTCATGAGCGCCGGCTTCAGCATGGTCTCGGCGGTGATCACCAAGATCCTCGGCGCTCAGATCATCAATGACGTAAAGACGTTCGTGCGCGCCTTCGAGGCACTCTTCGGCGGTTTCCGGCAACGCGCCACGGCGACTTTCCAGCTGCTGTCGTCACGACACAGCACCTTCTTGGTCGTCGCAACCCCGCAGCATGACGCGCTCCGCGAGGCGGCGTACTTTGTGGACCGGCTCACTGAGGAAGGCATGCCGATCTCCGGCATGGTTATCAACCGGGTTCACAGCAGCACCCTGGCGCTGTCGCCGGAACGAGCACTGTCCCTCGCTGAGGATCTGGCCGACACCTCAGCCGCGCTGGAGATCGAGGCGCTTCGACGTCACGCCAATCTCATGCGGCTGATCTCAACCGAGAGGCGCCAGATTGAGCGCTTCGCCTCAGCTCGTCCGACTGTGGCGCAGACCCAGGTTCAGGCCTTGCCAACCGACGTTACGGACCTCTCAGCGCTCCGCCGCGTCGGTGTCCTTTTGGCAGACAAGGACTGATCGCCGGAGGGCTTCGACTGAGCCGCCGACTGCTGGTTGGGCTTGCCAAGCAGGACGGACTTCCAGGAAGTCACGTCACTGCGCTGGCGAAGCAGCAACCGCCGCTCGCGTTCAGTCATGCCGCCCCAAACACCCCATTCGATCCGGTTGTCCAAGGCCTCGGCGAGGCACTCGAAGCGCACTGGGCACCCTGAGCACACCAATCGGGCTCGCTTCTGGTCGGACGCCTCCGGAAAGAGGGCATCTTCCATCCCTCGGCACTTGGCGCGCATGGTCCAGTCTTCACGTTGCATTGCAGGCACGCTGCATCTCCCCCTCGTGAAACTTCGCCGTACCGGGCATTTCCCCGGCCCGTCTGGCACGGCGGTATGACACGCTACGCACGGCATCTTCGAGATGACTAGATTCGTGTCCCGATGTTTGCCGTTTTGTGACATTTCGTTGCTTGACAATTCAAGCAAACCTGCTCTCAGGTCAAGATTTGGTATCAGTACGTGACTCAGTACGGGGGTGCCGCTCCTTTAGGCTTGTAGTCGTGCCGTTTACGCCGAAGCGTATGGGGAGCCTCGCGTACTCGCTTGTCATGTTCCTCGTCGTCAGTGTCCTTGCCGGTGTGCTGATCGCCGGACTGTTCATCCCGTTCGCGGGTATGGCCGGTGCGACCAGCAACGCCGCGGCCACCGAGCTGGACAGCTTGCCCGCTGAGCTTGCCACCCCGGTGCCGGCAACGCGCAGCAAGGTGTTGATGGGTAACGGGAAGACCCTGGCGTACTTTTACGACGAGAACCGGATCCCGGTGAAGCTGAAGAGCATCGCGCCAATCATGCGGCAGGCGCAGATTGCCATTGAGGATCACCGGTTCTATGAGCACGGCGCCTTGGACTTCAAGGGCACCATGCGTGCGCTAGTTCGCAACACCGCCGGGAACGGCGTCACTCAAGGCGGCTCGTCGCTCACCCAGCAGTACGTCAAGATGGTTCAGATTGAGGCCTGCCAGGCCAAAGGCGACAGCGACTGCGTACGTGAAGCTCAGGAAACGACGGTGCAACGCAAGATTCGCGAACTGCGCTACGCCATCGCAATGGAGAAGAAGTTCACCAAGGACCAGATCCTTGAGCGCTATTTGAACATCGCCTATTACGGCGACGGCGCCTACGGCGTCGAGTCTGCGGCTCGGCACTACTTCTCAACGAGTGCCTCGAAGCTGACCTTGGCACAGGCGGCGATGCTGGCGGGCCTGGTGCAGAACCCGGATTCGCACAATCCGGTGAACAATCCCAGCGCTGCTCTCGAGCGCCGGGACGTCGTGCTAAACCGGATGGCTGAACTTAAGTTGATCTCGGTCGATCAGGCGCGAGAAGCAAAAAAGGTTGGCTTTGATCAAGATCAAGTCAAGACGACGCGCAACGGCTGTGTCGGTACCCGCTACCCATTCCTTTGCGACTACGTGCGGCGTACTCTGCTGCGGACGCCCAGTCTGGGCAAGACCGAAGACGATCGTGAGAACATGATCAACCGCGGTGGCTTGGTCATCCAGACCGCGATCGATCCCAAGACCCAAGATCTGGCGGAGGAAAAGGTCAGCTCGGTCGTCGGCCCAAGGGATCCGGTCATCTCGACGATGAACATGATTCAGCCGGGTACCGGGCTGATCATCGCCATGGCACAAAGCAGGCCTGTTATGGGCAGCAATGCCAAGAAGGGTCAGACCTACTGGAATCTCGCTGCGGATCCGGCGCTGGGCGGTATCCAGGGCTATCAGGCCGGCTCTACCTTCAAGCTCTTTACCCTCGCTGCAGCGCTGGAAAAGGGCATTCCGATCAGCAAGAGGTTCAACGCCAGGTCTCCGATGAACTTCAGCGGCCGGCCGTTCACCTCATGTAAAGGACGTGAGCGCATCTGGGACCGCTGGGTCGTCAGGAACGCCGTTGGCCACAGCAAGAACATCGGAATGATGGAAGCGACCCAGTTCTCGGTCAACACCTACTTCATTCAGCTGGAGCTGGCCACTGGGATGTGCCGTGTCACCAAGATGGCCGAGCGTACCGGCGTCAAGGTGGGTGCACGGATCGGGCAGCCGCCGGTAGACATTGTCAAGGAGTATCAGGACAAGCCGTCCTTCACCCTGGGAACCGTCGAAGTTAGCCCGCTGTCAATGGCCGAGGCGTATGCGACCTTCGCGGCCCGCGGCATCCACTGCGATCCGATCATCATCTCCAAGATCAACACCCGGTCCGGCAAGAATCTGGAAGTGCCGGATGCCAACTGCCGCCGAGTGGTCGACAAAGACGTGGCCGATGGTGTGAACAGGGTGCTCAAATCGGTGGTTGACAAGGGCACCGGCAAGCGCGCCAAGATCTCCGACGGTCGGGATATCGCCGGCAAGACCGGAACGATCAACAGCAACGAGGCGGTGTGGTTCGCGGGCTACACGCCCGAGATCGCCGGCGTGGCCATGATCTCTGTAGACAACACGAAGAGCCCCTTTAAGAAGCGGGGCGGCAGTTACTACCGCCGGTCGGGCGTGAAGGGATACCGGGTGCCCTCTACTGGGGTCTACCTGGAGGGGTCAGGTAGCGGCGATGCCGGAGCAAAGATCTGGCGGCCGGTTATGCAGAAGTACTTCCAGCAGATTCCAAAAACCGGCTTCAACCAGCCACCCCGCAAGATCCAGGTAGGCAAGCAGATCAAGGTGCCCGGCCTGAACGGGCTGAGCATCTCTGCCGCGACCCGGAAGCTGGAGCGGATGGGCTTCACCGTCGAAAAGCACTACACCTATAGCGACAAGGTGCCGAAGTACGGCTTCATGGGCTGGTCACCGAGTCCTGGTTCCTGGATCGCGGAGTTCGGCACGATCTATGCGGTGTACTCCAATGGGCGTGATCCCGAAGAGGTCGCCAGGGAGAAGGCCGAGGCTAAGAGGAAGGCTGAGGAAAGGAGGAAGCGGCAGCAGGAGCAGCAGCAGCCTCCGCCAACGCAGCCTCCGCCTACAAAGCCCCCTAGACAGGGGCCGCGCTAGTTCGCTCAAACCAACCGACTTGTCAGACACACAGCTGGCTATAGCTCGCTGAAAGTATGACAAGTCGCGTTTGGGAGCTCGAGCCCGCGCTCCTCAGCCAGACAGCTGACGCCTCACTTCTGCCGCGACCACGCTCCCGTCGGCTCGGCCCTTGGTTTGCGGCGTCACCTGCGCCATCACCTTGCCCATGCCCTTCATGCCTAGCTCCGCTGCTCCGGTGGAGGCAATGGCCTCGGCAACGATGGCGGCGATCTCGGACTGGTTCAGCTGCTTTGGAAGGTAGTCGGCCAGTACCTCGGATTCGGCATGTTCTTTGTCAGCCAGCTCCGGGCGGCCGGCGTTGGCGTACGCCTCCTCGGCCTCGCGGCGCTTCTTAGCCTCCCTTATGACGACGTCGAGCACCTGCTGATCGGATAGCTCGACCGCCTCGGAACCGGCCACCTCCGCCTCGGTGATCGCAGTGAGAACCATCCGGATTGTGCCCGACCTGACCTTGTCGCGGTCTTTGATCGCTTCGGTCAGGTCGGAGCGGAGCCGCTCCTTGAGGGTGCTTGGCGCATCAGACATGGGATCCAGTGTGGCAGCAGGCGTCGCTTGTAGCCTTCTGTTTATGTCTGGCAACCGCGGCGCGATGACCACGATCGGCAAGGGCCTCATGGGCGTGGCAGCGGTTGGTGCCGGCTGCCTGGCGTACGCCGGGTTGTACGAGGTCAATGCGTTTCGTCTGCGGCGGTTCACTGTGCCCGTGCTGCCCGACGGTGCGCGACCGATTCGGGTACTTCATGTTTCTGATCTTCACATGACCCCGGCTGCGAGAGCTCGCCAGCGCTGGCTATCTACTTTGGGCGCGCTGGAGCTGGATTTGGTGATCAACACCGGCGACAACTTAGCGCATCACGGAGCGGTGCCGGTCGTGCTTGACGGCTTTGGTCAGTTGCTTGATCGTCCTGGTGTCTACGTCTGGGGCGCGAATGACTATTACCCGCCGAAATTCCGGAACCCGCTGCGCTATTTCCTGGGCCCGAGCCGGATGAAGCGGCTTCCGAAACGCACGCTGCCTTGGCAAGATCTCGGACACGGCTTCAAGGAGGCTGGGTGGATCGATCTAACTCATACCCGTGCCTCGCTGCAGATCAAGGGTGTCCGGATTGGCTTCCGGGGAACCGACGACGCCCATATCGATCAAGATCGTTATGCCGATGTCGCCGGCCCCACTGATCGTGAAGAGATCGATCTTGCTATTGGTGTCACGCATGCGCCGTATCGTCGCGTGCTCGATGCCATGACCGCCGACGGGCACGACTTAATCATTGCGGGGCATACTCATGGCGGTCAGGTCTGCGTCCCCTTCTATGGCGCGCTGGTCACCAACTGCGACTTGGATACTCGGCGCGCAAAGGGTCTTTCTCAACACAGCGCTGGCGGCCGGACCGCCTGGCTGCACGTCTCGGCCGGTGTCGGGACGTCCCCGTACGCCCCGATCCGCTT
>DATFBI010000191.1:0-4721 GCA_035253925.1 Propionibacteriaceae bacterium
CCCAGGGGCTCGGCGTCGCCCGTTCAGTCCTCGTACGTCTCCTGCAGGATGCCAGAGCCGAGGACTATGCAACTGTCAGGCTCGAGACCCTTCGGTTGATGACCGCTGCCCGGGCGATGTACCGCGCCTTCGGCTTCGTCGAGATTGCCAAGTTCGAGGGGTCCGAGATCGCCAACATTGTGCTCGGCCCGTTGACAATCGCCATGGAACTCGACCTCGCGGCCGAGCGCCAGTGAGCCTCATCTGGGGGTCCATGATCGAGCCAGGAGGGCTTGGTGACTCTTGAGGACAACGTCCGCCCTGCGGCCGCAGCTCGTCGTATCCGCCCTCGCTGTTTCAGGTCTGAACTGTGGTCAGGCGGGATCGAGCTTCGGGAACCTCACCGTCCCTGACGCAAACCGGCCCCTGCTCCTCGCCGCACCGTCGGCAGGGGGTGAGCTCGCGCTATGCATACTGCTGATGCTCAACAATCTGAGCGGCCCAATTTGGGAACAATCCTGCCTCTGGCATAGTTGAGCCTAGTACGCTCAAGTACTAAGTTGAGTGAAACAGACTCAAGTACAACCCTAAGACTTCCTAGCTGGAGGAAACACATCATGGCTCGTGCAGTCGGCATTGACCTCGGAACCACCAACTCCGTCGTCGCCGTACTTGAAGGTGGAGAGCCCACCGTCATCCCCAACGCCGAAGGTTCTCGAACCACGCCATCGGTGGTCGCTTTCGCGAAGGGCGGCGAGGTATTGGTTGGCGAGGTCGCCAAGCGCCAGGCCGTCACCAACGTCGAGCGCACCATTCGCTCCGTCAAGCGCCACATGGGTACCGACTGGACGGTGAAGATCGATGACAAGACCTACCGTCCCCAACAGATCAGCGCTTTCGTGCTGCAGAAGTTAAAGAGGGACGCGGAGGCCTACCTGGGTGAGCAGGTGACCCACGCAGTCGTTACCGTCCCGGCCTACTTCTCCGACGCCCAGCGCCAGGCGACAAAGGAGGCCGGTGAGATCGCTGGTCTGGTCGTCGACCGGATCATCAACGAGCCGACGGCGGCCGCGCTCGCGTACGGTCTGGATAAGACTGATCAAGATCAAACGATCTTGGTCTTTGACCTCGGTGGTGGCACCTTCGACGTCTCGCTGTTGGAGATCGGCGACGGCGTTTTCGAGGTAAAGGCCACCAACGGTGACAACCGGCTCGGTGGCGATGACTGGGATGCCAGGATCGTCGACTGGCTGGTAAAGCAGTTCAAGAACAAGAACGGCACTGACCTGTCCCAGGACAAGATCGCGCGGCAGCGCCTCCAGGAGGCAGCCGAGAAGGCCAAGATCGAACTTTCCTCGGCGAGCGAGACTCAGATCAACCTGCCTTACATCACTCTTGGCCAGGCCGGCCCACTGCACCTCGAGGAGAAGCTGACTCGCTCGGAGTTCCAGCGGATGACGTCCGATCTTCTTGATCGTTGCCGGTCGCCGTTCCGTTCGGTGATCGAGGACGCCAAGATCAGCGTCGGTTCCATCAACCACGTGATCTTGGTCGGTGGCTCGACCCGGATGCCGGCCGTCGTTGAGCTGGTCAAGGAGCTGACCGGTGGCAAGGAGCCGCACAAGGGCGTGAACCCTGATGAGGTCGTGGCCCTGGGCGCCAGCCTCCAGGCTGGTGTGCTGAAGGGCGAGGTCAAGGACGTGCTGTTGCTCGACGTCACGCCGCTGAGCCTTGGCATCGAGACCAAGGGTGGTGTCTTCACCAAGATCATCGAGCGCAACACAACGATTCCTACCAAGCGCTCGGAGGTCTTCACCACGGCCGATGACAACCAGCCCTCGGTGATGATCCAGGTCTACCAAGGCGAGCGTGACTTCGCCAAGGACAACAAGTCGCTTGGCAACTTCGAGCTGACCGGTCTACCGCCGGCGCCGCGTGGCGTGCCTCAGATCGAGGTCGCCTTTGATATCGATGCCAACGGCATCGTGCACGTGAATGCCAAGGACCTTGCTACCGGCAAGGAGCAGTCCATGCAGATCACGGGCGGCTCCGCGCTCGGCAAGGACGACATCGATCGGATGGTCAGGGAGGCTGAGGCGCACGCCGAGGAGGACCGTAAGCGTCGGGAGGCCGTCGAGCTCCGCAATGAGGCCGACAACCTGGTGTTCCGCACCGAGAAGCTGCTCAGCGAGAACGCGGACAAGATCAACGACGATGTCAAGAAGCCGGTCGAGGAAGCGATCGCTGAGGTGAAGAGCGCGCTCGAGGGTGAGGACAACGAACGGGTCAAGGCCGCCGTCGAGAAGCTGAATACGACCAGTGCACAGCTGGGTCAGGCCATGTACGCGGCGGCGCAGGCCGCGCAGCAGCAGGCTCCGTCGGAGGCTGGTGAGCCGAGTGACCACGCCGAGTCCAACGGCGCCAGCAGCACCACTGATGAGGACGTCGTCGATGCCGAGATCGTGGATGACGACCAGACCTCGAGTGAGGCGCGGTGAGCGTTCCCGAATCCGAGCATCGGCACGCTGAGGCCGAGTTCGAGCAGCGAGGCCCGACCGTACGGGATCGGCGTCGCATCGATCCGGAGACCTACCAGGTACGGGAGCCGCAGGAAACTGCGGCTCCTGCTGCACCGGCCCCAGAACCCGAAAACACAGAATCCGAAATCCCTCCCGTACCCGATCTTGAGGCAGAAGTGAAAGAACTGACCGACAAGCTCGCCGAACGAACCTCTGATTTGCAGCGGCTCCAGGCTGAGTACGTTAACTACAAGCGACGCGTCGACCGTGATCGTGATCTTGCCCGCAAGGTGACGATCGAGGGTGTGCTGAAGGACTTCCTTTCAGTACTGGATGACGTCCGTTCGGCTCGGGAGCATGACGAACTCAACGGCGGCTTCAAGGCGGTCGCGGAAGAAATCGAGCGGGTGACCTCCAAGTACGGTCTGGAAAGCTTCGGCGAAGCCGGCGATCCCTTCGATCCCCATATTCACGAGGCGTTGCTGCATGCGCACGCTGAGGGCATTGACGGTCCGACTTGTGTGGAGATCTTGCAGCCGGGTTACCGCATTGGTGATCGCATTCTGCGGCCAGCACGTGTCGCAGTTGCTGAGCCCGAGCCTGAATCCGAGCCAGAGCCCGAGCCAATGCGCGCTGAGCCCGTCGAAGCCCGGGTCCAGGAGCCTTCGTGGAGTGCAGCTGAAAACGCTGAGAGCCCAGCCGAGAGGTTGGTCGAGGCAACAGGTGAGCCGGGTGCTGACAAGCCCGATGCCGACGCTGATCAGCAGTGACCTTTGCGCCACCGCGGAGGGACACTGTCTGTGGAACATCCATCAGTCACCGGTAGTTGATCATCGCGAAGGGAGGCGTCAGTGAGTACCAAGGACTGGATCGAGAAGGACTACTACAAGGTCCTCGGTGTCTCCAAGGATGCCAGCCCTGAGGAGATCAAGAAGGCGTACCGCAAACTGGCGCGCGCCAACCATCCAGATCAAAATCCCGGCAACACTGCTGCCGAGCAGCGCTTCAAGGAGATCTCTGAAGCAAACGACGTGCTCTCCAATGCCGCCAAGCGCAAGGAGTACGACGAGGCACGGCGGTTGTTCGGCAGCGGTGGCTTCCACTTCCCGCCGCGGAGCGGTACCCGGCAGAGCGGGCCATTCGTTGATGATCTCTTCCGCAATGCCGGGGGCGGCCTAGGTGACATCTTCGGCGGCCTGTTCAACGGCAGTCCCACAACCCAGACGACTCGCTTCTCCACCACTCGCGGTCCGCGCCGCGGCAGCGATGTGGAGGGTGAAGTGACGGTGGACTTTGTGCAGGCCATCGAGGGCGTAACGGTCGGAATGCAGATGGTGTCCGACACAGCATGCGAGGCTTGTCGCGGCACCGGTGCAAGGGCGGGGACGATCCCTCGGGTGTGCCCCACTTGTGAGGGCAGCGGCATGCAAACCTCAACGTCCGGTGGCGTCTTTGCGGTAACTGAGCCCTGCCGGGATTGTCGCGGTCGCGGCATGGTCGTGGACGACCCGTGCCCGGTCTGCCACGGCTCCGGTCGCGGTAAGTCCACCAAGACCATGCAGGTCCGAATTCCGGCGGGCGTTACTGACGGCCAGCGGATCCGCCTCAAGGGCCGCGGCGGTGCCGGGGAGAACGGTGGTGCTCCTGGCGACTTGTACGTCATTGTGCACGTACGCCCGCACCAGATCTTCGGGCGCAAAGGTGACAACCTAACCCTCACTGCACCGGTCACGTTCCAGGAGGCCGCGCTCGGCGCAGAGATTGAGGTGCCGACGCTCGGTGGCATGCCAGTCAAGCTGCGGATTCCGCCGGGTACGCCAAATGGCCGCACCTTCCGGGTGCGTGGCAAGGGCGTCCGCAAGCGGGACGGTTCTCGCGGTGACCTGCTGGTCAGCGTCGAAGTGCTCGTACCGTCGGCGCTCAATGAACAGGCTCGAGAGGCTCTGAACTCGTACGCGGACGCGGTCGGCTCGGTAAATCCGAGGGCGAAGCTCTTCGCCGCAGGATGAGGTGACAAGTGTCTGCTTCAGAGCTGCCGCAGCGAATTGATCATGACGCGCCCGTGTTCGTAATCTCAGTTGCAGCTCATCTTGCTGGCATGCACCCGCAGACGCTGCGAACCTACGACCGGATGGGCCTGGTCTCCCCGCGGCGTACCCCGAAGCGGGGTCGGCGCTACTCGGCACGCGACATTGCCAGACTCCGGCTAATCCAGCGACTTTC
>DATFBI010000192.1:0-9208 GCA_035253925.1 Propionibacteriaceae bacterium
GGCCTCCCGCGAGACCTGGATCAGCAGGGCAAACCAGCCGCCTACAAGCTCGCGGACGGCATCGCCGAGTTCCTGGTTCGACCAACCCGCTGCGATCATCTCCTGCAGTACCCGCACATAACCGGAGTCAAGATCATCTTCGAGGAAGTCACAGGCGCGTTCATAGCGCTGCCATAGTGGAGCGTCCTCGGCGTACATCCGCTGTTGACGAGCAAGGCGCCGCTGATTTTCCTCTTCGAGGAGCGCGAGGATCAGACCCTGCTTGGAACCGAAGTGGTAGTGCAGCTGACTGAGTGGTACGCCCGCCTCGTCGGCGACCTTGCGGGTCGATAGGCCTCCGTAACCGTCGGTCAACAGCCTGTTCCGGGCGGCGTCAAGAATGAGCCCGCGAGTACTGACTGTGCGGACAGGTGCAGTCGTCATTGCCAACTCTCTAGTCGCTCAGCGTGACCATTCGATCGCTCGACCGGTATTGACAAACGCTATCAACAGGATGAAACTCAGTCTAGTCGGTCGATCGACCGAATCTACTCTTCCGGAGGTTTCTATGAGCACCGCCGTTGTTAGCACCGACACGCCGAGCCGGAACGGGGTTGACGTCCCGTCCCTCTTCGCCACGCTCGATGCCGTGAAGAATCAGAAGGAAATTGCCAAGTTCCAGTTCAGGGCAGCCAACACCTGGATCAGCGGCACCCATAGCCGATCGCAGTTCTCGGACTTCTACGGCGCATTGCAGGACATGCAGCACAAAAGCATCACCACGGTCGACGCTGATCATCCGGCGGTCCTCGTTGGCGAAGACAACGCGCCTACGCCTGTCGAGTACGTTCTGCACGCCCTCGCCGCCTGCCTGACCGCCGGCCTAGTGAACATTGCCTCAGCACGCCGCGTTGATCTTCACAAAGTGACGTCAACCGTCGAAGGGGACATCGACCTGCTCGGCATCTTAGGTTTCTCCGACGGCACTGTCCGCAACGGCTATCAGCAGATCCGAGTCACCTTCCACATTGAAGGCGACGCGGATGACGCTACGTTGCGCGGACTCGTTGAGCAGTCCCGTCGTCGCTCCGCCGTCTACGACGTACTGGCCAATCCCACGCCAGTGATCATTAACGTCGTCACCAGTTGATTTAACAGCCGCCGATCATGACAGCCGTCGACACTGTCGTCGTAGGAGCTGGACACGCTGGATTGGCCGTCAGTCGGTTGCTCACCGACGCCGGACGTGATCATGTCCTGCTCGACCGCGGACGAGTCGCCGAGCGCTGGCATAGTGAGCGCTGGGATTCATTGCACCTGCTCACCCCGAATTGGATGACCCGACTGCCTGGTTGGTGCTACACCGGGCTCGATCCCAAAGGCTTCCTAAGCCGTGATGAGCTCATCCGATACCTCGAGCGCTATGCGGAGTCCTTCCGAGCACCCGTAGTCGCCGATACCGCAGTGATCAAGATCGTAGCCAGCGACGGACCCGGCCAAGCTCGTTTCCGGGTCGTCACTGAAGCCGGTATCTGGTACGCCCGCCACGTCGTCGTCGCCACCGGCCCGCATGGCCGACCCCATCTGCCTGTCGGTTTGTCATGCATCTCCGGTGACATCGAGGTGCTCACCGCGAACACTTATCGCAATCCGGCGGCGCTCGCTGTGGGCGGCGTACTCGTAGTGGGCGGCTCCGCCTCCGGCGTCCAGATTGCCGATGAGCTTGTCCGGGCGGGACACGAGGTGACCCTTGCGATCAGCCATCACACTCGGATGCCACGGCGCTATCGAGGCATGGACATCTTCTGGTGGATGGCCGCCACCGGCCGGCTTGCGCGGACCGTCGACGATGTGGCCGATGTCGCCGCGGCACGGCGTGAGAATTCGCTGCAGCTGGTCGGTCGCCCAGACGCGCATGAGGAGTTCCGCGATCTTGATTTGGGCGTACTGCAGGCACGCGGCGTCCGGCTCTTCGGCCGGCTTCGGGAAGTCGTCGGTACCTCTGCATCATTCAGCGCTGATCTGGGTGAGACGGTGGCTGAGGCCGACATGAAAATGCACCACTTCCTCGATGCCGTCGATCGGTACGTCGCTCAGGCCGAGCTTGTTCGCGAAGTCCTACCCGCTGTGCGGCCGCGTCCCTTCGACCTGCCGGATCCGCGGTCGCGGTTGGACCTTATCGCCGAGGGCATTGGCACGGTCGTGGTCGCAGCCGGCTACCGGCCGTACCACCCCTGGTTGCGGATACCAGTCCTGGCACCCGACGGTTCCATCCGTCAGCGGCGAGGGGTCACGCCAGTCCCTGGCCTGTATGTCGTTGGCCAGTACTTCCAGCATCGCCGCGACTCCGGGTTGATCGATGGAGCGCGGCACGATGCTCGGGCCGTCGTTGATCATCTTTTGGGCCGGGCGACCTCCCGCCGTGGTGCCGAAGCCCTGCAAGCACCAGCGGCATGAGCCGTTATGACGTTGTGGTTGTCGGCGGCCGCGTCGCCGGCGCCTCAACCGCGCTGTTGCTCGCCTGCAGCGGCGTCCGTGTGATCCTCATCGATCGCGATCGCTATGGCAGCGACACGCTGTCCACTCATGGGTTGATGCGCGCTGGTGTGCTGCAGCTGCATCGATGGGGTGTGCTTCCCGATGTCCTAGCCGCCGGCACGCCACCAATCCGCGAAGTGATCTTCAGCTATTCCGACGGTGAGCGCACCAGCATCGCCATCCGTCCGAGCGCTGGAGTCGGCGCACTGTTTGCACCGCGCCGTTACCTGCTCGACCGGTTGCTTGTCGACGCCGCGGCTGCCGCTGGCGTCGAGATCAGGCATGAAACCAGCGTGACGGCACTTCTTCGGGACTCTGTAGAGCGGGTGGTGGGTGTGCGGGTTCGCCGTCGTCTTGGCGGTTCAGCGGGTATTCAAGCTGACCTTACGGTCGGCGCGGACGGGGTACGCTCTACCGTCGCTGATCAAGTTGATGCGCCGGTGGAGTGGCGAGGCGTAACGGCAAGCGCGTTCCTCTATCGATATTTTCATGATCTTCCTACGGCGGGCTACGAATGGTTCTACGGTGATCATGCGGCAGCCGGGCTCATCCCAACCAATGACGGCACCTGCGTCTTCGTGGCTACGACCCCCGCCGGACTGCGTACGCTACGCCGCAGCGGGGCTGAGCAGGCCTTCGCTTTGCTACTTGCCTCAGCTGCCCCGGCTTTGGTCAATCGGATAGGGGCTGCCACACCCGTGAGTCGACTCCACGGGTGGGCTGGAACGCCCGGCTACCTCCGTCGCTGCTGGGGACCCGGCTGGGCGTTGGTTGGGGATGCCGGCTACTTCAAGGACCCGATTACCACACACGGAATGACTGACGCGCTCCGCGACGCCGAACTCCTTGCCGACGCGGTGCTTGACGCGCTCTCGGGCGCTCCCTCAGCTGCTCCATTTACGGCCTATCAGCACACCCGAGACCGGCTGTCCCGGCAGCTGTTCGATACCACTGAAGCTGTGGCCGCGTACGACTGGGATCTCGATCAAGTACGACGGTTGCTTCGCCAGGTCAGCGCGGCGATGGGTGACGAAGTGGACCACCTCGAGGCCCTGCCCGCGACGCCCAACGGCGTTCCCGCCGGCTCACATCGAGGCTGAGCCGAGCTACAGATTGGCGATTTGGATCAGGTTGCCGCAGGTGTCGTCGAATACTGCCGTGGTTACGCCACCCATCTCGAGCGGCTTCTGGGTGAACTGAACGCCGAGGTCAGTGAGCCGCTGGAACTCGGCGTCTACATCGTCGACAGCGAACGAGGTAATCGGAATCCCGTCCGCCATCAGCGCCTCCTTAAACGGGCGGGCTGCTGGGTGGCTGTCGGGTTCCAGAGCGAGCTCGGGTCCTTCCGCGTTCTCCGGAGAAAGGACGGTGAGCCAGCGCGCATCCCCGAGGGGAAGGTCGGTCTTCTTCACGAATCCGAGGACGTCGGTGTAGAACTGCAGCGCCTTCTCCTGATCGTCCACCAGCACCGAAGTGATATAGATCCTCATTCGTTACTCCTTCTGCGGTTTGGTCGCCACCGCTCGATGAGCGTTTCGAGCGGTGTGGTGTCGAGATGGTGAAACTTGTACCGACCCTGTCTGCTCGTCCTCACCAGGCCCGCCGCTTCCAGGACGTCGAGGTGCTGCGAGATCGCCTGTCGCGAAGAGCTCAATCCGTGTTTTGCCGCGAGGCGAGTACAGAGCTCGAACAGGGTCTGTCCGTCCCGCTCGGTGAGCTCATCGAGGATCGCTCTCCTCGTCGGGTCGGCGAGCGCCTTGTACACGTCGCTCACTATCGCAGTATAGGCAAGTAATTGCTTGCCTATCAAGTCAGGCGCTGAACTTGCAAGGCACAAGCATGCACCCTTCGACAGGCTCAGGGCGCATATTCACTGGAGTCGACGGTCATGGGAATCCGCAGCGCCGACATCCCGCTCATATCCAGCCAAACGGCGTCGGGCGTACGCACCATCCGAAAAAGAACGCTCTCGCAATCGCGACAGCGGCCCACGAATCCCGGTTCCGGGCCGTACACCCTAAAGGTCGCCAGTTGCGACGACGTACCGCATCCCCGGCAGCGCCCTACCGCTGTAGTCACCTCAACGGCGAACACCTCCGACAGCGGACCCGCCAAGGTGTTTCCGTCGTACGCCGCTTCCGTGTGCGCAGCCATGTCCCAACCACCACTTTCTCGTTTTATGAACCACTAGGTCCGAAGCGCTCGGTGCGGATCCTGGTCGAGTCGTGTCCGAGGAAGATCAACAGATCCGACACCGTCTCCACGAACGGCGTAGGCCCGCAGACATAGCAGGTCGGTTCCACTTCCGCGGGCCAGCCGTAGGAGACCAAGTCGTCAAGACCGATGCGGCCGAGCGGCCGCGGCTCCTCCTCAGGGGCAGCCCGCGTGTAGAGAAACGTCACAGTGAGTCCACTGTCCTCAGTGCCACGCAGTCGGAGCTCGTCGTGGTAGATCCGATCCTCGGGCGTGCGCACGGAGTAGATAAGCCGGAACGGCGCACTGCTAATGCCATCGCGGCTGCGAATCATCGCCATGAGCGGCACGACGCCCGAGCCGCCAGCCACAAGGAGCACAGGGCTGCCCTGTTCCGGCTTCCACACAAACCAGCCGCCGACCGGTCCTCGCACTTCAACCGTGTCACCCACGCGGGCGTCACCGACCAGGTAACCGGAGACCTCGCCATCGGGCACGGCTTGCACAGTGATCTCAATCTGCTCCCCGTCGCTTGGTGTGGCGAGTGAATAGCTACGGGCCGCCTGGTAGCCGTCGGGTGCAGTAAGGCGTACATCAACATGCTGGCCCGCTATGTGTCCAGACCACTCCGGAACTTCGAGAACCAGGGTGCTGGCACTCGGCGTCTCCGGTCGCCGCTCTACCAAAACCGCGGGCCGCCAGGTGCGGCGTACCTTCAGTCCCCCTGATATCGCTGCTCGCGCCATGGGTCTCCGTAGTCGTGGTAGCCGAGCTGTTCCCAGAAGCCGGGGGAGTCCTGCAGCATGAGCTCGATGCCGCGGACCCACTTCGCTGACTTCCAGAAATAGAGGTGAGGGACCAGCAGTCGTGCGGGTCCGCCGTGCTCTGGAGCGAGCTCCTCACCGTCGTACTCGTAGGCAACCCAGGCCTTGCCGTCCAGCAGATCCTCTAGCGGCAGGTTCGTGCTGTAACCGCCATAGCTGTGGACCATTGCGTAGTCTGCCTCGGTCTCGACATCGGCAAGCAGGGTGTCGACCGAAACACCGCGCCAGGCGGTGTCCAGCTTGGACCAACGGGTCACGCAATGAATGTCGACGGTGATGGATTCCGACGGCAGCGCTTTCAGCTCCGGCCACGTCCACTGATGCGTCTGGCCCAGCTCAGTGGTTACGGTGAACTGCCAGGCGTCCAGCGGGATCCGGGGCGTGGGTCCCGCCGAAAGAACTGGGAAGTCTTCGGTGAAGTATTGGCCTGGCGGGAGCCGCCGGCTGCTGTCGCGCCTCCGTCCGCTGAAGCCCCTGGTAACGATCCCCATCGCGCTCTCCTTCAACGGTCGGCCCCATCAACGGTCGGATACGTCCCAACTTATCTGGCAGCCTGCCAAGCCGGTATGCGGGAGGCGCAGGCGCGGTTGCCAACACTCAAAAAATTCGTGGATCCGAATTAACGCCTGAATCGATTCAGGGAAGTGACTTATCCACAGCAGCTGTTCAGTTTTGCACAGCTGCGCCAAGGCAACTTCGTACGACGATTTCGTAGGAGTTCCGGTCGCCTAGTTTGGCTGGTATTGCCGCGGGTAGATGGCTAACTGGCAAAGCTGGCCGAGGTTGGCCCCGGCTGGTTTACAGAAAAGGAGATGTCATGGAAGTAATCGGGGTGATCGTCGCAGGGATCGTCATCGGCCTACTGGGCAAGTTCGTCGCGCCAGGTACGAGAGACAACACGCCCATTTGGCTTACCATCCTGTGCGGGATCGGCGGTGTTCTGATCGGTTGGTTCATCTATACGGCACTCGGCGGCGACGGCAGTCCAGGAATTGATTGGGTGCGTTGGCTTATTGCGATCGCAGTAGCAGCGGTACTTGTCGTCATCGCTTCTACTGTCACTGGCCGGAACACAACCTCTCGGGTCTAATCAGACCTTCGTTTGGCACCCGTCCCCTGCCAAAAGTGAAGGTTCATAGTCCGGTATTGCGTCCGTGCAATACCGGACTATTTATCTCCAAACCCGAAGAGATTTCTACCCTAACGACAAAGGGATTAGAACAACATGCAAACAATTTCCTCTTCACCGACTCGCGGTGCGGCCCAAGGTTCTCGACGTACCAAGCCTGCACACCAGGCGGCGGTGACCACGTATCGAGTTGTGGGTCCTAGCGGCCGTGGCGCCACCGGCAAGCTGACTGCGGCCGCTCACGCCACGACTCAGCTTCGATATCAAACTCGTGAGCTCGTCGGCAGCGGAGGAATGTCAGAGGTTTACCGCGGCTTCGATGCTCAGCTCGGGCGGCCGGTCGCCATCAAGCGCCTTCGCCCAGACCTAGCTATCAATGCTGTCTGCCGGGCTCGTTTCCGCCGCGAGGCCCAGGCGGCCGGCAGGCTCAGCCATCCCGCCATCGTGGCTGTGTACGACACGGGGGAGATCCGCGAAGCGACTGGGGCATCGATTCCGTTTATCGTCATGGAATTGGTCGAGGGGCGTTCCCTTCGAGAGGCGCTATGCGAGGAGGGAAGGGTTTCGCCGGTACAGGCGCTCGAGTTGACGGCGGGCGTACTTGACGCTCTTGGCTGCAGCCACGCGGCAGGCATCATTCATCGCGATATCAAACCCGCCAATGTCATGCTGACCACTGAAGGCACCGTCAAGGTTGCCGATTTTGGCATCGCGCGCGCAGTTTCGGACTCAACCGGCACGGCCACCATGGCGGGAACAGTGGTGGGAACAGCGCAATACCTGTCACCCGAACAAGCTCGAGGTGAAGCTGGTGATGCACGCAGTGACATCTATTCGGTCGGATGCCTGCTTTATGAGTTGCTTGTCGGGGAACCGCCGTTCACCGGTGACTCAATGGTGGGCATCGTTTTCCAGCACATCTCCGAACCGCCATCTCCGCCCAGCGGCGCGAACCCGGAGATTTCCGCTGACATTGATGCGATCGTCTTGAAGGCCCTCGCGAAGAACCCAGAAGACCGCTATCAGTCGGCTGCTGAAATGAAGGCGGACCTGGAAAGCATCCGCAACGGCCATCCGCCTGCAGCCAGCACATTGCTTCGTATACCGGTGATTGAGCCAGCCGAGAAGCATAACGACTACGACGATTCAGCCGATCGACGCGCTGTCGAAGGGCCGGTCACCATGAGACCTCCTGCCAGGCGCCTCATGGCAAGCATGACCGCGTTGCTTCTGGTTGTCGCTGGCGCGAGTGCGTTCGGCTTCTACAAATCCGACCGGCCACAGGCTGCCGTGACAACGACCGAGGTACCTGCGGTACTGGGCCTTGGGCAGATAGGTGTGGAAAGCGTGCTACGAAATGCCGATCTGGTGCCCCGGTTCGAATTCATTCATGGTGTCGAAGGTGCCTCCGTCGATACGGCGATCCGGCAGACCCCCAAGGTCGGCGCTATGGTCAGCGTCAACAGCACGGTAACTGTCATGATCAACATCGGTCCGGAGCAGGAGACCGTTCAGGCACGCCTCATCGCACATGATCTTGATTTCCGATCGGCGTCCAGCGAGCCGAGCATATTCGAGGATGGCCAATCAAGACCCTCCAGCAGAGATCAATAGGTGCGCTTGGAAGTCGCTATGCCGATCCATCCGCGGCATCGCGCCATTCCTGGAACCGGGCAAGATCGTTGACGACTACGGCGTACGGCTGCAGTGCGATCATTCGAGCCTGATCGGACTCATTCCTTGCGGTATAGACAAACACCTTGATGTTGGCCAGGCGGTAGCTGCGCACCACCTCAGCAGGGATCGTGAGTTTGGCATGCACCGCTGTGCCGACCTTCTTGATCGGAGACACTGATGGCCAGCCACCGGCCCCTGAAGTGCCCAGCGCGTAGCTGAGTCGGTGGTTGGGATCAGCGGCGTCCAACTTCTTGATCTTGTTCAGCGCAGCGAGCCTGGCCGAGGTGGCGTGCAATTGGACCCGGGAGTTCTTGATTGCGTCCCACAATTGATTTGCCTGGGCATCGGTGATTGGGGATACCTTGATTTCCAAGGCGAGGGACTTCCCGACTGTGTTGCCATATTGGAGCAGGTCGACCAACCACATCAGCTGCTGGCCGCCAACGTCGGTGCGGCATTTATCCCAAATTGCTGACCATAGCCATGACGAAACGCTTCCCTTGCAGTTTGTAATTCGATCGAGCGTGGCGTCGTGCAAGATCACCATCGTTCCCAAGTTGTCAGGGTCGGGACCGTCCTTGGTCCAGCGAATGTCGGCATCTAGGATGTCCGCGCGATTCTTCACCGCGTACTTAAGCAGGCAGTGTGCCTTCGGCTAATTTCGAAGTGCTGGCACCCCGATGAGCCACCGTTAGTTCTTCCATGGAATCGGCGTACGCCATCTGGGCTGGCACTGCCAAGGCAATTCCAGCGATAACCACGGCACTTAGCGCGCGCAGGCGATTTCTCATGGCACTCCGGGCTACGGGGAAGGGGGGAGTTTCGTAGAGCCGCGTCGGCATTGCTGCAAGCAGCCCAAAATTCGTGC
>DATFBI010000193.1:0-2992 GCA_035253925.1 Propionibacteriaceae bacterium
TCCCCAGCGAACATCGCCAGCGAGCGGAGCGAGCCATTGGACACAGCGAGCGCAGCGAGCGGAGCAATAAGCAGAGCCGGAGTGGTGGAACTGGTAGACACGCAGGATTTAGGTTCCTGTGCCTTCGGGTGTGAGGGTTCGAGTCCCTCCTTCGGCACGCGTGACCGGGCTAAGCAGTCCGTTCTCGACTTTCGCTCTCCAGCTCTGGATTCTGGGCGACACCTACGTCCCTCGTCCCAACACCGGTGATGATGGCGTACGTCGCACCGGCAATCGCCGCTCCGATTATGGGTCCGACGATGAACAACCACATCTGAGCGAGGGCGTCACCACCGGCGAACCAGGCCACGCCAAGCGAGCGCGCCGGGTTAACCGAGGTCCCGTCGATCGGGATGCTCGCAAGATGGATCACTGTCAAGCCGAGACCGATTGCAATAGGCGCGAACCCTTTCGGCGCGCGGTCATCGGTGGCGCCCACAATGATGTAGAGGAAGACCGCGGTCATGATGATCTCGGTGATCAGGGCGGCGACGAGACCATAACCACCGGGTGACCGGTCTCCATAGCCGTTGGTCGCAAAACCACTCTCCACAGCGCTGAAACCGGGCTTTCCGGATGCGATCGCTAGCAACAGAACGCCAGCGACAGTGGCCGCGACGACTTGCGTGATGACGTACGGCAGGACGCCCTTCCACTCGAACCGCTTCGCTATCGCTAGGCCGATGCTGACCGCGGGGTTGAAGTGACCGCCCGAGACATGACCGAAGGCGAATGCACCGACCAGCACGGCGAAGCCGGCGGCCAGCGATATGCCGAGCAGCCCGATGCCCAATTGAACGTCGTTCTTGTTGAGAAACTCACTGGCGACAACGACACTGCCGCACACCCCGAACACCAGCAAGAACGTTCCGAGGAATTCGGCGCCAAGTTTTGCAGTGAGGGATGGTTCCCGCATGAGACTCTCTCCTTAGATAGCAGGTGCGCCTTAGATAACGTGTGCGGCACACGAACGCCGATTCTAAGGTCAGCGTCGCCTGCCTCGGGCCAGCCGCGCGCAGACTGTCAATCTGTGGAACTCTTTCTGCGCCGGTAACTGACAAAGCTGTAGCCTTCGCGCGGCTCACGGCTCGTTTCGCTCCATTCATTGGGATCGATGGTGGGAAAGGTCACCTCCCCTGACGCCTGCTGATCCACCTCGGTGATCTCAAGACCGGTGAGCAGGTGCCAGGCGGCACGGTAGATCTCGCCGCCTCCGGCAATAAAGATGATCTTTGGATGGAGTAGCCGGGCCTGGCCGAACGCCTCAGCCACAGACGGCACCGCCCGTACGCCGTCGCCCCGCCACATGCGATCTCGAGTGATCACGAACGTGGTCCGCCCCGGCAGTGGCCGGCCGATGGAGTCATATGTCCTGCGGCCCATGATCAGCACGTGCCCCATAGTCAGGGCCTTGAACCGTTGCCAGTCCGCCGGAATTCGCCAAGGTATGTCGTTCCCGGTACCGATCACCCCGTTGGCCGCCACAGCAGCAATTCCAATGATTTCAGCAGGCCCTATGATCTTGGGCTCGATGATCTCGGGCATGATCAGACCGCGATCGGCGCTTTGATGCCCGGGTGTGGGTCGTATCCCTCGATGACGATGTCGTCGAAGGTGAAGTCGTCGATCGAGCTGACAGTGGAGTTGAGCACCAGCCTCGGAAGCGGGCGTGGCTCGCGGCGCAATTGCAGTCGCGCCTGTTCCAGGTGATTGAGATAAAGGTGTGCATCACCAAGAGTGTGGACGAAGTCACCGACTTCCAATCCGCAAACCTGGGCGACCATATGGGTGAGCAACGCGTAAGAGGCGATGTTGAACGGAACGCCAAGGAAGATGTCTGCCGAGCGCTGATAAAGCTGGCAGGACAGCCGCCCTTGCGCGACGTAAAACTGGAACATGGCGTGACAGGGCGGCAATGCCATATCGGCAAGATCGGCGACATTCCACGCGCTGACCATGTGCCGGCGGGAGTCCGGAACAGTCTTGATGGAATTGATCACATCAGCTAGTTGATCAATATGCCCGCCACCCGGTGTTGGCCAGGAGCGCCACTGATAGCCATAGATCGGTCCGAGTTCGCCGTCTGCATCGGCCCACTCATCCCAAATGGTTATGCCCTGCTCGTGAAGCCATTTGACATTCGTCGAGCCCTGGATGAACCACAACAACTCACCGATGATCGACCGGGTATGCAGCTTCTTCGTCGTCAGCAGTGGAAACCCGTCACGAAGATCAAAGCGCATCTGGTAGCCGAAGGTGCTCAGCGTGCCGGTGCCGGTCCGGTCACTCTTGTCCACACCTCGTGTCAGTACGTGATCAAGCAAATCGAGGTAGGTCTTCACCACTCATCCTTCCTCCCCCGGCGGACGGCTAACACGTGGCAGCCGACCCAGCGACAGACTCCGACCGACGCAGCTCGGCAATCAGCACGGGCAGGATGGCGCGTACCGCGCGGCCACGGTGGCTGATTTCATCCTTGATTGACGGGTCGAGTTGCCCGTTGGTCATAATGTTCCCCTCAGCAACGAACAGCGGATCGTAGCCGAAGCCATTCTGACCGGCCGGACTGACAGCCAGCCGCCCTCGCATCTCCCCGAGACGTACATGTTCCGTGCCGTCGGGAAGCACCAACGCCATGGCGCAAACAAACCGCGCTGTCCGCTCGGCCGCCGGCACATCCTCCAGCTGACGCAGTAACAAGGCGTTGTTCTCCTCATCACTCGCGCCGGGGCCTGCCCAGCGCGCCGAGCGTACCCCGGGCATCTGATTGAGTACGTCAACCGCGAGCCCCGAATCATCTGCCAATGCCGGCAGCCCGGTTGCTGACACACAGGCCCGGGCCTTAAGTAACGCATTGCCCTCAAAGGTGCGCTCAGTTTCGGCTGGCTCCGGGTAGCCGGCGACATCGCCCAGCCCGAGAATCCCGATGTCCGGTGCCTCGGCTGCCAGAAGG
>DATFBI010000194.1:0-10476 GCA_035253925.1 Propionibacteriaceae bacterium
CACTCAACATTGAATACAGCGCTCAGCGCGCAGGCTGCGGGTAAGACTCCTTGGGCAGGTTGTACGTCAAGTCAATGGCAGTCTCCACGGCCTCGTCCACGCTGAGCCGGTGCTCCAGAACCAAACGAGACAGATAGCCTGCGTCGACACGACGGAACAGGTCGTGGCGGGCGGGTATGGATGCGAACGCGCGCGTGTCGTCTACAAAGCCCGAAGTGTTGTAGAAGCCAGCAGTCTCCACAGCAAGCTCCCGGAAGCGGCGCATGCCCTCCGGTGAGTCGAGGAACCACCATGGGGCGCCCAGTCGCACCGAAGGGTAGGTGCCGGCGATCGGTGCGAGTTCCCGGCTGTAGACCGTCTCGTCGACGGTAAAGAGGATGACGCGGAAGCGCGGGTCGGTGCCGAACCTGTCCAAAATCGGCCGCAGGGCACGGGTGAACTCGGTCTGAATCGGAATGTCGTAGCCCTTGTCTGCCCCGTAGGTTGTGAAGATCGCGGTGTTGTGGTTGCGCAGGACGCCGGGGTGGATCTGCATCACCAGGCCGTCCTCGCACGACATCTCAGCCATCTGGTACAGCATGTTCGCCGCGAAGGCGTCGACTTCTGCCTGGCTCGGCTCCGCGCCGTCGAGAACACGCGAATACAACTCGCCGGCGTCGTTGGCGTCCATCGGGGTGGTGTCGGCCAGCAGATGCCCGTGATCGGTGGCGCGGGCCCCTGCTTCGACGAAGGCTGCGCGCCGGGTACGCAGTGCCTCAAGAAAGCCCTCGTACGTCGAGGTGTCGCGCCCCGACAACTCGGCCAGCTCCGAAATCTCGGCCCGCCAGGTCTGTCGATCCAAATAGGCCAGACTGTCCGGCCGGAAGGTCGGGAGAACACGCTCGCCCAGACCGTCGGCGGCAACTTTGGCGTGGTGCCGTAGGTCTGATGTCGCCGAGTCCGTGGTGGAGATCACCTCAATGTTGAAGCGATCAAGCAGTGCCCGCGGACGGAATCCAGGATCGGCTACGCAGGCAGCGATCTGGTCATAGATTTCGTCGGCTGTCTCAGCGCTGGGCACCAGATCGACCCCGAAAACCTCGACCAGCTCGTGCTCCAGCCAGTAGCGCGAGGGCGTGCCGCGAAAGAGCTTCCAGTTCTCACAGAACGTCCGCCAGATACTCCGAGAGTCGGTCTCGACCGGACCTCCATCAAGTCGCGGCACCCCAAGGCGTGCGGCCTCGATGCCCTGGGAAGCCAGCATCCGGAACACATAGTGATCGGGAACGATCAACAACTGCGCGGGGTCCGCAAAGGGAAGATCCTCGGCGAAGACCTCCGGTTCGACATGCCCATGCATGCAGATCAGAGGCAGATCCTTTGTCTCGCCGTAGATTTCCCAGGCGATGCTGCGCTGCTCTGCCGGAAATGGAAGCGCCCGGTGCGGGTCGAGCTCGAGCGTGCTCATCGGGCAAGATCCACACCGAGGTCAAGATCAGTGATCTTGACGGACTGCCCGGTACGCAGCGACTCATTCCCTGCCATCCCGACGGCAATCGCGCGGACACCATCCACCCAATCTGCCGATCGTTCCAGCCAATCCTCGCCAGCGCCACGGAAGATATCGGCAAGCAGCAGCGCGTCGCCTCCGCCATGGGCTCCGGCGCCTTCTTCGATCTTGACGTCCTGGGCGACCTCCCAGTGGCGTTGCAGGGTGAGCCGCTCGCCGCCAGTTCGCGTCGAGGATTCCACCGCGGCGGCACTCGGATCGACCACGTACCGACCTTCCGCGTCGGTCAACACCGCGGCCCGCTCAACGACGTCAAGCTCGGCGCGACCCTCGTCACCATTGACCGCCACCCGGTAGCCCTCCCATGGAGAATGCGCATTGAGCGAGTAGCTGAGCGTCGCACCCCGGGCATAGTCCACGATCACCGCCAGATTGTCCTCTGTAGTCACCCCCGGCCCGAAGACGTCTTGATCACGCTGGTAACCGTCATAAGCCTCGCTGTCCAGGTAGAGCGCCTTCAGGCGAGGATCATCACGTAGGTCCAGCTCCCACGGGCTATGCGCACCGTCGTGGGTGCCCCGCTCCGGATGCGGCCCGATCCCGCGTACAGCAGCGTTTTCCGCCCCATAGAACTGCACCCCGCCGCGGGCATATACCTGCGTCGGAGTGTCAGCAAGCCACCAATTCACAAGATCAAAATGATGCGACGCCTTGTGAATCAGCAAACCGCCGGAGTTGGTCTTGTCCCGATGCCAACGACGGAAGTAGTCCGCGCCGTGTGCAGTGTCGAGAACCCATTCGAACGTGACTGACAGCGGCGTTCCGATCGCGCCATTCTTGATCAACTCCTTCAGCCCGGAGTTCCGCGGCGAGTAGCGGTAGTTGTGTGTCACGATCACTTGCCGGCCAGAGCGCTGGACAGCATCGGCGATCTGCCGGGTCCCCTCGGGGTTGATTGTCAGTGGCTTTTCCACTACTACGTCGACGCCAGCATCTAGCGAACGCATGATCAACTCTGCATGGGTGTAGTCAGGCGAGGTAACGATCACGCGGTCGGCACTTGTCTCGCTGAGGATCCGCTCTAACTCATCAGGGTGGCCGGTGAACACCCCATTGACGTCGAGACCCGCATTGGACAGCCGGTCCAGATGGAACTCGAGCCGACCCGGGTTCGGCTCAACCAGC
Organism: Propionibacteriaceae bacterium; assembly: GCA_035253925.1. Classification (GTDB taxonomy): domain Bacteria; phylum Actinomycetota; class Actinomycetes; order Propionibacteriales; family Propionibacteriaceae; genus Microlunatus. Next base: position 2,675 of record DATFBI010000194.1, read on the forward strand.
CCGGCTAGCTCTGCGTCGTCTCGGTGGTCGCCGGATATGGCATCGAGGTACATCTGGACGCGATGGCCAGTTCCAACCACCACATAGCGTCGTTGAGAAGTCACAGCAGAACCTTTCGAGGAGTAGGAGCGGGACCCGGCTAAGCGAGGTCCCGCACTGAGTTACTTTCAGCCGGTGGTGGTGACGCCTTGACCAAGAACTGCTGGCCGAACACGAACACCAGGGAGAGCGGGACCAAGGTGACCACCGACATGGCGACATAAGCCGCTCCTCCTCTGGCATTTTGCCTTAGTGCGATGGACGGTCGAAAGCTCGGAGATGGTGCTCTGGCTCAGACCTGAAGATTTGACTTCAGCTCGTCCACGAACTTCTGCGCGGCCTCAGCACTACTCGCCCGCCCGAAGAGGACATCAATCCCATGACGTGACAAGACCTCGGGTATCGTCCCGCCGCCAGGAGGTGGAGCGATCGGGGTATTGGCCACCTCCGGCTTGATGTCGGCGATGTACTGCGCGACTGCCTTTTGCGCAGGAGACAGGTTGGGCTCGACCGCGGCCAGCAGCTCGGCGCTCGGCGGGATGCCTCGCTCGGCCTTCTCAATGTTGCCGGCCTCCGGGGAATTCGCATACCAGTTGATCCACGCAACTGCGGCCTCCGGGTTCTTGCTCCTCGCCGACGCGGACCACAGCATGCTTGCCTTATACCAAGTTTTCCGTTCGGTTGCCTTGCCGGTCATGCTCGGACCCCGCAGCATCTCCATCAAGTAATCACCCCCTGCCGCGTTGCTGACCGCCTCCAACTGATTGGAGTTGTAGAACGACAGGGCGGCATTCTCGACCACGATCGCACTCTGGTCCAGCGGCTTCGGAATCTCCTCGCTGATCTGCTCAGGTGTACCAAAAGCCTTGGCTTTCACGCCCTTGGCAAGGAAGTCGTACCAGCCTTGAGCTTCGGCTACCTCAAACCCCAGCCCATCTGGGGTGAAGAGCTCCTTGCCTTGCTGGCGCACCCAGGTGCCGAACAATGCGTCTGAGTTGATCAGCATTGCCACGCCGAAGGGAACGCCCGCTTTGGAAGCAGCCTCGGCACCAATCTCGATCAGCTGGTCCCAGGTCCAGGTGGTGTCGTCGGGCATCTCCATCTTGGCCTTTTCGAGGACCTTGGGGTTGCCAAAGATGAGCGCGCTATTGATGCCGGCATTGACGCCCACCAGCTTGTCGTTGATCCTGCCCGACTCGACCGTGCCCTCGACGAACTTGGAGGTGTCGACGTCCTTCAAATCCAAGAGTGCGCCGCGAGTGCCGTACTCCGCGATGTAGTTCATGTCCATCTGAATGATGTCGGGCGCCTGGCCGCCGGCTGTCTGCGTGGCCAACTTGTCCCAATAACTTGCGCCCTCACCCGGTTGCGGCGAGATCTTCACGTTGGGGTTGGCCTGCTGGTACGCAGCGATCATGGCCTCGGTGTTCTTGTTACGCGTCGGGTTGCCCCACCAGGTGAGAGCCAGGTTGATCGTTCCGCCCTCACCACCGCCTTGCTGAGAACCACCACCCTGAGACCCAGGTGCGCAGGCTGTCAGCCCCGTGGTCGCCGCAGCCGCGAGCCCTCCGGCTCCAATCAGAAACTGTCTTCGGTTAATGGCCATCGTTCTTCCCTTCGCCGCTGCCGTGAAAGCGCTTTCTCAAAAGGGGCAGGCTAGGGTCGTCTACCTCTGGGTAGCAATTCCCTACTGGCGGCGAAACTAAACTGAGTTGACTCAGCCCAGTTCTAGTAATGGATCTGTGACTGAATCCACCAGGCCCTCGATCAGATCTGCGCGAAGTTCAGTGCTTGGCGGGCCCAGTTGAACGACATCTTGTGGGAGTCGTAGCGGGAGTCCACGCTGGGCACGTCCACTTCGATCATGTAGTCGCCGTCGTAGTCCTCGGGCACGGCGGCAATGACGGCATCAAAGTCGACTACGCCTAAACCCGGTTCCGCCCATAACCGCTTGGTTGCCGATACCTCGTGGTAACTCATTCCTCTGCGAGCTGCGGGATCCAGGTAGTCGGGAAAGCAGTCTTTGATGTGGATGCCGCCGATGCGGTCGGAGTAGCGCCGGATGAAGGCCGCCGGGTCAACACCCGCCCAGCGCAGATGCCCAGTGTCGGGCCCCACCCCGATGACGTCTGAGCCGAGCGTGTCGAGTAATCGGGTGATCTCCTCCTCGGTTTCAAACACACCGCCGACGTGGGAGTGGTGCAAGGGTCGCAGGCCCTCGCTCTGCAGTACCTGACAGACAACGCCGCAATTCTCGATAGCAAGCGCCAACCGGTTCTTGTCGAAGTCCGTGCCAACCGCCGGTTCAGCCATCCGCGCCGGTACAGCCATCGACGAGACCATGGTCCGATCCAAGCCCAAAGCAACCTGATCAGCCGCGAACCGTTTAGCGCGCTCCACCTCCTCGGTTATGTCGATCGTCTCGTCGAACGGGGAGTTGAACAGGCTTAAGGACGGCGCCAAACCATAGCTGTTGAGCCACTCGGCATACTCGGCGACGGGCATGCCGTCCGGGACGTCAGCCTTGACGGCGGTAAACCCAATGTCGGCGAAGTCGGCGAACGCCTGGTCAAATACCTCCTTGGACTTGTCGACCTTTCCCTCCCGGCTCCAGTACGGGATCGGGTTAACCGCCACCCGTGGTCTGCGTCGCGGAGTGTCGTCGCGTGGTGTCGTCTCGGTCATGACTAATGTCCTCTCCATGTCTGGCCTCTAACCAGACTTCCGGGCCTGAAGACGACCCGACCCGCCCGGTCGGCTCGCAATGGGCTACTTACATTCAGTCACGTCAAAGGCCACATCTGGAAGGTGTTGCCGCTGAGCCTTTGAAAGCGGCTGTGGCACCTAAAGTGGCGAATATTCATCCTTGCCAAAGATGGGCCCATGATCACTCTGTCCGCGTCGACGCTCGGCGCACCCGGGGAGAGCCTGCTAGAGGTACTCGCGTATCTCCGCCGGACGGGGGTGCCCGGCCTGGAGCTACGGCTGAGCGCGGGGGAAATTGCTGATCCCACTCTGACCCGGGCTCAGCGGCACGCCGTCCGGGCCGAAATCGAGGCTGCCGGCATCGCGGTCACGGGCATCGCCAGCTATGTCAAGGTAGCCGCCAGCACGGAGGACGACGTTGTGCTTGGGGCCCTGGTCGCCGCTCTGGACTTCGCCTCGGACCTCGGTACCGCTACGGTCCGGGTGTTTCCGGGCGCCCCGGCCGAACCTGGGCCATACGACCGCATACCGCAGCTGCTGGAACCTCGGGAAGAGGTGAATGCCCGAGCCGCCCGTCGTCTCAACGCCGTCGCGGAATACGCCAGCGAGTGCGAAGTGGTGGTCGCGCTGGAGACGCACGACTCGCATCCCACCGGGCAGCAGGTCGCGGCGATCCTTGCTCAGGTCGACGGACCCGTCGGGGCGATCTGGGACCTGATGCACCCCTGGCGGGTCGGAGAGCGGCTTGAGGACTCCTGGACGGCTCTGGCCCCGTGGTTATCCGCCGGGCTTGGCAGCGTGCAGATCAAGGACGCCGACCTAGCTGAAAGCACTACGCCGCTGCTGGTGGGTGAGGGCACACTGCCGACGGCCGAATTTGCCGAGCTCCTCATCCGCCGACGGTATGCCGGTACGGTCACCTTGGAGTGGGAGCGAGCCTGGCATCCCGAGGCCGGACCGCTGGACGCCGCATGTGCGTCGGCTCGGCGCTGGGCCGACTTGTACTGGCCGGATGCATAGACAGCCATCCAATGACTGTTCACCCTGCCTAACGGCCAGATCTCGCGATTTCCGGTGTGTAAAAACATCGCCAAGAAGCAGATCCGCCGGACCGGCGAGGGCGGCAGCGGCTTCGCCACCGCCGGGCTGGTGCTCGGCTACATCTTCAACGTCCTGTGGATCCTGTACGTCACCTTCATCATTGTCGTGCTGGTCACCGACCCAGAATTTTTCTTGACCTAGTCAGCAACCCTAAAGTGAGCCGTGTCCCGCTCCTGGCGGACCCGGTTAAGCCGGGTCCCCCTCTCTTGCTACTTGCCGCCAGTTGTGGCGATGCCGCGGACCAAGAACCGTTGGCCGAACAAGAACACCAGGAAGAGCGGGATCAACGTGACCACCGACATGGCGAACATGGCGCCCCAGTTGCTCCCAGCCGTCGCGTCAAGGAACGAGCGCAACGCGACCGGAACCGTGTAGGCGATGGGATCGGTCAGGTAGATCAGCGGGGTGAAGAAATCGCTCCAGGTCCAGATGAACGTGAAGATCGCCGTAGTAGCTAGCGCTGGACCCATCAGCGGAAGCATGACCCTGCTGAAGATCTTCCAGTGGCCGCAACCGTCGATTCGAGCCGCCTCGTCCAGCTCCCTGGGAATGCCTCGGATGAACTGGACCATCAAGAAGATGAAGAATGCATCAACCGCCAGGAACTTAGGCAAGATCAGTGGAACGAATGTGTTCACCCACCCCAGCGCATTGAAGAGGATGTACTGCGGCACCACCACGACGTGGAAGGGCAGCATGAGCGTCAGCAGCATGATGGCGAACCACAGGCCCCGCAGCCGGAAATTCAGCCGGGCAAACGCGTAGGCGGCTAGCGTGCAGGCAAACAGATTGCCGGCAATCGCCCCGACCACCACGATCGCGGAGTTGATGATGTATTGGCCGAAAGGATAGGACAGCGAATACCAACCCTCGGTGTAGTTCTCTACGTACAGGTCGTTCAGCCAAAGTCCCGGAGTACGGAAGATGACCTCGGTGGGCCGGAGTGAACTGGCCACCAGCCAGAGCAGCGGATAGATCATCACCACGCTGGCGGCGAGCAACAGTATGTGCTTGATCACCGACCGTGTTCGGTCCCGCCACGTGGGGCGGTGATGGATCGCCTCTTGAGGAGCCGGTCCGGTAAAGCGCGCGTCAACGGGGGCGACTTCGCCCTGAATTTGAAGATCAGTCACCGTAAAACACCCAATACTTTGAGGCGAAGAAGTTGATAGCGGTAAAAGCCGCGATAATCACCACCAGCAGCCAGGCCATCGCGGCGGCATAACCCATCTGGAACTGCACGAACCCGCGCTGATAGAGATACAGCGTGTAAAACAGTGTCTCGTCCGCAGGACCGCCGGTCCCGTTTGAAACTACAAAGGCCTGCGTGAATGTCTGGAAAGCATTGATGATCTGCAGCACCAAGTTGAAGAAGATGATCGGAGACAGCAGCGGCAGGGTGATCTTTTTGAACTGGGCCCAACGGCTTGCGCCGTCGACACTTGCCGCCTCGTAATACATTCCAGGAATCTGCCGCAGACCTGCCAAAAAGATCACCATTGGTGAGCCGAACGTCCAGACGTGCAACAAGATGATGGTCCACAATGCCCACTGCGGATCGGCGATCCAGCTGGTAGTGGCTTGGAATCCGAACAGCCTGAGGACTTGGTTCACCAAACCGTCCACCTCAAACATCTGCCGCCAAAGCACAGCAATGGCAACCGAGGCGCCGAGCATCGACGGCAAATAGAAGATCGACCGGTAAAACGCCAGCCCCTTCATCCCCTCGTTCAACAGCATGGCGATGGCCAAAGCCACAATCAGTTGCAGCGGAACGCCGACGATCACGTAGATGAACGTGACCGCGAGCGACTTGTGCAGACGCGGGTCATCGAGCATCCGGAGGTAGTTATCTATACCGACCCACTCGGGTGCCTGGATCAGGCTGTAGTTGGTAAAGGACAGGTACAGCGAAGCGATCATTGGCCCGCCGATGATCAGCACAAGTCCGATCAGCCAGGGCAGCAAGAACAGATAACCCGCCTTGTTGTCCCGGCCTGCCTCCTTCTTCTGGAGCCGCTTCTCCTCCGGCGTCTTGGCCTTGACGCGATGGATAGTCGAAAGCTCTGAGACGGCGCTCACGGCTCAGACCTGAAGGTTGGACTTGAGCTCGTCCACAAACTTCTGCGCACCCTCAGCTGAGCTCGTCCGCCCAAAGAGGACATCAGTCCCGTGACGGGTCAAGAGTTCGGCTATCGTCCCGCCGCCTGGGGGTGGGGCGATCGGGGTGTTGCCTACCTCGGTCTTGATGTCCTCGATAAATTTCGCGACTACCTGTTGCTCGGGGGAGAACTTGGACTGGACTGCGGCCAGAACCTCAGCGTTCGGCGGGATGCCCCGCTCAGCCAGATCGATGCCTGCAGCGTCCGGGGAGTTCGCAAACCAGTTGATCCAGGCGATTGCCGCCTCTGGATTCTTGCTCTTGCTCGACGCGGACCACAACATGCTCGCCTTATACCAACCTTTGCGTTCGGTTGCCTTGCCCGCCAAGCTTGGTGGCCGCAGCATCTCGATCTTTTGCCCGGCCGCCTCGCTCACTGCCAGCAGCTGATTGGAGTTCTGGTACTGCATGGCACCGCTCCCGACCACAACCGGACTCTCATCCAGCGGCTTGGCAACCACCTCGCTCATCTCCTCGGGGGTTCCAAAGGCCTTGGCTTTCACGCCCTTGAGCAGGAGGTCGTACCAGGCCTGAGCATCCGCTACATCAAACCCGAGCCCGTCCGGAGTGAAGAGGTTCTTGCCGCGCTGTCGTACCAAGATGCCGAACATTGTGTCTGAGTTGAGGAGCTGTCCGACGCCGAAGGGCACTCCAGCTTTGGAGGCGGCCTCGGCACCAACCTCAATCATCTGGTCCCAGGTCCAGGTTTTGTCGTCGGGCAGGTCCATCTTGGCCTTCTCGAAGACCGTGGGATTGGCCATGATGACCGCAGTGTTGATGCCGGCATTGATGCCAACGAGCTTGTCGTTGATCCTGCCTGACTCGACGGTACCTTCGATGAACTTGGACGTATCAATGCTGCCCAGATCCAGCAGAGCGCCGCGGGTGCCGTACTCGGAAATGTAGTTCATGTCCATCTGAATGATGTCGGGTGCTTGGCCGCCGGCCGTCTGGGTGGCCAGCTTGTCCCAGTAGCTACTGAAGTCACCCGGCTGGCCCTCGATCTTCACATTGGGATTGGCCTTCATGTACTCAGCGATCATCGCTTCGGTGTTCTTGGTGCGCGTCGGATTGCTCCACCAGGCCAAAGCCAGGGTGGTCGCGCCCCCCTCACCGCCGCCACCCTGCGAACCACTGCCTCCCCGAGACCCAGGGGCGCAGGCCCCTAGCCCCATCGTGGTGGCCGCAGCAGCTAGCCCTCCGGCTCCTAATAGAAACTGCCTCCGGTTAATGGCCATTTTGTTCCCTTCGCCGTTGCTGTGAAAGCGTTTTCTCGAAGACTTACGGGCAGACTAGGTTGTCTGCTTCATGGTTGTCAATTTCCCTGCAGACGATGAAACCAAACTGAGAGACTTGAGTTACACCGTACTCACAATGTCCGCGAAGCGCACTGAGCACACGCAGTCCCGGCCACCTGCATTGCGTTCGTCAAGCTCCGGACGTTATATTCCACAAAGCGAGTGCGAAAGCGTTTTCTGACATACGCAACCCCAACCGTTTGGAGATGACGATGGCTCAGCGCACGGTTCGAGTGATCATGAATGGAGTAACCGGGCGGATGGGCTACCGACAGCATTTCGTGCGATCCGTCCTGCCCATCAGGGACGATGATGGGGTCCTGCTGCGCGATGGCGACCGCGTCACGGTTGAGCCAATTCTCGTTGGCCGGAACGCCGAGAGGCTTGCGGCTCTCGCTGCTCAGCACAGCGTGGCGGATTACACGACAAATCTGGACGAGGCACTGAGCGATGACTCAGCGTCGATCTATTTTGACGCTCAAGTCACCTCCGAGCGT
>DATFBI010000195.1:0-18651 GCA_035253925.1 Propionibacteriaceae bacterium
TGGGTGGGATGGCTGGCCATCGCAAGCGGAGTGGGCCTCGCACTCAGCCGCATCAGCTGGACTAGCTACATCTGGCTGCCGTTCTACCTGATGTTTTGGCTGTGGGTGATCACGGTGGCCGTGCTGCTCCTGCGCCGCAACTTCCGCGGCGTCGCCCGGTCCGGTTGAACCCTGTGCAGTCTGGTTCACCGGGCTGCGTTGATAACTAGCCAGGCCCGATGTGTCAGCGCTGAGCAGTTAGGTCAGGACTACTTGCAGTAGGACAGGAGCGACTGAGGCAGGCCCGCCGATGCGGTGCCGCAGACGCTGGAGGAGTCTTCGGCGTTCCATTTGGTGCCGTTCCACTGCAAGAAGAAGACAGTATCGCCCGGGCTAACACGCGCCGCGGCCCACAACTTCCCACTGACGTCGGCGCAGGTGAACTCCTGCATCGTGGCGCCGGCCGGGAGCGCGGCAAGAATCGCCTCGGACGTGCAAGCCGCGGTGGCCGGCGTCGTTGGCGACGAGGACGGCGCCGCCTTGCAGTAGGACAGGAGCGACTGGGGCAGGCCCGCCGATGCGGTGCCGCAGATGCTCTGGGAGTCCTGGGCGTTCCATTTGGTGCCGTTCCATTGCAAGAAGAAGACAGTATCGCCCGGGCTAACACGCGCAGCCGCCCACTCGGTGTCGCCGACCTTTGCGCAGGTGAACTCCTGCATGGTCGCACCGCCCGGCAGGGCCGACAAGATCGCCTGCGAGGAGCAGTTGGCCTTGGTATCTGGGCCCTTCGAGCTGGTCGTGGGGCTGCTGCGTGGAGTGTCGCTTGAGTTCGGTGAAGAGGACCCGCAAGCCGAAAAAGCGAGGACGAGTCCGAGAACGGGGATCACGGTTAGATGAAGGAGGACGCGCCTGTCAAGGGCACTGTGAATGCGCCGAGACAAGGCGGTATTGGACGACAAGGGTGCTCTCCGTAGGGGGCCTCGTGGTGCGCGCGTGTGGGTCGAAATTTACCCTCTCAAGCCCGCCCTAGCGCAAGCCAGACGGCCACATTTCCAACGCACTGAGGCCGGAAGGGTTCGAGACTGTGGCGTATCACCAGGCTCATCGAGATCGACGCGGCCGCCGCCTCGGCACTTCCTATGGCTCCCCGACTCCCCGCTGATCTCTGATCAGCCTGTCGACAACCCGTCGAACCACGGATGCCACAGCACAAGGCGAAATCCTCTTGGGCCGGCGCGAGCGCAATGTTCTCCGGCGATCCCCAGGTGTGGCGCTTTGAGCTGATCTTCGGGGAAACTCAATACGCACACGCGGCGGAGGCCATTAGGCGTTCACGGGTGAGCGGCTTCGGTCTCGATCACCACGTGATCTCGACCTCCAGCTCGCGCTCGTCCTCGCCGATCTCGATCTCGAGCTTGAAGTCGACCTCGTCGGGCACATGAACCGTGAAGCGCAGACCGCCGCGTTCAAACTCGACCTCGTTGTGCCGAGCGAGCGCGTCCGCGAGGGCGTGCAGGCGGGCGGCCGCCTCCTCACGACTCAGCCGCTCCTTCTCGGTAATTTCCATCAGGTCCATGCTGACCTCCTTTGGTGTTGATCTTCGCTTACGAACGCGGCACTAGCGATCACAGTAGTGGCGGATAGTGACGCGTGCCCGGTGCCGATCGTGACCACACGCACCGCGCTCCGACGAACCAGTGGATCACCGCGTCTCGATCACGGCAGGCAGGCCGCCCTCGATGCTCAGCGTGCCGTGCATAACGAAGTGCGGTACGAACCCATCGCGTAGGCGCGGGCGGAAGCGTCGCGCGAGGATCGCGAGCAGCAGGTGGCTCTCGAGCAGCGAGAAGTTGTTGCCGATGCAGATCCGCGGCCCGGCTGCGAAGGGATGGTAGGAGTGCCCGTGACGGGTGGTCTCGGCATCCGGTGTCCACCGATCGGGGTCGAAGCGGTCGGGATCGGTCCAGAAGTCGGGATGCCGGTGTGTGTAGAACGGCGAAAGCATGATCGCGGCCCCGGACGGCACGTCGTAGCCACCGATCTGGTCGTTCTCGATGGCATCTCGCGCCTAGAAAGGCGCCGCTGGGTACAACCGCAAGACCTCCTTCACGACCTGAAGCGTGTAGGGGAGGTGATGCAGTTCCTCCAGAGTTGGTGCATGATCTCCGAAGACGGAGTCGAGCTCCTCGTGCAGCCGCGCAGCGACTTCGGGGTGCGTCCCGAGTGCGTACCAGGCCGCCGCCATGGTTCGCGCGGTCGTCTCATGGCCGGCGAAGAACATGGTGATCGATTCATCCCGCAGCAAGGTTTCGGCCATCGCCTCGCCTGTGTCGGGGTCGCGCGTCTCCATGAGGCGTGACAGCAGGTCGTTCGGCCAGTCCGTCTCGTGGATCGCCCGGCGCTCGGCGATCAGTGCCGCGATCGAACCATGCACCAGATCGCGGGCGTTGAAATAGCGGCGGTTGCGCCTGCTGGGCACCCACGTCGGCACGCGGACGGGAACAATCTGGGTGTCGACGTACGCGATCATCGTCTCGACGGCGCTCTTGATCTGCGTGATCGACTCAGGCGTCTCCGAACTGAACATCGCCTTGAGGATGATCGAGGCGGTGATCAACATCATCTCTTCCGACAGGTCGACCTCCCGCCCTTCGTCGGCCAGGTCCTCCCAGCGCACGGCGAAGCGCAACGAGTCGCGGATCACCAGGTCCGCGTAGGTCGCGACACCCCTCGGAGTGAAGAAGGGCGCCATTAGCTTCCGCTGGCGGCGCCACAGATCGCCGGTGCTGCCGACCAGACCTTGGCCGATCAGATACTTCCGGACGACGTCGTAGCTGCCCTTCTTGTCGTAGCGCTGGCGGCCCGAGACCGTGACCTGCTCGACAGCATCGGGATGCATGACGAAAACGAGCCGACGGGAACCGACATGCGCTTCGAAGACGTCGCCGTGCTCGCGCCAAAGATCACCGGCGAAGTCGAGGAAGCCCCTGCTTCGAACGCCGCGGGCGAAGGCCATCGGACCCACAGCGGGCGCGTGCACCATCAGGCTCCTCCCGTGATTCGCGTTAGAGTACCCAAGCCGTGCACGGCGGTCTATAGCGCTACGCGGCGCCGGTTCCTGCAGTACCGCTAAACGTGTTACGAAGTGGTCCTGTGCAGTGAGCGGCGCAATTGTTTCGTCAATCGACTCCAAGCCGAAACCGTCTGCCTAACTCCTTTTGCCACTGGGCCGTGAGGTCTCCCGCAGAAGAGTGGATCAATTACTTCGACGAGCGACTTGAGCTTGATCGAGCGGCTTAAAAGCGTGCGTGAGTTCGACGACTTGAACGTGATGTGCAACGCCGAACGATATGTCCCTGGTCCAACTGTGGCGGAGTGTCGAGGAGGCTGGGCTATCCAGTGACCGGGAAATTTGCCAGGGGCCAGTCGAAGCGTTGTGGTGGCACCGCCCGCTTTAGGGGTCAGCGATAGAGAAAGAGCCAAGTACGGTCCCGCGTGGACGACGCCGGTATTGACCGTAAGCCCATCGTCGTCGAGCACGACCACTGCAGTTCGAAGTGCCTTCCATATCGAACTGGTTCGAGCCCCTACCGCGAGCCTGAGATTGTCGCGTCCGGTGTAGGCGTATTCATAGATCCGGTCGTGCCACTCGACCATCACCGGCAGCGGATGAAGATCGTCGAGACGATTCGGTCCCAGCCTCTTCTGCCTCACAAGACCGAGAACGCGAATCCGTAGCAAAACGTCATACCTGCCATCGTCCAGGAGGTGGCCGGCGGCTGCCGATTGCGGATCAACCCGTGCAGAGCCAGACCAGACCAGTTCGCCTTGACCACTTGCGCGCACAATCGAGGGTTTCAGCGTCGAGGGGAGGCTCACTTCGACATTCGAGCCCTGGTGGCGGAGGACCACTTCAGCCGACATTTGAGCAGGGCCGTCGAGTCGGCAGCGATCTGCGGTCACAAATGATCCAGTTATGGAGGACGGAATCACCCAATTGCCTGACACGTTAAGGAGGTGCAGAGGTTGACCACGGTATTGCATGCGCACTTCTATACCGATTCTCATATCGCGCGCGGACTCGAAATGAATAGCAGTTAACCAGCAGCGTGGCTGTAGATACGCCATACGCACAGCGAGTTCGGCGATTTCCTCAGGGCTGCCCGACCGCACAGCGACAGCCATTGCTCGCTGTGCATGCCCTAGATCCTCGTCAAGGCTGAGCGGGATCCGCTCCTGCCACACACTGCGTGTCTCCTCAACAAGCATCCAGGCCTCCGCGGCCGTCTGCGAGACCAATTCTGGCTGCACAATGCGTTTGAGGATCTCGTTTTGCACCAACTCCGATAAGAACATCACCTTCGCCGATTCAGACTCGGCTCGGGCATCGATGATGTCCAAGATTTGGCGCAATCCCCGACCATATTCGTCGGCTCTGAGCTGCACATTGGACCTGTCTGCTTTGCGTCGTCGAGATCGAGCGCATATCGCGTCGCTATCAATTGTGATGGTCGCACCTGCGCTTAGTACTTCAGTCGTAAACAGGCGGTACATCAACGGCTCACAGATGGCGCGAAAGCAAATAGCCTGGGTCTTCAAAAAACGAGTGCGGAACAGTTTATCCGAAGCCGTGTCATCCAGCAGCATCACTGCAGTACGAAACGAATGTCTGCGATCGTAGTGCAAAAGTTCAGACGCCAGATATGCATCTGGACCCCCGGATCTGCTGAAGACGGCATCCGCATAAGTGGCATTGCCGAGCGCATAAAGGTGTTCCAGCGTATCGGGCACAAAAACCCGGCTCGGGCTGGAGAACATTATGTATTCACCGCGGGCGTGGTCCAAACCAGCGTTTGCGAGCCCGAATTCGTGGTTTTCTCTCAAGCCTGTTTGAGGGCGCGTGGAACTCTCGGCAATCGGCGCGGAGATGAGGCGAAGCTTTGGCTCTTCGGCCGCCATAGTGCGCAGCACCTTCGCATCGTTGTCATCGAGTCCAGCGTCGACGATGATCAGTTCCATCTTGTCGGCAGACATGGTCTGAGCCAACAACGAGGCGATGCCTTCTCTCGCGCAGTCGAGCTGGCGCACCTGCAAGACAACCGTGGCCCTTATCACGAAGGCCCTGCTACAGGGAGGCAAACCACGGCGACGAGGATAGACGAGGATAGATGAGCGTGGTCGCACGTGGACAATCGATAAGGTGATCGACGTGGCGACGACGGGAGCTCACCCGGAATGGCGATAACCGTGAGCCCGACCGCCCAAGTGGATCCGACGGCTGAGCTAGGTGACGGCACCGTTGTCTGGGAGCTGGCACAGATTCGAGAAGGTGCCCGGCTCGGCGCGGGATGCGTGGTGGGACGAGGGGTTTATATCGGCGCCGACATTCGATTAGGGAACAACGTCAAGCTCCAGAATTTCGCACTCCTCTATGAGCCGGCCGAACTCGGCGACGGAGTGTTTGTCGGCCCAGCGGTCGTGCTGACCAACGACAAGTATCCACGTTCGGTGGACAGCGAAGGCCGGCTTAAGCGCGGTCACGACTGGGATGCCGTGGGAGTCAAAGTGGCCGAGGGCGCATCGCTTGGCGCTCGTTCGGTGTGTGTGGCGCCGGTGCAGATCGGTCAGTGGGGAATGGTGGCGGCTGGGGCGGTTGTTACGCGTGACGTTCCTGACTTCGCTCTGGTGGCTGGTGTTCCCGCAAAGCGGATCGGCTGGGTCGGCAAGGCCGGAATACGGCTCATCGAGCGCGAACGTGGAGTCTGGTATTGCCCCTCGACCGGTCAGCTATACGACGAGTCAGAGGTGGATGGAGCGGCGAGGCTGACTCTCCGTAAACCAGAACATGGAGCACCTGCCTCGGGGTCGTCCGGGCGCTAACCGCCAATGACCAGGCGGCGGACACCCGTCCAGGCCGAAGGATCGGTAACGCGTCGGCCGTCCAGGAGCACCGAAACTCCTGGGAGATCGCCCGGAGTCAGCTGTCTGTACTCGGCATGGTCTGTCTGGATCACAGCCGCACGCACCGGCTCGCCCGCGTGAGCCGGAAGACCAAGAGCGCGCAGCTCATCCGGACTGAACATAGGATCACTGACGAAGGGCACCGCTCCTCTTCGCCGAAGCGCATCCACCAGGCCAAAGGCGCCTGAGAAAGCGGTCTCTTTGACTCCGCCGCGATAGGCAGCACCGAGCACCAGCACCGGCACGTCCATTAGATCGCCATATGCCGCACCCAACAGTTCGACCGCGTACGTCGGCATGAAGGAGTTCACCTCCCGGGCCGCGCGCACCACGGTGGCGTCGGGATCGTTCCAGAGATACAGCTGAGGGTAGATGGGGATGCAATGTCCGCCCACCGCGATGCCGGGCCGGTGAAGGTGACTGTAGGGCTGCGAGTTGCAAGCGTTGATCACCTTCTCAACGTCAACGCCGACCGTTGCCGCGAAACGGGCGAACTGGTTGACAAGCCCAATATTGACATCCCGGTACGTGGTCTCGGCGAGTTTGGCGAACTCGGCAGCTTCAGCACTACCCATGTTCCACACGCCGTTGGGCTGTGGCAGGTCGTCGCGTTGATCGAAATCCAGCACTGCGGTGTAGAAATCGATGCCGCGGCAGGCTGACCTATCGTCGAGGCCGCCTACGAGCTTCGGATAGCGAGCCAAATCACTGAAGATGCGGCCGGTCAGAACGCGTTCCGGGCTGAACACGACGTCGAAGTCGAGGCCGAGCGTGAGTCTGGATCGAGCCGCGAGCATGGGGCCCCATCGCGTGCGAGTGGTCCCGACGGGAAGGGTTGTCTCATAGCTCACAAGGGTGCCTGGCCTAAGACCAGCCGCGATGGACTGCGTGGCCTGATCCAGCGCACTGAAGTTGGGCAGCCCATCAGAGTCGACAAAGAGCGGAACGACGACGACCACGACGTCGGACATGGAAACAGCAGACGAAGTATCCGTGGTGGCGGAAAACAAGCCGGCTTCGACGACTTCCATCAGTTTGCTGGCCAGGTCAGTCTCTCCGGGGAAGGGCTCAATGCCAGTGTTCACGAGATCGACCAGGTCACGGTTGATATCCGCACCGACTACCCGACAGCCTTTTGATGCGAATTGCACCGCGATGGGCAGTCCGATCTTGCCGAGCCCGACCACGCAGATCTTCATGCGCTTTTTTGCTCAATCCGGAGCGCCGTGGCGCTTTTGCCTTCTGGGCGAATTGTGACAAAGCGCCGCCGACCGCGATATCGGAACGACGTGACAAGTTGCGCATCGCCAAGCCGTATCGGCAGGTCGTAGGTCCAACCTCCGATGTTGGCACGCATCCGCAGGACCCACCGGACACTCGTTGACGCCTTGCGATGAAACAAGCAACGGAGGTCGATGCGGCAGCGGAGCAGGCTCCAGTCACCAGTCGATAATTGGTCCAGGCGGACTGGGAATGCTCTATCGACTTCAGGAGCCCTGCCCACCGGGAATCGCCCAGAGGCAGGTGTTAGCTCGGTGTCGGCAACCCGGTGCAGGGCGACACAGAGGTGCTCGTGGCTGGCCCCATCAATCCCGACTCGCCCACTGAGCTCGAGTTCATGATCCTGAGATTGGGCGGCTGCTGGCGCAACTCGCGCCTGAAGGAGTTCGGAGAAGTCGTCGGCGTAGACCTCATACCAATCCTCGCAGCATTCTGGATCGCCGAACCCGGGAGCCCATTCGAATACCCGATTGGCTGACAGCACCAAAGGGGGTTTGGTCTGCTCGCTTTGGTAGTCAAGGACGCGACGCAATGTGTCGGGTTCGTTCGCCTGAGCCAGCCTGATCGGCAGTCGGGTCTTCGGTTTCAACCTTCGGCTCAGCCCTGCAGTCAGATACCGTGAAGCAAGGGCGGACACGCCTCGGGTCAGCGCTTGTCTTTCGTCTTCCTGGAGCCCCTTGAGCTCATTCCGCAGGAATTTGGTCAATTCCCAGCTGAAATGGCGCTCTAGCAACGCATCGCGTACCTCGCCCTCCTCGACGAGATCGGCCAAGTGGTCTATAAGCGCCGTCACATCAGAAAGGCGGGTACTCCAGTGCTTGGAGTAGGTAATGTTGGAGTCGTCGGCGCGACGCACCGCATAGTAAAAGTCGTAACTGCTCAGTACGGAAGTTCGGCGGGATTTCAAAAGTGCTGCCACGGTAAATGGTTGATCGCTGCTAACCCGCAGATCCAATGCGTATCGAATGCCGTGTTCCTGCAACAGCGAACGGCGGAAAAGCTTCGTGTTGGACAACGTATAGGCGAGCTCAGAATCGAGAAAGGTGACGTTTCGACGACTGCAATGGAACATACGTTGATCCACATATCGACCGCCCTTTCCAACCATCCTTCCGTAGATAACATCAGATTCCCAGAACGCCCCAGCTCGGACCAGTCGCTCAAGCGCCTCGCTGCCGAGGTAATCGTCGCCGCCGATGAAAAAGACGAACTGACCAGTCGCCAGGTCCAAACCCCGGTTGCAGGGTCCAGCTGGCGAGCCGGAGTTTGCTTGATGGATGACCAGGAAGGAGCCAGGATGGCGCGCAGCGTAGTGTTCCAGCACTTCCGAGCTGCCGTCAGTCGATCCGTCGTCGACGGTGATGATCTGTAGCCGATCTAGTCCGATGGACTGATTGACAAGCGAATCCAAACAATCCGGCAAGTAGGGCATTGTGTTGTATACCGGGATGATCACCGATACCACTGGGTTGGTCATCTCGTGAACACCGTTCGCCCGGTAGCCGCAGACTCAAGCACCGCCGCGGAAACCTCGACCGTCCGAAGCCCCGCGGCAGCAGTGACGATGCCATTCTGGTGACCTTCGGCCACGGCGTCCCGGAACCGCTCATGCTCAACCAGGAGCGGCTCTCGACGCGCAATAGCGAATCGAGTGACATCTCCCTCGGAGACCCCGCGAAAGTTCCGAATCGCCTCCCAGTCGGTCGACACAGACCCGTTCGCGTAGAAACTCAGATCTGCGGTCAACGTATCAACCACAAAGCAGCCTCGCTCGCCGGTGACAATCGTTGAACGTTCCTTCAGGGGGCTCAACCAATTCACGATGTGATTGGCCATCACGCTCCCGGTGAGCTCAGCAACAACCAGCACCATGTCCTCGTGTTCGCGGCCGCTCTTGCGAGCCGTCAGCGCAGCTACCGACGTGTAATCTTGATCGGTCACCCAGGCTGTCAGATCTATGTCGTGAGTAGCGAGGTCTTTTACTACGCCCACATCGCCGATCCGTGCCGGAAAGGGGCCTTGGCGTCTGGTGACTACTTGATATACCTCACCGAGACTGCCCGCGGCGAGCCTCTCCCGCAGGTTCTGCAGTGCCGGGTTGTAGCGCTCGATGTGCCCAACTCCGGCGACTAGTCCCCGGGACTGGAACGCTGCCGTCAGGTCACGTGCCGCGTCGACAGTATCGGCAAGCGGTTTCTCAAACAGAGCATGGACACCTGCCTCGGCCAAGATCAGTCCGACCTTGTGATGCAAACCGGTGGGGCAGGCGACCACCGCATAATCGAGCTGCTTCGCGACAAGCTCTTCCACGGACCTCACGATGGCGGGGCTGGCACGCATTTTGACATTGACCGGTTGTGGGTCCACCACTGCCACTAGCTGGGTGCCCTCGAGCTCGCTCAAGACACGCAGATGATTGCGGCCCATCGCACCCAGTCCGATCAGCCCTGTTCGCAGCATCCGGTTAGGCATCGTGCCCCGGCCAGTCGTTGACCGCTTGGATGACCCGCTGCAGGTCATCTTCACTCAGGCAGGGATGCACGGGCAGCGAGAGCACCTCGGCGGCCGCGCGATCAGTTTCGGGGAGTTCCCACCGCGGGTCGGGTTGGCCGGCCTCGGTCAGATAGGGCTTCAGCCGATGGATTGGGGTGCGGTAATACACCGTGCTTTCGACGTTTCGGGCCATCAAGTGAGCCTGGAGACCGTCGCGATTGTGGGGAATTCTGATCGTGAACTGGTGGAAGACGTGACGGTAGCCCAGCGGTTCAGACGGCAGGGCAACCCCAGTAATTGACTTCGTCAGTGTGGCTGCATTACGGCGGCGACGGCTGTTCCAGCGCCCCAGACGCTGTAACTGCTGCCGGCCTATCGCAGCAGCCACATCAGTCAACCGCATGTTGGCACCGACGATTTCGTTGGCATAACGCTGCTCCATCCCTTGATTGCGAAGCAACCGGAGCGTACGAGCCAGCCCAGCGTCGGCTGTTGTGATCATGCCACCTTCAAGACAATGCATGTTCTTGGTCGGGTAAAAGCTAAAACATCCAGTCGTTCCAAAGGCTCCCACGGGGGTTTGCCCCACGAGCGCACCATGCGCCTGGGCGGCGTCCTCCACGATGGCCAATCCGTGCTGGGACGCCAGGGTGCCGATCGCAGTCATGTCGGCTGGCAGGCCATAAAGGTGCACTGGCATGATCGCGGCGGTACGTGGACCGATCTGTGCTCGCGCGGCTCCGGGGTCGAGCACGTAGGTGTCTGGCGTGATGTCGGCGAAGACTGGCTCTGCGCCGACCAAACGAACTGCGTTGGCCGAGGCGGCAAAGGAAAGTGAGGGAACAATCACCTCGTCACCAGCCCCAATGTTCAGAGCCATCAACGACAGCTGCAGCGCCGAGGTACCTGAGTTGACCGCGACGCAGTAGCGGTTAGCGACGAGGCTGGAGAACTCGGTTTCGAACGCGGCGACCTCTGGTCCTTGAACTACGTTGCCACTCCTGAGAACGCGGACTGCGGCGTCGATGTCTTCTTGATCGATCACCGGCCGGGAGAGGGGAACGAGCGAGGGTGGCGGCAGCGCCATCGCTGGTTCTCCTTGATCGTTTCCGAAGTAGTGCGGCGGAGGAGACACTATCAACGATGGAAAGTAGCATCGCGGACGTGTTCTCTGCCGAGCCGGGCGCGAAAGCTCCTGTTGCCAGCAAGCGCGTTTTCATAGGCCCAGCCAACTCCGCTGGTCAGGGGTATGCCTGGGCCCGAGCGATCTCGAGACACTGCCCGGACGTGACCGCTACCAGCTTCACGTTCAAGCGTGGGCGCCTCGACTTCCCAGCCGACCACCTCGTGTCAGCGGAGCAATTCCGCCATGATGCCGCCTGGGCTGAGGAGTTCCGGGCCCATGTTAGGAACACCTACACTCACGCAATCCTTGAGTCCAACCGCCCGGTTTTCGGAGCGCAACAGCCCGATGCGCGAGCTGACATCGGCCACCTCCGAGACGCAGGACTTGGCGTAGCTCTGATGGCGCACGGCTCCGATGTGCGCATCCCCAGCGTTTTCTCCGAAATGGAGCGCTGGTCACCGTTTCCAAGCCTTGACCCGAGCTACGTGGCTGCCCTTGAGAGAAAAGCCAGGGACGCTGTTGAGCTCTTCACTACTCACTCCGGGCCCGTTTTCGTCTCCACGCTCTCACTTTTGTCTTTCGTTCCTGATGGCTCGTGGTGTCCGGTGGTCGTCGATCCTGCGATATGGGCTACTCCGCAGCTCCCCTTGGCGAGCGGCCGATGCCCTGTGGTTGTCCACGCGCCCAGCAACTCGGCTCTGAAAGGCTCCGAGCTGCTCGATCGGCTGCTCACCGAGCTGGTGCGCAATAGGGTGATCGAGTATCGCCGATTCTCCGACGTTCCTCCGTCGCAGATGCCGACTCTTTATCGCGAGGCCGACATCGTCGTTGACCAGATCTCTGGCATCGCCGATTACGGTGTTGCGGCGTGCGAAGCCATGGCAGCCGGGCGCATCGTCGTCAGCCACGTCTCGACGGACGTCCGTGAGCGCGTTCGACAGCGAACGGGTCTCGAACTGCCGATCATTGAAGCTACTCCCGAGAATGTCTGTGAGACCATCGTCGGCATTGTTGATGATGCTGATCGTGCCACCCTCCTTGCATCGCTCGGCCCCGCCTTCGTTGAGCAGGTTCATGGCGGCCGGCTCTCGGCTGAGTCACTCGTTCCGTTTGTGAACGAATACGTCGTGAAGCGTGTAGCTACGGTGGCGAACCGCTCACGTGGCCGCATCGTGATGCTGGTCGACAACAACGTGGCGCCCGACTCACGGGTGCAGAAGCAGGCGCGGTCCGCCGCCGAGCGGGGTTGGGACGTGACACTCCTGGGACACAAAAGGGGCCCTGGGCCGACCCGATGGAAGCTGGGGAAAGCCAAAGTCCAGCTGGTCGAGGTGGGTACAAGACTGGCTAAGCAGAGCAACCTGATGCGCGGCGGGCATCTGAGATCACCGCTGGCCTACAACGGACGAAACAGGGCCGCTTACCGCGTGCAGCAAGTAAAGGCACGCGAGGCCGATTTGAGGGTACGGCGGGCAGAAGCGCGACTCGAAAGGGACGACACTACCGGCGCGATCCGTCCCCGAGCCGCACAGCTGGACCTGTTTGGTCGGCGGCTGTGGCTGGCGGCCGCTCGGCGCTGGGTGGACCTGAGAGCGACGAAGACGCTGGAGCTGTACGACCGTCGCAAGACCATGGATGCGCCTCTCGACCGCTTGACCACCTCGTTCTGGCTTAAGGCGATGGGTGATCGATCCTGGCGGCGGCTCGATCCAGGCCTTTGGGAATGGGAGCTTGCCTATGGTCCCATCATTGACCGTCTTAAGCCTGACATCATCCATGCGAACGATTTCCGGATGCTCGGAGTGGGAGCCCGCGCGGCTATGCGCGCTCGCGCGAAAGGACGCGACACCAAACTGGTATGGGACGCTCACGAGTTCCTTCCCGGTATCAAACCTTGGAATCCACACCCCCGTTGGCATATTGCGCAACAGGCCCACGAGCGTGAGTACGCGCGGCAGGCGGACGCGGTGATAACCGTGTCGGAAGACCTCGCCGACCTTTTGGTTTCTGAACACGGCCTGGCGATTCGCCCAACCGTCGTCCTGAACGCACCTGACGTCGGTGTGGGAACAACTGGAACCAAGGGATCAACTCTGCGCGAGGCCTGCGGTATATCGTCGGCGAGTCCGTTGCTGGTCTACAGCGGCGCGGCTGCCCCACAGCGCGGGCTGGACATTATGGTTCAGGCCCTCGGCGTGTTGACTGACGTGCATGTTGCCTTGGTCGTCTCAGCCCCGAAGTCGGCGTATGTCACGAGCCTGCGAGAGCGAGCCGCGGCGCTAGGCGCGAGTGAGCGACTGCACGTGCTTCCGTATGTGCCAGTTGACCAGATCGTGTACTTCTTGTCGGGAGCCGACGCTGGGGTGATTCCGATCTTGCATTTCCCCAACCACGAGATCGCCCTCATTACTAAGTTCTTGGAGTACTCCCATGCTCGGCTGCCGATCGTCGTCAGCGACGTCAAGACAATGGCCGAGACTGTACGACGAACCGGGCAGGGCGAGGTGTTCGAGGCTGAGAATCTCGATGACTTTGTTCGCGCGGTAAAGGCCGTACTGGCCGCACCCGAGCACTATCGCCAGGCTTACGATGCGCCCGGTTTGTTGGGGGCATGGACGTGGGAGAATTCGGCCACTGTCCTCGATGCTGTATTTGACCGGCTTCGCAGCGAGCAGTTGAACAATCGAGGGTAGGTGCACTGAGGCTCAGAACAGTCGTTCTTGAACGTCTTGACCCCAGTCGACCTTGACTGCTGACTCCTACAGGAACAGGCGAGACGGTTCTGTTGACTCAGGATCGTCAGCTCGAAGCCCGAATTCGGGTCCTGAGCTGCGGCATCGTCGAGGTGGCTGAGTGCCGGTAAGGCCTCCTAGCCTTATGCGGGCTATGCCAGCTCTCATGGCGACTGAGGTCTAAGCCCTTCGAGCACCCTGCGCACGCGCCCGGCCCACGGAACGATTCCTTTGCGCTCGTACATTTCTGCCGCCTGCTCGAACTCCGCGCGCGCCTCGTTGACCCTGCCGTTGGCCAGCAGCACACCCGCCCGGGTCTCATGACTCTCCGCAATCGATGCCAGATAGTCCGACGACTCGTTGATGGCGATCGCTTCCGCGATCGTCGTGAGCGCCTCGACATGATTGCCACGATGGGAAAGGATCCGCGCCAAAGCCATCCGCATATGCGCCTGGGAGGCGATGTCGTCTTCTGCGGAGAGTTCGCGACTCCGCTGGACGAACGGTTCAGCGTCGTCGAAGCGCCCGAGGTCGCAGAGCACCAATGCCAGCAGGGCCGTCGCCGTGGAGTTGAAAGACGTCTCGCCCAAGTTGTCCAGGGTCTCGGTGCTGCGCCGGAAGTAGGCCGCGGCGAGATCGGAGCGGCCGAGGGTACGCTCGGCCTCCCCGCGACCTAGGTAGAAGCCCGAGCTGAGGGCCGGGAGGCCCATGTCAAGCACCCTTTGCTCTGCGCGTTGCGATTGGGCTCGTGACTCGTCTGCCCTTCCCTGCATCGCAAGGGCCGCACCTGAGAGGTTATCGAGGGCTGCCTGAGAGAGGATGCTGTCCTTAACGAACGAGAACTCCGTGGCGTAAGCGCGCAGACACTCATCCGCCGGGTACGGCCCGACGTACAAAGCCGTCCCGAGGATCAGCGCGATCCTGTGCCGGTCGCTGGAGGGAAGGTTGGGCGCGCGGTCCAGGAGACTCCTCGTCATCTCGATACTCTCCACACATCTGCCCCGGTAGAACAGGAGGGTGGCGAGCGTCAGGGTCGCCTGGACAATCCCGGCATCGTCACCGGCTCGCTGCAACGTCTCGAGTGTGGCGGCGGCCTCCTCCTCGGTTTGTGCAAAGGTGTGGGAGGGATCGATCTGCCCAAGTGCCTCGGTAAGCACGAGGCGCGCCCGAGTTGCAATGGTTAGCTCCCCGGCGGCTTCGGCCGCCTCGGTCGCCTGCCGCGCGGCCTCCACACTCTCCGAGAACTGATTCGTCCCGAAGAACGTGTATGCGAGCCAGAAGAGGGCGCGGGATCGAAGACTGCCGTCCGAAACCTCCGTCGCGGCGATCAAGAGCGACTGAGCGCCGCGAAGGTCCCCGCGCTCCCGGGCTCGGTCGGCCGAGGCGATCAGCCGCGTCGCCGCCCTTCGGCCAAGTTCGATCGTGGCTTCGTCTAGCGGTCCGAGCTCGGCTCGGTACCGGTACGCCTGTTCGAGATGGTAGGCCAGAATCTCCTCGTACTCGGCGAGACGCTCGCCCGCCGCGTGTTCGAGCCACGCGGCGAAGCGCTGATGGAGCTCGGCGCGTTGCTCCTTCGGCATCGCCTGGTAGGCGGCGTCTCGGATGAGGAGATGGCGGAAGCGGAAGGCGTCCTCGCCTGGGAACTCGGCGTGCCCGGGCCGGATCAGCTCTTTGCGCGCGAGCGCCAGCAAACGCGGGCGGACCTGCGGACGCAGCGCCGCGACGGCGAGCGTGGTGACTGCCCCCACGTGGAAGACCTTGCCTTCGACGGCCCCGCGTTCAATCACTGCGCGCTCTTCGGCGTCGAGCCGGTCCAAACGCGCTGCGAGCAGCAGCTGGATCGTCGGTGGCACCGTCAGGTTGGCTAGATTCTCGACCGCCCGCCACCGGCCATCGTCAAACTGCAGCAGGCCGTCGTCGATCAGCATGCCGAGCATCTCCTCCACGAACAGCGGATTGCCGTCCGCCGTATCGAGGATCTGAGCACGAGCCGAGGAGGGAATGTCGGCTCGGCCCAGCAGGTTATCGACCAGGCGGGATACCTCATCGGTGGGCAACGGCTCGAGTAGGATCGTCGTCGCGTTCAGCTTCCCGCCCGCCCAGCCGGTGCGCAGCTCGAGGAGCTCAGGCCGCGCGACGCACACGAGCAAGAGCGGCGCATCGCGCGTCCAGTCGGAGAGATACTCGATCAGATCGAGGAAGGCCGGCTCGGCCCAGTGGATGTCGTCGAACACCACGACAAGCGGTCCTTGGCTTGCAAGGTGCTCGAACAGCTTGCGCACCCCCCAGTAGGCCTCCTCGGCCGTGACAGGTTCGGCCCAGGATAAGAGACCGGCCACAAGTGCGATGATCCGGTCGCGGTCGTCGACGCCCTCGGCAAGGGTCGAGAGTTTGGACAGACTAGTGGCGACGTCGTCGGTGCGTTCGACGCCCGCAGCCTCCTCCACGACCTCAGCAAGCGGGAAGTAGGTGATCCCCTCGCCGTACGACAGGCAACGGCCGCGTAGGACTGTGGCGGAGTTCGCGCGGCCGGAGACGAACTCGCGGACGAGTCTCGACTTCCCGACGCCGGCCGGTCCAAGCAACGTGAACAGGTGCGACGTGCGCTCCGTGTTGACGCGGTCCAGCGCGCGCTGGAGCATCTCGAGCTCCCTCTCGCGTCCGACCATCGGCGAATCCAGGTGTCGAACATGGCCGGCGGTGTCCTCGAGAACCTCGATAAGCTTGAAAGCGCGGACCGGCTCAGCCTTGCCCTTCAGCTCGAGGGCATCGGCAGACCCGACATGCACCGCGTCACGCACCAGCCGATGCGTAGCCTCGGCCAACAGGATCTCCCCGGGTGCCGCGGCCTGTTCAAGCCTGGCCGCGACGTTGACAGCGTCGCCTATGACGAACTGTGGCCCAACGCCCGGGTCCGCAGCCACGACCTCGCCCGTGTTCACACCGATACGGACCGCCAGCCCCACACCGTGGCCCTTCTCGAGCTCGGCGTTGAGCTCGCGGAGCGCATCTCGCATGTCACCAGCCGCTCGAACCGCGCGCAGCGCGTCGTCCTCGTGGAGTCTCGGAATGCCGAACACGGCCATGACCGCATCGCCAATGAACTTTTCGACGGTGCCGCCGTGACGTTCGATCACGCCGGCCATCTCGTCGAAGTAGCGGCTCATCACCCGTCGTAAGGTTTCGGGATCAAGCCGTTCACCGAGCGCCGTAGATCCGGTCACGTCCGTAAAGACGACCGTAACGACCTTGCGCGTCTCCGCGGGGTGTTCCGACAGCTCGGCGAGTGGACTACCGCAGCTCTGGCAGAACCGCGCCCGGTCGGCGTTGACCTCACCGCAAACAGCGCAGCGCCTCACGGCCGAATCCTAGGCGCTCGGTCGTCCACAACTCGACCTGATATCGAAGCACTCTGCGAGGGAGGTGAAGACCAGCCCTACAAGGCCAAGTCGCCACGTGCTAGACCTCTGTCATCTGCCTGTTCGAATCGCTGGGCCACATTTTTCAAGTGACCTGACTAGCAGCGATGCCATGGAGCTGGCGACGAGAATCGAACTCGCATGATCAGCTTGGGATACGAAACCCTTGAGGCTCTGGGCTAGGCGTTTCCAACCTCTGCTGCAGCGGGCTTGACCTCGGTATTGACAACGATCACACTCACCTCAGCGGCCCTCCGCCGCCAGGGCTGCATAGCGAGTCACGTAAAGCGGCCAGCCGCCGTCGACCTCCACACCCCGGGTTCTGGCGACTACGACACCGCACCGGGCGATCCCACGGGAACTCCGAGCGGCACGGTGACGCGCTCCACGAGTCGGATTGAAGCCAAAGACCTTCGTTCCCGGGCGAGTATCCGGCCGCAACGTCGATCGCACACCTCTGCCGCCTTTGCGCGGAACATTGTGCACGAATTTGGGTACACCCAAGTCACTGTTCGATTTGGCCCTTAGCTGACCAGAGACCGCTTACTTGCAAGATGCCCCGCGCCAATACCCCGATTCGCTGATCTTGCAGCGGAGCGGCTATGCGAACAGCCCAGCGATTGCGCCAAAGATGCCCATAGCGGCCAAGAAGACGACGATGCCGATGACGAGGACGGCGATCAGAAGGAAGATCAGGAACCAAAAGCAGCCGCTGTGACCTTGTCGCACTACGACCACCTGTGGCGGTGGCGGTGGGGTGGTTTGGCCCATAGCGGATTCTCTCGGGTGTGTTAACGGATTGTCGCTCCGAGCGTGCGTCTCTCTGGCCGGTTGGCGTGGCACCTCATCGTGGCATACGCGCCCTGCGGGTCAGAAGGTGCCGTCAGCTGTGATTTCTGCGGGCTCATCGGATATGTCGACTGGTCGGAGATGAGCAGTACCGCTGACTTGGAGGCCGCCGAGCGCGTTATGGAGTAGCACTCATCGCCCGTCTCGGCGGTAGCGACGCGGAGGACCTCAGGCGCGTGTCGACCGACGCAGTTATGTCGCCTCGCATCTCTTCAGTGGCGTGATTCCCCGGTGCAGGCGGGTGCACACTCCAGCGAATCTGGCGTGGATGCCGGTGGCCGGAGGTCGCCGCGGCAAGACTGTTCGATCCCGCCAGGGACTAGCGTCGTCCAACAACCACTGACCCTTTTGACCGCCAAGGTCGGCGCGATTCCTTAGGGATGGAATGGATTGGAGATGGTGGTGCAGCCGCGGCACGACTTGTTCGTCGCGGGTGTTTTGACGGCGGTTCTTGTTCTTTGTCTAGCTGGCTGTAGCAACCCTGGCCCCCAGCCCGGCCCAATGCGGCTCGAGTCGACGGGCCATCTTTGGGCCATGCGCCCCGCAGAAGGGTGAGGCGACTAGGGATTTTGCTGTGGAGCGGGTGACGAGAATCGAACTCGCATGACCAGCTTGGAAGACGAAACTCGCGAGGCTCTGACCAGGCGGTTTCCTTACATGCAAAGAATAAGGCTGACCGTGATTAGCTTTGAGTGACCGCGGTTGCGCGGGATTTTGAATTGATCTCTTGGTATAGGTCGGTACAACATCGTCAGTCTCAACTGGCAGTTCGGCGGCTTTCAGCGAAACTCAGGTCCCGGCGTACACAGTG
>DATFBI010000196.1:0-11599 GCA_035253925.1 Propionibacteriaceae bacterium
GCACCGACCTCCGCGACTACGTCGAGTCGCTTCGGCCCGTCGGCTGAGCCGTCGCATTCTGTCCGCCGCTACGCTCGATCAGCTCATCCGATCCCTGACCGGCCTGCCAGTCATCCGTGTCAGGGCGTCGAGATTCTTCTGATCAGTATCGGGCAATGTGTGCAAATACTTCTGGGTGGTCTGGATCTGCGCATGTCCCATGCGATCCATCACGCCCTTGAGATCCGCGCCGCCAGCGAGAAGCCACGACGCGTGCGCGTGCCGAAGATCATGTACCCGAACACCGAAGTCGATGCCCGACGCTTTGACAGCGGGCAGCCACACTCGGGTTCGGAAGGTGTTACGGGAGATCGGAGTGCCCACCCCGGTGCTGGCTACGACATTCGGTGAGAGACGGCTCGGCAAGGAGGTCCACAACTTTGGGATGTCTGCCTGCGCAAACACGACGTACCCCAAGGGGGTACACCGGAGGGGTACGAAGGCGGTGATGTCTCCTCCTCACCATTGACCACAGGGACCTGTCCACGGTCCTTGTGCAGAAACAACGACACCCGCCGGACCTCGCGCTCGACGACCGGCAACCCGCCAGGAGGAACGCCATGAGTACCACCCAACGGGCCACCGTGCCCGACACGACGCGCGCCGACGACGAACTGCTGACCATGCAGGAAGTCGCCGACGTTGTCCGCGTCCCGGTCGCGACCCTGCGCTACTGGCGCCACCTCGGCACCGGCCCGCGCAGCTTCCGCGTCGGCCGCAGCGTCCGCTACTGGCGCACGGAGGTCTTCGCGTGGCTCGACCACCAGGCCAATGGCGACCGCCAGAGCGTCGTCTGACATCATGCCCCTTGCCGACGTGGCGCCAGTATCTGACCGTCTCGACGGGCGTCCAGACCAGCTCAGCCAGTTCATTGGTGCTGCGGCCGTTGAGCTAATGAGGCGAGGTGAGGATGGCCGGCGCTGAGAAGCGGATTCGGAACGGCCGGGCACGTTGGTATGCCCGCTATCGCACTCCCGACGGCCAGCAGCGAACCAGGACGTTTGCGCGCAAGGTTGACGCTGATCATTTCTTAGTCGAGATCGAGGCAAGCAAGCAGCGCGGCTCGTTCGTCGATCCGCGGCGGGCGAGTCCCCCGGTCGGCGATTGGGCTGACGACTGGCTGGCAGCTCAGGCCGATCTCTCCCCCACGACTCGCAACCGCTACGAGGGGATCATCACAAGGCACATACGGCCGCGCTGGGGACGCGTGCGGCTGGGTGACGTGACACATGCGCAGGTGCAGCGTTGGCTTACCGGACTCCACCTGGCACCGGCCAGCGTAAGGAAGGTGCACCGGGTGCTCTCGATGGTGCTGGCGTACGCCGTATCGGCTGGCGTACGCCGTATCGGACGGCCGGCTGGCGGTCAACCCTGCGGCCGGCGTAAGCCTGCCGCGCGTCCAAGCGGCCGACAAACGGTTCCTGAACCATCGGCAGGTTCACGAACTAGCCGATGCCTGCGGCAAGCAGTATCGGCTCTTAGTCCTCTTCCTGGCCTAGACCGGCTTGCGGTGGGGTGAGATGGCTGCCCTACGCGTGGGGCGTGTTGACTTCCTTCGACGACGGGTGCTGGTCTCAGAATCGGTCACCCCGGTGAAGGGCGTCATGACGTTCGGGCCGACGAAAGGTCACGAGAGGCGCGAGGTGCCGCTCCCCCGCTTCCTGGTCGGCGAGCTAGCTGTGCACATAGCCGGCAGACCGCCTGATGAACTGCTCTTCACTGGCGAGCGTGGGGCCGTCATGCGGTCTCAGACATTCCAGCGCGCCACACTGACACGAACAGCCGAAGCGTTGAAGATTCCCGGCTTTCACCCGCACGAACTGCGCCACACGGCCGCGAGCTTGGCCATCGCGTCTGGCGCGGATGTGAAGGTCGTTCAGCAGATGCTCGGCCACAAGAGCGCGACCATGACGCTCGACCTGTACGGCCACCTCTTTGGCGACCGACTCGATGTTGTGGCCGACGCCCTGGATTCGGCGAGGGCGTCAGCGCTTTCTGGTGTGTACCCGCTGTGTACCACGGGTGAGGTGATCGAATTGAGACGCGACGCGAAATAGCCGCTGACTAGCTACTTCACCTGGTAGCCCCGACGGGATTCGAACCCGCGCTACCGCCTTGAGAGGGCGGCGTGCTAGGCCGCTACACAACGGGGCCCTAGCTCGTAATGATCACTTTTGACGAGACCGCGGAAGCCTATCAACTCCCCTTGTCGTAGAGCGAATTGGGAGCTTCTGCGTCGCTGGGGTACTAGGACTCGAACCTAGACTAACTGAACCAGAATCAGTCGGGCTGCCAATTACCCTATACCCCACTGGCGTTGCCGCCGGGCCGTCGTACCCATTCAGGCACAAGGACAAACCTTACTGTAAGGCGCATTCGCCCCCAAACCGATCCTGGCTGGCTCGGCCCCGCCGTCGGTTCCCTCAGCTGAGGGCTACATGGGTTCGCAGCTTCATCAACCGTGACAGCGCATAGGCCAGCACGGCAAAGAGTGCAAACCCACCTACATCAAACGCGGCGTCGACCCAGCCGATTCCCTTGATGGCTTTCAGGGCGGCAACTGAGGTGGTCAGCCCGGCGATCAGGTATGCGAACACATTGTTGATCACGTGCGCCGCGATGCCAGCCTCAAGACCCCCGGTACGCCAGACCAAAAGCCCTGCCAGCAGGCCGAAGGCCAGCCGGTCAATGAACAGCGGCAGATTTTGCGTGCCATGCAACAGGGCAAACACCAACGCGGAGGCGATCACCCCGAACCAAGGCTTCGCCACCAAACTGCCGAGTGCCTGCAGTAGATAACCGCGGAAGAAGATTTCTTCGGCAACTGCCTGGATCGGCGAGGTCAGCAGGATCACCACAAGGAACCCGACTAGGCCGGGCTGAGGATCATAGGTGAGATCTTCACCAACTGTCGTGGAGAGCAGCATGACCCCGTTCAACACGACCGCGGCAATCGCCAGGCAACCGAATAGGTAGCGCCAGCGGATCCTTGGTTGCACCGACGAAAGCCACCTTGGCCGCATTTGATGGATCATCGCCATCAGGATCCACGAGATTGGGATGAGTGTTGCGAGGCCGATGTTCACCGAAAGCATGCCGATCGGCATTTCAAAAGCAAAGGCCCTCGCGAAATAGTCCGCATACACCTGGTCGCCCGCGGTGGCTGCCCAGAAGACCATAACAAGAGCCTGGCTCACCACCGTCGAAACCAGCAGAAACAGCGAGATGCCGAAGATCACGCCGACAATCGAGCGCCACCTCACGTACCACTGGGTGCGTAAGATCTGCGGGTAGCTGGCACCGTCCGGCGGCAACACGCCCTGGTCGCCAACCGGCGCAGCTTGTTTCGACGCCTGACGATCACCGTCTGTCAGTTTTATGGGTCGGGCAGCCGGCTCGATCTCGCCAGCACGCACTGCGGGATTTCCCGACCGGCTGCGCGCTTTGGAGCTTGTCCGAGCCGGGACCTCAGATTTCTTTTGCCTGATCACGATCTCAGTCGTCTGCCATCGAGGCGGCCGTTACTGGTTCCGGCAAACTCCGGCTCGCCGAGCTCAGCAAGCGCCGCGGCGATCCGCGCCAGCACCGAGTCTCGGCCCAACAGCTCAATTGATTCGAACAGCGGCGGCGAAATACGGCTGCCAGTGATTGCCGCGCGCACCGGCCCGAAGGCCAGCCTGGGTTTCAAGCCAAGATCGTCGACCAGTGTCTTACGCAAGGCTGTTTCCACGGTGGCGTGATCGAAATCGGACACCCCAGCCAGGGCCTGGTGGGCCGCCGTCAATGTCGGTATGGAGTCAGTAGACAGGCCGGCATCGGGAGCGGTGGTGATCTTGTCGTCCGGCAGGAACAAGAAGGCCAGCATCCCTACGGCCTCGGAGAGTGTGTTGATGCGCTCCTGAATCAACGGCGTTGCGGCGCCGAGCAGGTCTCGCTCCTCAGGCCGGGGAGGATCGCTGATCAAGCCAGCGGCGGCCAAAAATGGCATGAGATTCTCGGTCAGTTCTGCCGGCGGCAGCATGCGAATGTGCGCTGCGTTGATCGCCTCGCACTTCTTGGCGTCAAACCGCGCCGGGTTGGAGTTGACCCGCCGGATATCGAATACCTCGACCATCTCGGCAATGGTGAAGACATCGCGGTCATCGGCGATAGCCCAACCGAGTAGCGCCAGGTAGTTCAGGACCGCTTCGGGCAGATAGCCCTTCTCTTGGTACTCGGCGAGCCCGGATCCCTTGTCTCGCTTAGATAGCCGCTGGTTCCGTTCCCCTAGCACGGTCGGCAGGTGACCGAAGGCTGGGGTCCGTCCGCTGCCAACTCCAATCTGCTTGAGAGCGTCGTACAGCACGATTTGGCGTGGCGTCGATGGCAGCAGATCCTCGCCCCGCAGCACGTGTGTGATCTTCATCAGCGAATCGTCCAACGGGTTGACCAGCGTATAGAGCGGCTCGCCGTTGCTCCGCACGATGACGTAGTCCGGGACATGCGCGGCTGCGAAACTCACCGGCCCTCGGACCAGGTCATCAAAGGCGATGTCGGTATCGGGCACTCGCATCCGGACTACCGAGGGAACCGACATTGCCTCCAGCTCTGAGATCCGCTGATCACTGAGGTTGCGGCAAAAACCGTCGTATCCCGACGGTGATCCGGGCGTCCGTGACGCCTCGCGGGCCTCGATCTCCTCACGCGTACAAAAGCATCGGTACGCCAGCTTGGCCGCCAGCAACTTGCTGACGACTTCGCGATAAATGTCACCGCGTTCGGTCTGGATATAGGGACCGTACGGGCCGCCGATGAGTGGGCCTTCGTCCCAGGTCAAGCCCAACCAGGTGAGCGAGTCATAGAGAACCTGGTACGACTCCTCCAGGTTGCGGCCCGCATCGGTGTCCTCCACCCGAAGCACAAAGGTTCCGCCGTAATGCCTGGCGAAAACCCAGTTGAACAAAGCGCTGCGCACGTTGCCGACATGCAGGTTGCCTGTCGGGGACGGCGGAAACCGTACGCGCACCTCCTCGGGCGTCAGGTCGCCGAGCACAGCAATGTCGTCCCTGGCCCTGATATCGCCGTTTGTCACTGCTTCGCCTCGTTTGGTGCCTCTTCAGATCGCGTGGCTGCGACTGGATTGCTGAGGGTACCTATTCCCTCAACTTCGATACTTACCACTTGTCCAGGCGCCATCGGCCCGACTCCTGACGGTGTGCCTGTCAAGATCACATCGCCCGGCAGCAGTGTCGTAAAGGAAGAGATGTAGGCCACCACCTCAGGCACGGTAAAGATCATGTCCTTGGTATTGCCGTCCTGACGCAGCTGATCATCCAGCGTGGTGCGAATCCCAAGAGCGGCAACCTCTTCGAGGCTTTGATGGGTGGTGATCCAGGGTCCCAGCGGACAGAAGGTGTCATAGCCCTTGGCGCGGGCCCATTGCCCATCGGTCTTCTGCAGATCACGCGCGGTGACGTCGTTAGCGACGGTGTAGCCGAAGATCACCTCGGGCACCCGGGAAACCGGCACTTCCTTACAGATTCGGCCGATCACCACAGCAAGTTCGCCCTCATAACTCACTTCCCGGCTCGCGGCAGGGTAAATGATCGGCTCACCCGGCCCGATCACCGATGTATTCGGCTTGAAGAAGGTCAGCGGTGTTTCGGGCACGTCGTTACCCATCTCGGCTGCATGGGCGGCGTAATTACGACCGACGGCAACGATCTTGCTACGCGGAATCACCGGCGCCAGCAGGCGAACATCATCCAGCTCCTTGCGCTCCCCTGTCAGCTTCACCGACATCGCCATCGGATCGCCGGTCAACACCGACACCGTATCCGGGTATCGCCCACCATCCGCCGCTAGTTCCACAACGCCGTACTGCGGGTCCCCGCCGGCAACGAAACGGGCAATGCGCACCGAAGTAGCCTATCCGGCATGGTGACGGCCACGAGCCCATCGCACCCTCCGTACCATGCCGTCGATTTAATCCGCAGCAAGTGCGACGGCGTTGAGCTCAGCGATGCCCAGATCGACTGGTTGGTCGGCGCATATACCGCTGACGAGATCGCAGACGAGCAAATGGCGGCATTCGCCATGGCAGTGCGATTTTGTGGCATGAGCCCGCGGGAGCTGAACCGGTGGACCCGGGCCATGATCAATTCGGGTGAGCGATTGGACTTTTCTGGACTGTCCAAGCCGACGGTGGACAAGCATTCCACCGGCGGTGTCGGTGACAAGATCACGCTTCCTTTGGTTCCGCTGGTTGCCGCTTGTGGAGTCGCGGTGCCGCAACTGTCCGGTCGGGGACTCGGTCACACCGGTGGCACGCTGGACAAGCTGGAGTCGATCCCCGGCTGGCGGGCGAACTTGACCAACGAAGAGATGATGCGTCAGCTCACCGACGTCGGTGCAGTGATCTGTGCACCCGGGCCCGGTCTGGTGCCGGCCGACAAAAAGCTCTATGCGCTGCGAGACGTCACCGGAACCGTTGAGTCGATCCCATTGATCGCCTCATCGATCATGAGCAAGAAGATCGCTGAAGGGGCTGGTGCTTTGGTGCTGGACGTCAAGGTTGGCTCCGGCGCGTTTATGAAGACGCTCGATTCAGCACGTGAGCTGGCCCAGACCATGGTGGATCTGGGTCGTGGCGAGGGCGTGACCACGGTCGCGCTGCTGACGGACATGTCGGTGCCCTTGGGCCTTACCGCAGGAAATGCGCTGGAGGTGTCCGAAGCAGTTGAGGTGCTTGCTGGCGGCGGTCCACCGGACGTCGTCGAACTCACTGTCGCGCTGGCCCGCGAGATGATTTCGGCGGTTGGCTGGGGTGATCATGATCCGGCTGCATTGCTGGCTTCCGGAACTGCCATGGATGTCTGGCGTGCCATGATCAAGGCACAGGACGGCGATCCCGATGCCAAGCTCCCGGTGGCACGCGAGACCGATGTGATCACCGCTGATAGTGACGGTGTGCTGCAGTCCTTGGATGCGTTGGCGGTCGGCGAGGCTGCCTGGCGCCTGGGAGCCGGACGCGAACGCAAGGAGCACGCCGTGCAGCCAGCGGCTGGCGTACAACTGCACGCCAAGCCTGGCAGTCGGGTACAGGCTGGCCAGCCGTTGATCACACTGCACACCGATACCCCGGAACGGTTCTATCCGGCACGTCGGGCACTGGTAGGTGCCTACTCGATTAAGGATGCTGCTGCGCCCGAGCGGCAGCTGATCTTCGACCGAATCGACTGACCTGTCAGCGTCTCAGCGGGCTATAGCAAGCTCAGATACTGACAGGTTGGAGGTGTCTTCGGTATGGATAAGGCCGAAGACGTACGCATCGCAGAGGGCCTCCCAGGAGGCCTCGATGATGTTCTGACCAACCCCGACCGTCGTCCAGGCGCTGAGCCCGTCGGTGGTCTCGATGAGAACGCGTACAGTCGCATCCGTGCCATGACCCTGATCAAGGATCCGCACTTTGTAATCGATCAACTCGAATTTCTCCACCGGCGGGTAGGCCGGCAGCAGTGCGTTGCGCAGGGCTTGATCGAGTGCGTTGATCGGCCCATTGCCTTCGCCGACTACCCGCTGGCTCTGACCCTTGGCGGTGAGCCGGACGGTGCATTCAGTGTCGGTCTCTTGGCCGTCTGTCGACTGGGTGAAGACGCGCCAGGAATGTACCTGGAAGTACTCAGGCAGCTGCCCGAGTTCCCGCCGCAACAGCAACTCGAAGCTGGCATCCGCCGCCTCGTAGGTATACCCGGCTGCTTCAGCGTCCTTCACCCGGTCGGTGATCCGAGCCGCGAGCTCGCGGTCGGATAGGTCGAATCCCAGCTCCTCCCCCTTGATCTGGATGTTTGCCCGACCCGCCATGTCGGAAACCAGCATCCGCATGTCGTTGCCGACCAGAGCGGGGTCGATGTGTTGGTAGAGGTTGGGATCCACTTTGATCGCGCTGGCGTGTAGTCCGGCCTTATGAGCAAAGGACGACAAGCCAACATAAGGCTGACGAGCGCTTGGTGGCACGTTCGTCACCTCTGCGATGGCATGCGCGAGGCGGGTTGCCTCGCGCAGCGAGCCGGCCGGAAGCAGCGGCCAGCCGTACTTCAGTTCAAGATTTGCGACTACCGACAGCAGCTCGGCATTGCCGGTGCGCTCTCCGTAGCCGTTTACGGTGCCCTGGACGTGCATCACGCCGGCGTCAACCGCCGCCAGCGCATTCGCGACAGCGCAGCCAGAGTCGTTATGGGTATGGATGCCTAGCGGCACACCGATTTCGGTGGCTGCCGAGACGATTTCGCCGATCCAGGTTGGGAGCATGCCGCCATTCGTGTCACAGAGCACCACGACCTCGGCACCAGCCTCGGCTGCCGTGCGTACGGCCTCCAGCGCGTACCAGGGGTTCTCGCGGTACCCGTCGAAGAAGTGCTCGCAGTCGACGAAGACTCGCTGACCCTCAGCCCGCAGGTGCTTGACCGTGTCGCGGATCATCGCCAGGTTTTCCGCCAGTGTGGTGCGCAGCGCCTGCTCGACGTGCCGGTCATGACTCTTGGCCACGATGCAGGCCACCGGTGCCCTGGAGTCCCGGATGGCCGCAGTCATCGGGTCGTCGGCGGCCTTCATCCCGACGCGACGGGTGAACCCGAAAGCGACTAACTCAGCGTTCCTCAGATTCAGTGCTCCATCAGCCATGGCCGCAAAGAACGAGGTGTCGTTGGGATTGGCTCCCGGCCAACCGCCTTCGATGAAGTGGACGCCCAGCTCGTCCAGCAGTGCCGCGATAGCCAGCTTGTCCGGCACCGAAAGGTTCAGGCCCTCCTGCTGCGACCCGTCGCGCAGCGTGGTGTCGAAGACGTGAAACTCGGCCGGTTTAGGCCTGGGCTGGGGAGACATTCGGATCCTCAGGTCGATGGTTGGATGTCCTGCTATGTCCTGGCATGAAAAAGCCTCCCGTGTGGACAGGAGGCTGCGCGCGCTGAACGGTGCTCAGCGCGCTAACAAATAATCACCGCCAAGAAACGCATGCCCCACAGTGTTCCCTAGATCTCGCAAAATTGCCAGCCGGTACGCCGAGTGTCCACCTTTGTGGTCGCCAGAGCAGTCACTGACGCTAACAAATCTGTGATGATCTACAGGATGCGGCGAAGCCAGCCGTAAGTGTCTTCGGTGCGGCCGTATTGGATATCCAGCAGCTTCTTGCGCAGTGCCATGGTCGTTTCGCCGCTTTCGCCCGAGCCGACCTGATACGTCCCGGAGTCCTGCTTCAGGATCCCGATCGGAGTAGCCACCGCTGCTGTGCCGCAGGCGAAGAGTTCGGTCACCTTCCCAGAGCTAATGCCCTCCAAAAGCTCATCGATGGAAATGCGGCGCTCAACCGGAGTCAGCCCGAACTCGGGTGCCAGGGTCAAGATCGAGTCCCGTGTGACACCTTCGAGGATGGTCCCGGTGAGCTCTGGGGTGATCAATTCGTGGTCTGTGGTGATCATGTAGACGTTCATGCCACCTAACTCCTCCAGCCAGCAGTGCTCGGCGGCATCAGCAAACATCACTTGATCACATCCGTGGTCGGTCGCCTCCTGCTGTGGGAGCAGGCTCGCGGCGTAGTTGCCGCCGCATTTGGCGGCACCTGTGCCGCCAGGGGCGGCGCGGGAGTAGAGGGTGGAGATCCAAATGCTTATCGGCTTCACACCGGAGGCGAAGTAGGAGCCAGCCGGGCTGGCAAAGCAGCAGTAGGTGACGCGCTTGGCAGGTCGAACCCCGAGAAATGCCTCGGTGGCGAACATGAAGGGTCGCAGATAGAGGCTTTGCTCTGGAGCCGTAGGCACCCATGCGATATCTGCAGCGACCAGTTCCGCAATGCTGGAAAAAAAGTCCTCAGCAGGCAGGTTGGGTAGAGCCAGCCGCTGGGCTGAGCGGGCCATCCGTTCGGCGTTCTTGTCAGGGC
Organism: Propionibacteriaceae bacterium; assembly: GCA_035253925.1. Taxonomy (GTDB): domain Bacteria; phylum Actinomycetota; class Actinomycetes; order Propionibacteriales; family Propionibacteriaceae; genus Microlunatus. The sequence continues at coordinate 9,953 of DATFBI010000196.1, forward strand.
GAAATGTCCAGACTGTGCCGTCGGCGTGCCGATACGCCTTGAGGCCCTCGAAAATCTGCTGGGCATAGTGCAACACCGCGGTGGCCGGGTCCAACGAGAAAGGTCCATACGGCACGATCGCCGAGTCATGCCAGCCATCGGTTGCCGTCCAGGTGGCAACCGCCATGTGGTCGGTGAAGTACATCCCAAATCCGGGATCGGCCAGAATCGCGGCGCGTTCGTTCTCGCTGCGCGGTTTCGGGTTGGGCCGGATATCGAAATGAAGGCTCACATCTGTCGCTTTCGCTCGGGGTGTCCGGCCCTGGGGTCGGCACCTGTGCTGCTGGCGGTCACGCTACCGCTCGGATCGCGCTCCGCCGCGGTGAGGAAGAGTAAGCCGACACGCTTTGGGTCGGCGAACGACGACGAACAAGGCGAACTCCAGGCGCGATCCGCGCACGCAATGTTCGCGCCGCCGATCTGCAGGAGGAGCCGACGAAACGCATCGAGACCAGAGCTGATCGGACACAGAGGTTTCCGTCGGATCCGACGAAGACGGCTACCTGGCGAACATCGCAGCGAGCGGAGCGAGCCATTAGACGCGCGAGCGCCAGCGAGCGGAGCAATCAAGCTGAGACTTGATGGCTGCGGTAAGTCTGCGACGGCTACGATGCGCCGGTGACTGATACTCGTACCACCTCCAGCGAGGGCGTCATGCCGCGTCCAGGCCAGACCTTCAACTTGGCTGTGATCGGCGGCGATGGGATTGGGCCCGAGGTGGTGGTCGAGGGACTCAAGGTGCTCGATGCCGTCGCGGGGCCCGGCGTCTTCACACCGACCAGCTATGACCTCGGAGCAAGCCGCTGGCAGCAGACCGGCGAGGTGCTGCCGGACTCGGTGCTGGAGGAGCTCGCCGCCTCCGACGTGATCTTGTTCGGAGCGGTTGGCGCGGCACCTGGCGCGACGGACGTACCGAGCGGACTGCTGGAACGGGGCCTGCTGCTGAAGCTGCGCTTCTCCTTTGACCATTACGTGAATCTGCGGCCCAGTCGGCTCTATCCAGGCGTTCCGACACCACTTGCGGACCACGTGATCAGCGGCAAGGACGTTGACTTCGTGGTGGTACGTGAAGGGACCGAGGGCTTGTACTGCGGCAATGGCGGCCTGGTACGTGTCGGCACCCCACAAGAGATCGCGACCGAAGTGAGCATCAACACTGCGTACGGCGTGGAACGAGTCATCCGCGACGCGTTCCAGCGCGCCGCCAGACGGCGCAATAAGATCACCTTGGTGCACAAGCACAACGTGCTTGTCAACGCCGGAGGGCTGTGGAACCGGCTTTTCAACGTGGTGGCCGCTGAATATCCAGGCGTCGCCACGGACTACTTGCATGTCGACGCCGCCACGATCTTCCTCGTCACCGATCCAGGACGCTTCGATGTAATTGTCACTGACAACCTCTTCGGTGACATCCTTACTGATCTTGCTGCGGCCGTAACCGGCGGAATCGGGCTGGCCGCAAGCGGAAACATCAATCCCGATCGTCGCTTTCCGTCGATGTTCGAGCCGGTGCATGGGTCGGCCCCTGACATCGCGGGCCAAGGCATCGCCGACCCAACGGCGACGATCCTCTCCGTGGCGTTGTTGCTGGACCACTGTGGTCTCCCA
>DATFBI010000197.1:0-29463 GCA_035253925.1 Propionibacteriaceae bacterium
ACCGCGTCGACCGCGGCCTTCTCGTTGACCACGGCCTTCTCGTTGGCCGTGGGGGCGGTGCTGCTCTGCCCAGGGGCCGTCCCTGCGGTCGGGTTCGGCACTCCAGCCACGTCCCCGGCGGTGGTGGGCTTCGCCTATCGGACCTCGAACTCTGTTACGCATATGTCTCCTTTCGTAGATAAAGACACTATCAAGATATATCGTGATACTGTCAACTGCAAGTTCCGGCCAAACCGCAAAAGGTGCGGGCAGCTAAGGCGCCCCGGCCCAATCGGGTAGGGATAACCCCATCTGCAACTGGCCCGATAGCCTGATGGTGGCTGCGCTGCCGATCAAGGAACGTAGACGGCATGAGTGATTCTTATAGCCGCGGTGAGCATGCCGACGAAGTCCTTGATCTTTATGACGTACTGCCCGAGCGCGCCGACTCAGCCAGGGTGGCGCGTCCCACAGAGGATGATCCCGTGACCTCGATGATCAAAAACACCGGCCGCAACCTAGCGGCGATCATCGGAATGTTCACGGTATCGCTCATAGCATTCGTCGTCTGTACCGCGCTTTTCAGCCTGGGACTTGGACTGCTCGTGCTCTTTGTCGGCCTGTTTGTCCTCGTCGCCTGCTTGGTTGTCGCAGGTTGGTCGTCGCGGATGACTATGGCCCTGCTCGACTATGCCGGGATTGCACTCCCCCGTACCCGATATCCAGCGCCGGGATCCGGATTGCGGGGAAAGCTGCGGCGACTGGCGCATCCGCAATCGTGGCGAGATCTGTTGCACGTCCTGGTCAACTTCATACTCAGCGTGATCAGCTTTTCGCTGGCGTTGACCTGGGTCGTTGGCGGGCTGGGCGGTGTGACGTATTGGTTCTGGAGCCAGTGGCTGCCAGAGCCGTCTGAGCAGGACGGCCTCGCAGCCCTGCTCGGCTACCCCAGCCGCTTCGCCGACATCACGCTCAATACGGTGCTCGGCTCACTGTTGTTGATCACTGCGCCCTTCGTGCTGCGTGGGCTCGTTCGGCTGCACGGCGCGGTGGCGTACGCGCTACTGGTCGATGAAACCCCAGCTCTGCGGCAGCAGGTAAGCGAGCTGACTCAAAGCCGTACCGCGGCCGGTGAGGCCGAGGTACACACACTGCGACGGCTCGAGCGAGATCTGCATGACGGCCCGCAGCAACGGCTGGTCAGACTGGGGATGGATTTGTCCGCCGCACAACGCCGGCTTGGCGACGACCCGGTGCAGGCCCGTGCACTGCTGGACGAGGCATTGAAGCAATCACAGGACGCACTTGCCGAGATCCGCACGCTGTCTCGCGGCATCGCGCCACCGATTTTGGCCGAAGAGGGCCTTCAGGCCGCGATCACCGCTCTGGCTGCTCGTTGCAGCGTCCCCACCTCAGTTGAGGTGGAGCAGGTCCAGCTGTCCGACGCGGCGCAGAACGCGGCCTACTTCGTGGTCGCCGAAGCCCTTGCCAACATGGAAAAACACAGTCAAGCGCACTCCGCTTCGGTCGAGGTGCGCCGCGTCGGTGCGCTGGCGGTGATCAACATCACCGATGACGGGGTCGGCGGTGCCTCATCCGCTAAAGGCCACGGCTTGTCCGGCCTCGTGGATCGGCTCGCTGGCGTGGACGGCACTTTGACGGTGTCCTCACCACAAGGTGGTCCGACGCAGCTGACCGCCACCATTCCGCTGCATCCCTGATCCCGATTCGCTAACCCCTAACCCGACTTGTCAGCGTCAGTGGTTGCTATCACAACCAGCGACGCTGACAAGTCGGCAGTGGGAGTTGCCGCCACGTATGGCAACGTAATCGCCGTGCGCGTGGTGGTGGCCGATGACTCTGTGCTGCTCCGTGAGGGCCTGGTCCGGCTGCTGACCGAGGTCGACTGTGAAGTGGTCGCTGCCGTCGAGGACGCGCCCGGCTTCTTACAAGCCGTGGCGCAGCATCGACCAGATGTTGCGATCGTGGACGTACGGATGCCCCCTGGTATGACCGACGACGGGCTGCGTGCGGCGGTCGAGGCCCGTGAGTCTCAGCCGGACTTGGGGATCTTGATGTTGTCGGCGTACGTGGAGCTTTCCTACGCCGACGTATTGCTCTCTGACGGCCGCGGCCGGGTGGGATACCTGCTCAAGGACCGAGTGACCTCCCTTGACACGCTGATTGAGGCGCTACGGACGATTTCCGCGGGCGGCACGGTTCTCGACCCCGAGGTTGTCGCACAGCTCCTGGTGGCGCGGCGTAGGACCGACCCCCTCAGCGCACTTAGCGCCCGGGAACGGGAGGTATTGGCCCTAATGGCCGAGGGCCGCAGCAACGCCGCCATCGCGGAACGCTTGGTGGTAACCGGAGGTGCAGTGGAGAAACACATCTCCAACATCTTTGCCAAGATCAATTTGCCCGATGTCGGCTCCGACAACCGCCGAGTCCTGGCCGTACTCGCCTGGCTCCGCGCCCGCTAACTCTCCGACTTGTCCGCGCGTGTGTGGTCGATATAGCGACCACCGACGCTGACAACTCGGTGTCTGTAAGCGATGAGGCGTTACTGTGGCGGGCATGGCCACGGAGCGCATCGAGCTAGAGGTCGAAGACCGGGTTGTCAAGATCAGCAATCCAGACCGGGTCTACTTCTCGGCGCGCGGCGAGACCAAACTTGATCTTGCTCGGTACTATCTTTCGGTCTCCGATGGCATCGTCAATGCGCTTTATCACAGGCCGTGCATGCTGCACCGCTTCCCCGATGGCGTCGACGGCGAAAAGGTGCATCAAAAGCGGTTGCCCCATGGCGCGCCGCCGTGGATCGAGACCGTACGGGTGCACTTCCCGCGCTTCAATCGAGACGCCGACGAGCTTTGTGTCAATCACATAGCAGACGTGATCTGGGCGGTGCAAATGTCGACAGTGGAGTTCCATCCCTGGAACTCGCGCCGCGATGATGTCGAGTCCCCTGACGAGTGGCGAATCGATCTTGATCCGATGCCCGTCGCCACCTATGACGACGTCAAACAGATCTCAGTGATCGTGCATGAGGTGCTCGATGAGCTAGGCGCCGTGGGATATCCAAAGACCTCCGGTGGCAAGGGCCTGCATATTTACGTACGGATCTTTCCTGATCATGGACACCCGGATGTACGCCGTGCCGCCTGGGCCTTCGCCCGCGAGGTGGAGCGTCGAGCCGACGGCCTGGTGGACCTGACCTGGTGGCGGAAAGATCGTGATCCGGGCTCGGTATTTGTGGACTACAACCAGAACGCCCGTGACCACACGATTCGCAGTGCCTATTCGGTGCGCGGCACACCGGAGGGCGTGGTCTCCGCACCCCTGCGCTGGGATGAGATCGCTGAGGCTGATCCCAAGGACTTCACTATCGCTACCATGCCGTACCGATACGCCGAAGTCGGTGATCTTCATGCCGATATCGACGATCACCCGTATCGGCTCGATGAGCTACTGGAGTGGGCAGATCGGGACGAGCGCGACAACAAGGCCGCGCCACCGGAGACTGAATGATCTTGGTCGAACTTCGTCCGACAGACCATATCCCGCTACGCGAGTCCCTTGCTCTGCAACCACTCACCGGCAACTTGCGCAGGATCTTGGCGCTCGCTATCCACCTTTCTGTTGAGCTGTAACAGATCCTCAGTCGTCAGCGCGGATTGAACGGCATCCAAGGCCCCGACCGCCGTCGCGTTGTCAGCAACATCCGAACGCACCAGGGGTATGACGTTCTGCGGAAGGATCATTGACTGCGGATCCTCCAGCTGAACGTAGTTCTTCTCCGCGAGCACGGCGTCGGTAGTGAAGAAGGTTGCCACCTGAATCTTGTTGTTGTCGAGGTCACTGATCTTCGGCGGGTACTTGGCGTACGGCCGGAACTCTTTGAACTTGGCGCCGTAGATCTTCTCCAAGCCTGGCGGTCCATATGCGCGCTTCTCAAGCTCTGGCGGCCCGCCCAGGATCGAGGTGCTTGCGATCTTCTTGAGGTCCTCAAGCGAGGTAATTCCCTGCTGCGTCGAAAACTCCTGGGTCACGACGTAGACGTCCTGGTCAACAGCAGGAGAGCTCTTCAGAACCTTAAGCCCTGGCGGCAGCACGGCTGGCAACGATTTCTCAACCTCTTCGGCAGTGGTCGCCGTGGCATTGGCGTCAAAGTTGAGCAGCAAATTCCCGGTGTATTCCGGTACTGCCGTTATCGAGCCATCCTGCAACGCCTTGATGTAGATCTCACGGGATCCAATTCCGAGCTTGGTCGATGATTCGACACCCTTTGCCTTCAGCGCTTGCGAGTAGATCTCAGCCAGGATCTTTGATTCGGTAAAGTCCGCCGATCCGACCACGACGGGGGCCGCTTGAGGACTGGCAGTTGCCGGATCCGATTGCGCAGGTTGCGGCGAGGTCGCCTCACCCAGCGGATTGGTGTTAGCGCCGCATGCGGTGAGAAACAGTGCGGCAATACCAAGGCCAACACCGATAATTGATTTTTTGATCTTCATTCCTGAACTTTCCGTATCGCTGTCGGAGTCGACTATCCGACAAGGTCAAGTTGGGCTGACGTTGGTTGACCGGTGGTCTCGCCTGCCGGGCTAGTACCCCGGCCCGAACGTCGCCCTGGACTGGCATGGCGGCTAGCCAGCCAGCCAATTCCACCGAGCAAAATATCTAGAACGATTGCCAGCACGGCAACCATGAAGGCACCCGCGAACATCTCGGGATAGTTACGGGTTGCGTTGCCAGTGATCAGTAGTCGACCGAGGCCTTCGCCGGAGCTGTAAGCAGCAACCGTCGCCGTAGCAACCACTTGCAGGGTCGCGCTTCGCAGACCGGAGATCACCAGGGGCAGGGCGAGTGGCCACTCGACTTTGGCCACAACTTGTCCGGCCGACATGCCAAGGGCACGGGCAGCATGCACTGCTTCATGATCAGCCCCACGAACACCAGCTGCCGTAGCAGTCAGGATGGGCGGCAGTGCCAGTACCGCCAATACGCCAATAATCGGTCCTATTCCAGTGCCCAGAAGCAGCACCACAAGGACCAGCAGACCAAGCGTTGGAATGGCTCGCGCGGCGTTGCTCAGGCCGATCACGAGGAATGAACCACGACCCGTGTGGCCAATGAAAATGCCGAGTGGTATGGCAATGGCAGCGGCAATGCCCACGGCCGCGACGGTATAGCCGAGATGCTGAAGCAGCAGGGCCCAGATCCCATCCGCGCCTTGCCAGTTAGCGGGATTAGATAGATAGCTGAAAAGGTTCATGCCGGCCGCCTTCTCAACCATGGCAGCGTGCCACGCTGGATGAACAAGATCAGCGCGTCAAAGATCAGCGACAAGCTCAACATCAAGATCAACGCGATGATGATGGGAGTGTAGAAGGTGCTAGCGAAGCCGAGGTCGAAGAGCTTGCCTAGCGCACCGCTTCCGACCAGAACCGCGACGCTAACCAGAGCGATGTTGGAGACTGTAACGACGCGGAGGCCGGCGAAGATCACCGGCATTGCCAGTGGCAGCTCCACTCCGAACAGCCGTCGGGGCCAGCCGTAGCCAACAGCCGTGGCTGACTGCATCACCGATGGCGACACCGAACGGAGACCGTCGACGACGCTCCGGACGAGCAGCGCCGTGGAATAGATCGCCAGTGCGGCGACGATATTGATCGGATTGAGGATCCTAGTGCCCAAGATCAACGGCATCATCACGAAGAGAGCCAGTGATGGAATCGAGTAGATGACGCCTAAGAAAGCGAGGATGGGATTGGCTGCCCGCTTGGATTTGTAAACCAAGAAGCCGAGCGGCAATGAGATCACGAAGGCAATCAGAACCGGAAGCACGGCTAGAATCACATGCTCCACCAGCAAACTGCCGATCATCGGCAGGTTGCGTTCGACCCAGGCCCAGTCGAGGTTCACTGCAATACGTCCGAGCCACGGCGATACAAGGCCTTGCCCATGGCCTCCCAGTCCTCCCGGTGCTCATCTGACCGACGGTGATGTTCGAAAGGAGCAGTCTGCCGTGGTGCTTGCTCCATGATCGACTCAGGACGCTCGAGATCGATGGCGCCGTCGCCGTTCTCGGGAGCGGCAAGTTCGGGTGAACTGCGAGCGTCGGTAATTGCGTGCCCGCCCGGCGGAGGAGGAGGGAGCGGAGGGGCATTTTCGTCGGCGAGCGACGACGAGGTGGGCGTGGGCTCGGGCTCGTCTGGAGAGTATTCGTCGGGCTGCGCCGGCTCGTTCTCCAGCTCCTGAGCCTGGGGCTCATCGAGCTGGGGCTCCAGCGCCTGGGCAACTTCCTCTTTCCAGTTGTCCGCCTCGGCTGATTCCTCCTCCCAGTTGTACACCGAGTCGACATACTCCGTCGTCGAGTTATCGATGCCACCCTTGGGCTCCTGACCCTGTGCCGGATCATCGGCCGGATCATCGTCCGCCGCCGAGGAATGTGCCGGCTCACCGACCGGCTCGTCGCCTGGCTCCGATTGGTGGAGGGTCAGGTCCTCCAGTGGGGCTTCGACGTCGCGAATCGAGATTGATTCGGCGATCGAGACCCGTACGTCCCTGACCTTGTCAAGGATCGTGTCTGCGCTGACCACACCGGCATAGCGGTTGGTTTCAGCCGTTACAGCAACAGCCAGCCCATGGGGGGAGGTAAGTGCGGAATCAAGAGCGACTCGTAGCGAGTCCGTCTCGGGGCTGAACGTTGAGCCGAGCGGGAACACTCGGCCGGGATGTTCAGGATCTGCCCAGCCGACCGGTCGAGCGTCGCCATCGACCACCAGAATCGGGCCTCGGCCGGTCGCCGCTTCGACATCCCGGACCACCTTGATTCTTTCCAGGGGCAGCTCACTCGCGGGCTGGAAGGATAGGGAACGGAAACCTCGGTCTCGCCCAACGAAGCCTTCCACGAACGCGTCGACGGGCTCATCAAGCAGCTGCTGCGGCGTGCCGACCTGCGCAAGATGACCGCCGATCCGCATGATCGCGACCTGATCACCCAGCTTGATGGCCTCCTCGATGTCATGGGTGATCAAGATGATCGTCTTGCTCAGCTCACGTTGCAGCCCAAGAAAGAACTCCTGAAGCTCACTGCGAACGACCGGATCAACCGCCGAGAACGGCTCGTCCATGAGCAGCACTAAGGGATCTGCCGCTAGCGCCCGGGCGACACCTACCCGCTGCTGCTGCCCGCCGGACAGTTGGGCGGGATAGCGGTGAGCAAGCTTGCGTTCCAAGCCAACGCTATCCAGGAGTTCCAGCGCCCGTTTCTCGATCTTCTTCTTTGGCCAGTGGAGCAGTGAGGGGACAGTACCGATGTTGTCCAGCACGGTGCGGTGTGGGAACAGCCCACCGCTCTGGATGACATAACCCATCTGACGGCGCAGCGTGGTCTTGCGCTTGGAGCGAAGCGGCACCCCGTCCCAGATGATCCGACCAGTTGTGGGCTCCAGCATGCGGTTGACCATGCGGAGGGTCGTGGTCTTGCCACAACCGGACGGACCGACGATCACGGTGATCTTGCCGGAGGGCACTATGAGATTGAGGTCAACGACCGCCACCGTGCCATCCCGGAATGTCTTGCCGACTGAATCGAACTCAATCACGCCAAAGCTCCACAGGTCTCGTCCAACAGCATCCGATGGCGCCTTTGACCGCCCATCGGTGACCGCCGCGTACGGAGGACAAAGATGACCCTAGTCGCCGCTACTGACAATTCGGGTACGCGGCGCGGCGTGGCCTCGGTTACACGCTGCGAACTGCAGGCTTGGTTGGCCTATGGAGCGGTCCACAAGCAAGCCCGTCGTCACCGCTTCATGGCGACCCTTCGACAGGCCCAGGCCCCATGAATCAGCCGCACTAGGCTGAGGTCGCCCGATCAGCATGCCGCACAGCCTCGAGGAGGAGTCGCACGTGAGAGTCGCCGCCATAGTCGTGGCGTTGGCCGTCTCGGTTGCTGGCGTGGTGCTCTTCGTTCGCGCCATCGCAGCGATCGTCAGGGTCATCAAACTCGGCAAACCCGCTCCCGGGAGGGGTGATCACCCCGGACAGCGCTGGCGGCACATGCTCGCCGAAACCCTCGGCCATACCCGGATGCTGCAGTGGACCAAAGTCGGCGCCGCACACTGGTTCGTCTTCATCGCTTTCGGTGCGTTGATCTTCACACTGATCACGGCGTACGGGCAGCTCTTCGATCCACGGTTCGCGATACCGATCATCGGGGACTGGCCGCCGTATGAGTGGGCCAGCGAAATCATCGCCTGGGCCGCACTGATATCGATCAGTTTCCTGATCTTGGTTCGGCTGCTGCTCCGTGGCCGGGGTCGAGCGTCCCGATTCTTCGGATCACGATCTTGGCAGGGCTACTACGTCGAGCTCACTGTGCTCGGAATCGTTGTCTGCGTTCTGGTGCTGCGCGCTATGGAGTATCAGCTGCTCAGCCCCGAAACCACTCGCCTGCATTTCCCGCTGAGCTGGTTCCTGCTCCCGGCCGGGATCTCTGCGGCGACGCTCGGAACCGGAATTGTGATCGTTTCCGCAATCAAGATCATCATCTCGATGGCGTGGTTCATCACGATTGGACTCAACATCACGATGGGCGTTGCCTGGCATCGCTTCACAGTCTGGCCCAACATTTGGTTCAAGCGAGAATCATCGGGGCGGCCAGCACTCGGTGCATTGCAACCGATCATGATCGACGGTAAGCCGCTCGACTTTGCCGAAATCGAGGATCTTGATGAGGATGCCTCGCTAGGCATCGGAAAGGTGGAGGACTTTACCTGGAAGGGATTGCTGGACTTCACCTCGTGCACCGAGTGCGGTCGCTGCCAATCTCAGTGCCCGGCCTGGCACACCGGCAAGCCGCTCTCGCCCAAGTTGGTGATCATGGACCTGCGCGACCACGGGTACGCCAAAGCGCCCTATCTGCAGGCCGCAGAGTCGGCTCGTGCGGAGCTGCCCGAGCAGACCAAGATGGAAGCAAACCGACCGCTGGTTGGCCCGATCGAAGTAAGTAATGGCGTGCCCGGCGTCATCGATCCTGACGTGCTCTGGTCATGCACCACATGCGGTGCCTGCGTCCAGCAATGTCCAGTGGATATCGAGCATGTTGATCACATCCTCGAGATGCGCCGCTTCGAGGTCATGATGTCCGCGGAGTTCCCGACCGAGCTGAACGGGCTCTTCAAAGGCCTGGAGGGCAAGGGGAATCCGTGGAACATGAGCCCGCGGAGCCGCATGGACTGGGCCAAGGACCTGCCCTTCCCGGTACCAGTGGTCGGCGAAGATGTCGAGGATCTCGGCAACGTGGAGTATCTCTTCTGGGTCGGCTGCGCCGGGGCGTACGAGGATCGGGCCAAGAAAACTACGCGTGCGGTCGCCGAACTGCTGCACATTGCTGGCGTGAGTTACGCGGTACTGGGCAACGGTGAGACCTGCACCGGTGACCCAGCCCGCCGGGCTGGCAACGAGTTCGTTTATCAACAGCTGGCCATGCAGAATGTCGAGACGCTGCAGGAAGCTCAGGCGACCAAGATCGTCGTCACGTGCGCCCACTGCCTTAATGCCTTGAAGAACGAGTACCCGCAGCTTGGCGTGAACTGCGAGGTGGTGCATCACACGCAGCTGCTCAACCGACTGGTACGCGACGGGCGCCTGAAGCCGGTCGCGCCGCCCGACGGCTCTGTTGCAGGACGGACGATCACCTATCACGACGCGTGTTATCTAGGACGCCACAACGAGATCTACGATCCGCCACGCGACCTGCTCGGTTCGCTGCCGGGTGCCACCGTCGCCGAGATGCCCCGGACGCGCGAACGCTCATTTTGCTGTGGCGCCGGTGGTGCGCGGATGTGGATGGAAGAGAAGATCGGCACGCGAATTAACGAGAATCGCACAGACGAGGCGCTGGGTACCCTCGCTGCTTCTGGAAGCAATGGTCACGATGCGATCGCGACCGGATGTCCGTTCTGTCGAATCATGCTGACCGACGGGTTGACAGCCAAGCAGGCAGACGGATCTGCGCCAGAAACCACCGAGGTGTTCGACGTCGCGCAGTTGCTTTTGGAGGCAGTCAAGCGCGGCGCCTGACCGATTGCGGTGGTTTGACGTCGCAATTGACTTGATATGACGTCATTCTGACGTCATATTGGTGTCATGGATCTTTCATCGTACATCGAGTCGGTCCGAACAGGCGTCAGAAGCGCGTCGTCGCTGGCCGACGAACAAACCCAGCAAGTGGCGGAGCGCCTTAGCACTGCAATTGAGTCTTCAACCCGATTAGCACTCATCCAGGCGCTGTCCGATGCCGCCGGCACGATCAGCGCAGAGCTGGCACCGTCGTCCGTTGAGTTGCGCATGGTTGGCACGGACCCCGAATTCGTCGTTACTGTCCAGACTGGCGAGGCCGAACCGACATTGCTGATGCCAGAACCCGAAGTTGCCAGCGCCGAACCCGGCGAGCCCTCGACCACCGAGTCCGAGGAAGAGCCGGTAGCCCGGATCACCCTGCGGCTCCCACAATCGGTCAAGTCGAAGGTGGATGAGGTGGCTTCCTCCGAAGGAATTTCCACAAACGCGTGGCTAATCCGCGCTGTCATGGATGCATTATCAGAACGCAGCTCACGAGCAGAGTGGCCGCAGCCCCCGCGTCCACCGATGCCACCCTCGCCCGATGCGATCTTCGGGCCGAGCGGGCCGTTCGGGCAACACGGGGTCTTTGGGCCGGGAGGTCCGTTCGGGCCTGGTGGCGTGTTCGGTGACCGGCCGAAGCACGCGGGCCGCGACGAGCGACGTTCCCGCGGGAACGTTCAGGGGTGGGTGCGATGAGCCTCACCAGCTCCTATGAAGGCGTACGGCACATAGTCATCGACAACTTCGGCGGCGGATGGATCACCATCGAGGGGGATTCTCGACAAGATCTTGTTGATGCCTCGATTGATGTACCCGACGATCGCTTCCTTGAGCAAGTACAGATCCACAGTGATCATGACTGGCTGCGGATCAGCTTTCCCCAACAGTTCTTGCGGGATACCAAGGCTCACTTGTGCCTGAGCGTGCCAAACGGGCTGACCTATGTCATCAAGACCGGATCGGCAAACATCTCGATCGGTGCCGACATCGGTCGCTCCAAGATCATTAGCGGTTCTGGTGACATCACTATCGGCAATGCTGTCGATCTTGAGTGCAGCACTGGCTCGGGCAACATTTCGGTTGCTCGGGTGGACGGCAATGGCGCCAAGCTGGGTTCCGGCTCTGGGAATGTGTCAGTCGGTGAGGTCAATTGCCCTATTGCGACAAAGTCCGGGTCCGGCGACATCATCGTGAAGTCGGTAAGGGGTACCAGTCTGCAGGCCAACTCAGGATCGGGTGACATCGCGATTTCCGCGACGACCGGCTCGGTAGACCTGCGGGCGGCGTCCGGCTCATTGACGGTCGGCATCGCCGACAACTTGCCCGCGTGGCTGGAGCTCAACTCGGTGAGCGGGGACGTCCGGATCGGCCTAGACTCCACCACTCAGCCTGAGCCCGGCGAGCCGTACATCACAGTGCGAGCACGTACCGCCTCTGGCGATATCTCCATTCACCGGGCCTAGCCGGCGGTCAACGTGCTAATCGCGAAGCCGCTCGTGTAAACGCAGCTGGGCGGACACTAAATCCGGGTGCGATGAAAGTTCAGGTGCGAGCGGCTCGGAGTGGGGCCGCGCTGGCCCTGATAGTGAGAGCCGTACTGGGCCGATCCGTACGGGTGCTCGGCCGCGGTAGTCAGTCGGAAGAAGCACAACTGGCCGATCTTCATCCCCGGCCACAGCTTGATCGGCAACGTCGCGACATTGGACAGCTCGAGCGTGACGTGACCTGAAAAGCCAGGATCGATGAATCCAGCGGTGGCGTGGGTCAGCAGCCCGAGCCTGCCGAGTGACGACTTGCCCTCGACGCGCGCCGCAATGTCGTCCGGAAGCGTCACCACCTCATAGATGGACCCGAGCGCAAACTCCCCCGGATGCAAAATAAACGGCTCGTCGCCCACCGGCTCGACGGCCCGTGTTAGCTCCGACTGATCAGCCGAGGGATCGATATGTGGATACCGATGGTTCTCAAAGACCCGGAAGTACCGGTCGAGACGGACATCGATGCTCGAGGGCTGCACCATGTCGGCGGAGTACGGTTCCAGCCCGATGCGGCCGGCATCGACCTCGGCTTTGATGTCGCGGTCCGAGAGCAACATGGCGTGACCCTACCGCGGCAAACAGCGCTTAGTTGCCGCGCGTGATTTCCAGCCAGTGATCACCAATCGAAACGATGGCGCCCTCACCGACCCGGACCATCTCACCTGCCTTGCAGCGCGTCGACAACCCGTTCGTCGTGGACACTGTCGAGCCATTGGTGGATCCGCGGTCAATGACGTACACACCGCCGGCGTCCACGCCTACCGCCAGATGCGATTTGGATACGGTACGGGTCTCGTCGGCGATCTTGATCAACTGCGCGTCCTCCTCGCCCGCCTTCGGCTGGGGATTGCGACCCAGCAGTACCAGTCCGTCCAGCGCGATCCGCCTGCCGTCGTCTAACAGGATCGACCACTCCTGGACATAGGGAGAACGCGGCGCGACCGCTGTCTGATCTTCGAACTCAGTGGCTGAGGCCCGTTGCTGTTGGGCTTCTTCGTACTCCGCGCCCGATGCAGAACCACTGGGCGACTCTGATACCGGAGCACCCGGCTGGCCGGTCGCGTAGCTCTCGCTGCCCGATCCGTACTGCGGCTGTGGTCCATGCGACGGGCCCGGGTAGGGGGTGACGTACGCGTCGCCTCCGTACGGCGCTCCCGGTGGGCCCTGCGGTGCACCGGCTGGCGCGTACGGGGATGGGCCGGCCGGGTAACCGGGCGGTGCATTTAGTTGGCTAGGCGGAACCGGACTGCTAGGAGAGCCGTAGGCCTGCCCCGGTCCATATCCTGGCGACGTCGGCGCGCGGAGCCCATTCGGCTGCGAATGCAGAGACCCATTGCTGACCTGAGCCGGTGAACCCTGCTGCGCCGGTACTGCTCGGGGCGGCTGCATTGGCGGCGCCAGGGTCCGTTCCTTGATCATTACCGCGGTAGCGGCTAGATCGTGCCAGCCCTGCTTGCGCGGGTGTCTTAGCTCCATGATCAACATGATCAGCAGCCCGATGCCGGTGACGTACAAAGCCCAGAAGACCAATGCCCGCACCAAGACCCGACTCCAGCCGATTGGTCGGCCGTCGAGAAAGCCGACTAGCTGCAGCTTCATGACCCGCAAACCAGGACTCGCCGCACGCACGGCGAGCATTTGACACACCAGGACCGCCCAGCCCACAACGACAGCTAGGCCAAGCACAACCAGCGTCGTCCGAAGCCCACCGCTCGTTGCTGGGAGCAACAACATCAGGGCGATGCTCACTACGACCGGAACCGACACATTAATCAGGTACGCCACGAAGCGCTTGCCGAGCGGGCCTACCTCCACCCCAGGTGGCAAGCCTGTCTCGCGATTAGGACGACCCGGCTCGGGCGATTCCATGTACAGCTCCTCGTCGTTGGTGACTTAAGACGCAGCACCAGACGCTACTGCGGAAAGTCGATCAATACAGAAACTCCGTCACCGAGCTCCATAACACTGCCTACTGGTACCGGAACCGGCTCGCCCGGAGCGAGCTGCTGAGGATCCCCGCCTCCAGGCCGTACCAAGATCGTTCCATTCGTCGAGTTCAGATCGGTGACCACTATCTGCCAGTCATCTGGAGCCACCTCGAGATGTGTCCGGCTGATGTCGTGATTGGGGCTGGGAACGGTCATCAGCCGGGGTGCCCGGCTGCTCGACCGATCTGCAGAAGGTGCCCGGCCAATGAGGACGGGTCGGTCGAGTTCAGCGCTCGTCCCATCGGAGGCGCGCAGCAGAGCAAGGATGGGGTATGCGACAAATTGCGGTCCTTGGGTAGCGACGGGCCCGCCGCAAATCCGACAGCTGATTGCACTTGGTGGGCTTGCGTGCCCGTTCGGACAGAGCACGGCCAAGATCGCCGAGTCCTGAATATCCGCCTCAGCCGGGAAATCCTCCGAGCTCGGCGCCGTGGCCTGAGCCAATAGGTCGGCTGGATCTTCCGCAAGCTGAGGGACGACCGCCGCCTCGAGTTGTTGGGATCCACCGGCCACAGACTCAGCCGGTGACTTTGACTCCCCGAAGGGCGACGGCATGAGCTCGGTTTCGGCGCTCGCTATGGCGGCGATCTCTGCTGCAGACAGCTCAGCAGTTCGCTCCGCCGGCTTTTCGGCGCTGGCTCCTGCGCTAGCCGGCTCACTCACTGGCTCGACGGATGGTGCCGCATCCGAGGGTAAGGGGACGGTCGTTGACTCAGACCGTTCGCTCGGTACCACTTCATCAGGCACAGCTTGTGGCGAGCTGACCTGGGCAGGCTCGGACGCATCGAGGACTATCGAGGAGGCGCGTACAGCTCCCACGACAAGCGGCAACTCGAGCAGGGTGGCGTCTCCCTCATGTGGCACCTCAACCCGGATGTGGTTGACGCCGGCGAGCCCGACCTCGCTCCATGTCTGGATGTCATGCCCGTCCGCCACCACTTTCCCGGTAGCAAGATCGATAACCGAGATCTCCCCCCGAATCAGCGACCGCATGCCGTCTTCGGTCCAGAAAAAGGCGGCCAGGCTGGGCAGTTCGTCGATCTTGAAATGTGCCAGCCGTGCCGCCAGATCGACGATCGAGTGGGAAGCGACGACCTCTTCCCATAGCGTGTTGATCAAAGATGCCCACTCGTGCGTCGGCGGCTCGAGCAGTACTAAGGAGGTCGGGCCGGATAGCACCACCCACTCCCCTGGCGTGTAGGTGGCGCGCCAGCGTCCCAGCGCCGCAGTCATCGGTCCTCCCCAGGCCTTGCTCCTCCAGGCTCCCGCGACATTGTCTCTTGACCCGGCGATTCTGTGAAAATCAGGGCCCGAACTCACCATGACGGGCAGGCCGCTTCGCCGACTGCAGGAGCTCTCAGCTCAACGATTCCCCTGGTCAGAGGCGGGAGAAGGGGCTGCCTGAAGCGCTGCCCCGCCGTATAGTTTGTCTCGTGCTCGCCGAAACCCGCGCTTGGGTGATTGCGACCAGGTCCCAAGCCACCGCTCGTCGTACCACGATTGCTGATGTTGCGAGGGAAGCAGGTGTCAACAAGGGAACGGTCTCGCGCGCGTTGCGTGGCATTCCCGGAGTGGGTGCGTCGACCAGGGAGCGGATCATCGAGACGGCTGACCGGCTGGATTTCTCAGCGTCCCATCTGGCCACGGCGCTTGCGAGTGGGCACTCCAGGACGGTCGGCATTGTGCTTCCTACGCTGCGCTCGTGGTATTTCAGTGAGTTCGCGTCCGGAGCCAGCGAGATCCTGAGTCCCTCCGGCTTTCGGGTAGAGCTCATCAATCTGGATGTCGACTCCGACTTCTCAGATGTCGATTCTCCGCAGTTTCGCAAGCTGTTCCGGGAGCTCGGCGCCGGCCGAGGCCGTGACGCGCTCCTCTTCGCCGGCACAATCTCTGTCGAGCGGGACGAGGAGACCACGGAATCTGGGCGGGTACCCGTCGGTCCCCAATGGGTCAGCGCGCCGGGCTCGCCGCTCAGCAGCGTGCCGGGCATCTCCGTCGATAATCGAGATGGCGGGCGACTGATCGCTGAGCACCTGTTGTCGCTGGGTCATCGCGATATCGGGATCTTTGACGGACGAACGCGGGGCAAGCACGACGATCACGTCTGGGATCAGCGGAGCGACGGGCTGCGAGACACGATCCGAGAGGCTGGGTTTGACATAGACAGCCGCAATGTCGTGCTGCCAGGCGACTGCCACGCCGATGACGGTGCGCGTGCCATGAAGCAGCTTCTCGCAAACGGCCGGAAGCTTCCTACAGCGATCTTCTGCCACACAGATGAGATGGCTTTCGGGGCTAGTGCGGTACTCCGCTCCGCCGGGCTGCGCTGCCCCGATGATCTCTCCGTGGCGGGCTTCGATGATCATCCAATGTCGCGCTGGTGGGGCTTGACCACTGTCAGTCAGCACGCCCACCAACAGGGCGTACGGGCCGCCTATGCGATGATCAGCGCGCTCGGAGGAGATGGGCACGAGGGGGAGGATTCAGACCGGCAGCCGGAGCTGCAGATCGAGCTGGTTGTGCGTAGTACCACCGGCCCAATGCCTGAATCCACCTAGCGGGGATCCTGGTTCGGCCGGAACTCTGGTTCGGCCGGACTCAGACCACGGCGGCGCGTACGGACAGCACGTCGGGCAGATGAGCCGCGATCTGACGCCAGTTAGCGCCATCGTCGGTGCTTAAGAAGACTGACCCGTCGCGGCCGCCAATGTAGAGGCCCACGTCATCGGCGTTGTCCGTGGTCATGGCGTCGCGTAGCACGGCGGCGAAGAAACGATCCGGCAGACCGGATTCTGACGGTGTCCAGGTCTGGCCGCCGTCATCGGAGCGCCAGACACGTGCCTTGCCCTCTGGAGGAAAGCGATGGATGTCCGCAGTCAGAGGAAAGACGAAGACGGTATCCGGCTTCTGCGGGTGAACAACGATCGGGAATCCAAAATCACTCGGCAGCCCGTCGGCGATCGAAGTCCACTGCTCGCCTGCGTTATCGGAGCGGTAGACCCCTCCGTGGTTCTGAGCGAAGATCCGGTTCGGCGCATCGGAATGTGCCGAGATCTTGTGCACGCACTGCCCAAACTCAGGAAAGGGATCGGGCGCAAACTTCACTTCGATGCCAGCATTTGCGGGGTTCCAGCTCTCGCCTCCGTCGTAGGTCCGGTAGACGCCACCTGTCGACATTGCCACCGTTACGTGATCTCGATCGGTCGGATCAGGTAACACCGTATGGATTGCCTGCCCACCGCCGCCGGGCTGCCACATCTCCCGATGTGGGTGGTCCCATAGGGACCGGATAAGGGTGAACGACTCACCACGATCAGTTGAGCGAAACAGCGCGGAGGGCTCAGTGCCGGCGTAGATCACTTCGGTATCATTCGGGCCGCCCGGCTGAATCTGCCAGACCCGCTCGACGCTGCTGCCCAGCTCTTGCGGGAAGCGTACCGGGGCAGCTTGAGCCTCGGTCCACTTAGCTCCGAGATCGTCGGAATAGTAGACGCCCGGACCCCAGTGCTCGCTAGTACCACCGACCAAGAATCTTGGTTCAGTTCCTCTGGTGTCGATGCAGGTTCCGTAGACGGCCTCCATGAGGAACTGCGGCTCGGACCATTCCCAGTTCTGACGCTCTTCGTCTGAACGGCCGACCCAAAGCCCTTTCCTGGTGCCGACCAACACCACTGCTTCACTCACTTCGGCCTCCCCCCATGCAAACTGATCATGCGAGCAGGTTACGACACGCGCATCCAGACAGTACTGTCAGCGGGCAGCCGGCCGTGATCAAGAGGGGCACTGCTTAGCAGTAGCTCGCCGGCTGGCAATGCAATCGGTTTGGTGCCGAAGTTGGTTACGCACCGTACGCCGCTGGGCCGCACAAAGTGCAGTACCGACGGCTCGGACTCGATCCAGCTAAGGCCGTCGCCAGCGAAGACCTGACTGCGGAGCGCCAGTGCCTGCCGATAGAGATTAAGGGTCGAATCGGGATCTGCGTCCTGAATGCTCACCGCGTATCCGCCGAACCAGTCGGGCTGTGGGAGATGCGCTCCGCCCGAGCCGAACCCGTACGACGGCTCCTCACGCGTCCACGGCAGCGGCACTCGGCACCCGTCACGGCCCTTTTCGGTGGTGGAGCGGCTGGCGACGGGATCCTCCAAGTCCTCCTGCGCTAGATCGGCCACCTCATGTAGTCCCAGCTCATCGCCTTGGTAGATGTAGGTCGAGCCAGGCAATGCGAGCAAGATCATGATCGCGGCACGGGCTCGGCGCTCGCCCAGCGTCCAGTCCAGGCGCGGCGTAGTGCCGTCGGTCAGCAGCCACTCTCGGGCGACTTGCTGGGCGGTACGCCCATCCGTCAGCGGCAGCCCGTATCTCGACGCCACTCGGGGCGTGTCGTGACTACCCAGCAGCCAGCTGGTTGTCGATCTGTTGTTGATCATGTCGGCCAGCCCGGAGTTGATCACTTCGCGGTAGTCCTCGGGTCGCCAGTCAGCATCCTGCATTGCGAAGTTGAATGCTTGCCCCAGGCTGTCGGCTGACGCATACCGGGCGCGCCGAGTCGGATGCACGATGGCCTCCGCGACGGCGAACCGTGGTGGGTCATAGGACTTGAAGATGCGCCGCCAGTCGGCGTAGATCTCGTGAACGTGATCACGATCCCAGAGGGGATGTGAGCCGTCGGGCCGCATGATGTCGGCGATCTCGCCCCACGGTGGATACGGCTCCGACATGTCCTTGCGCAGGCCGTGCGCAACATCGATCCGGAATCCGTCGACACCACGGTCGGCCCAAAAGCGTAGGGTGCGCCGGAAGTCCTCCCGGACTTCCTCGTTCTCCCAGTTGAGATCCGGCTGCTCGGCGGCGAAACAGTGGAAGTACCACTGACCATCGCCGGTTGCTGCCCAAGCCGAGCCGCCGAAGATCGACTCCCAGTCATTGGGTGGCTCCTCACCGCGTACGCCACGGCCGTCGCGGAAGAGATAACGATCACGTTCTGGTGAACCGGGGCCCGCGGCGAGGGCTTGCACAAACCAGGTATGCCGGTTGGATGTGTGATTGGGCACGATGTCGACAATCACCTTGATGCCAGCGGCGTGTAGCGCGGCGAGCATGGCGTCGAAGTCGGCCAGCGTACCGAGCCGCGGATCGACATTGCGGTGATCATCAACGTCATAGCCCCCGTCTGCCAGTGCCGACGGATAGAACGGGCTCAGCCAAACGGCATTGATGCCAAGCGATCGCAGGTACGGGACTCGGGACGTGATGCCGGGCAGGTCGCCGACCCCATCACCATTGCTGTCAGCGAAGCTGCGTGGGTAGATCTGGTACACCACGGCCGTATGCGGGAAGCCTGTGGTGATCTCCGCACTGACTTGTTGATCTTGCTCGACGATGCTCGTCACCCGACGAGTGTGCCCCATGCCATATCACCTTCAATGTGTTTCTCCGCACATGGTCGCGAATGTGTGGCGTTTTACGCGAATCAGGCCTCGTTCGTGGCTCTGTGCGGACGAGATAGCAAAGCTGAGTCTCGGTCACTTCCTGCCGTAACCTTCTGGTCCCCCAGGTTGTGCCTCGATCAGGCAATGCGCGAGGATCAGATAAACCCCCGACCCAAATCTTCGTGAGCTATCCCAGGAGGCACAACATGAGCGAATCCGCCACCATCGACGTTGCCGAGGAGCCCGCCGGCCTGGCGAGGGGATCGAAGCTCATCGGTCGGGTGGCGCTGGTCACCGGTGGTACCCGGGGAATCGGCGCCGCCATATCCGAAGAGCTCGCATCGCGAGGCGCGACGGTTGCGGCCGGCTTCAGTGGAAACGTGGAGCGCGCGAACGAGTTCGCGCAGGACTTTGCGGCCAGATGGTCCACTCCGGTCAGCACTCACCGCGGTAACGTTGCCAATCCGGACGACTGCCGCCGAGTGGTCAACGAAGTCATGGAGCAATACGGTCGGCTCGACATCTTGGTCAACAATGCCGGCATCACCATCGACAAGACGATCCTCAAACTGACCGACGATGATTGGCACAAGGTCTTGGACGTCAACCTCTCCGGCGCATTCTTCCTCTCTCAGGCCGTGTTGGGACACATGGTCGAGCGCGGCAGCGGCCGGATCATCAATGTCAGCTCGATCATTGGCGAGATCGGCAACATCGGCCAAGCCAACTATGCAGCCTCAAAGTCGGGTCTCTTCGGGCTGACCAAGACCTTTGCCCGCGAGGCCGCCTTCCTGCTCGAGCGAGCTGGCAAGCTCACTGACGACAGCATCGGGGTGACTGTCAATACCGTCACTCCGGGGTACACCCACACCGAGATGGTCGACGCGGTGCCTGAGAAGGTGCTCGACAGGATCAAAGGACAGATTCCCTTGCGTCGGTTCGGCCGACCCGACGAAGTCGCGCGGATCGTCCGATTCCTCGCCGCCGACGAGTCCTCCTACATCACCGGTCAGATCTGGGGGGTCAACGGCGGCATGGACATGTAGCCGACCGTCGGCAACCTGTGCAGAGCTATCGGCCTTACAACGTTTGGTGATCATGCGGCATTGCGCCCTGCCCGAATTAATCGCACCCGTGTTCTAATAGGTGAGTGAGGTTTGAGGCGCGACACATCGGCAGCGGGCGGTGGGGCGTCTACGACGGGGGCGTAATGGGTTGGCGCGCTGTCGATCTTGGTGAAGATGAGGCTTGCCAGATGGCGATGGATATGGACGTTGTCTACAACCAGTATGGGCAACGATCAGCTGATGAGCGGCGGGAAGTGCGCCCACCCGTCGAGGTGGAAACGGCAACCTGGGCGGCAGCCGGAACACTTGACTATTGGGTACGAGAACGCGGGGAATGGTGGGGACGGGTACGCGGACCGGATGGTCGCCAAGTATGGGTCCGATCTAGTGATCTGCGGCGTACCAATGGGGAGCAGGACGGACAATCGGGTTAACGGATCAGGCCTTTTGCCGCATCGCGTCTTACTCGTGCCTAGCGGTAGTGGCGGCCAGCAGCCGGCGGGCTCTTCGACCAAGATCATTGAGGTCAACTCGACCAGCCTCAGCCGCGGCAGCTAGCCGTGACGCCAGATCGAGTGCTTCGTCAATGAAGGGCGCCTCGATGGCAGCCGCCTCCTGACCCATGTCGCGCAAGATCGTCACCTCAGTACGTGCGGCGATGATCGGATCTTTGATGCCCTCTACCCAGACCTTGGTTCGATGGCCGTCGCCTCGTTCGTCTCCCAGTAGCGGCTCCAAGGCATAGATCCGGTCTGATCGCGCGAACTTGCCGAAACCGAGCGAGACCATCCGCGGTTCTGACGCCACAACCCGATCATGTCAGCCTGGATCACGGCCTGTCACTCGCGACGCCAGCTGGACCCCTCGGGTCGAGCCATCCACGCCGCAACCAGCCTGCGTTCACCACGCCGCGGCCGCGACTGCCCGTCAAGGAATGGACAGCCAATCCTCATGGTTCAGCGCGACACGCCGACAATTGGGCGGCTCTCCGCCGCCTGGCGACACCATAATCAAGCTGACCACATCAGTCACTTCCTTCACTCCATCAACTTCCCCAGGAGTAGACATGGCCCTTTCTGCCGAGCCAAGCGCTGACCAACGCCACCAGATGTGGACCGAGGTCAACGTCGCCGGTGCGAAATATCTGCGCCTTCCGCGGCGCACACGATGGCTGACCGAGACAGATGATCTGGTGCTCGCGTTGAAGGAAAGCCTCGAGCCCGCTCGCCCAGGCGACACCATTGGAGTGAGCGAGAAAGTCGTCATTCTGCTAACTCGCCGGACAGTCGACATTAGCACCATGCAACCCAGTCGCTTGGCTCGCTTCCTGGCTGCGCATGTCCGCCCGCGCACCGATTCCAAAGGGCTTGCGGTCCCGGAAAAGATGGAGTACGTCTTACGCACTATCGGGTTAAGGCGGATCATTCCCGCGGCAATCGGATGTGCTGTGACACGGCCAATGCGCATGCAAGGAATGTTCTATCGAATAGCTGGACCGGTCGCGCGGGATGTCGATGGAGGTCGCCCCCCGTACGAGGACGTGCTTTTTCCACCCTTGGACACCAAGGTCGCCGAGAAGATCTGCGCAGACCTCGAACGAGCGCTAGACATCGGGGTCAGCATCGTCGACCTCAACGACTTCGGCGGCTCGATCCGTGCAGTCTCTCCAAGATCGCTCTGTGCGGAGACGCTGGCGGCCGTGCTCAGCGACAACCCGCTAGGCCAACGGCTGACCAGCACGCCATTCGTAATCGTTCGACCCGCCTGAGGAGAACATCGGGGACCTCCGCAGTAACTGCTTGGCCATTTGGCCCAAGTCGCAACGAACAAGCCGGAAATCAGTTAATGTGATCGCGTTTCTGATCACTGCTTCGCGATCGTTTAAAGCGACATGCGATTTTCGGGGGACTCTCAGCCGTGAGCTTTTCTGCCGTTTCCAAGGCGGACCAACGCGTAGAGCTGTGGACTCAGGTAACAGTAGCCGGTGTTGAGTACCTGCGCCTTCCGCTACGCACCCGGTGGCTGAACGAGACGGATGATCTGGTGCTCGCGTTGAAGGAGAACCTCGAGCTAGCTCGTCCTGGCGACACCATCGGGGTGAGCGAGACGGTAACTATCCTGCTCACCGGCCACACCGTAGACATCAGGAACATGCAGCCTGGCCGGCTGGCCCGGATGCTGGCGCGATATGTCCGCCCGCGCGGCGAACATGCGCGTGGGCTCTCGGTCCCGGAGAAGATGGAGTACGTTCTCCGTACCGTCGGATTATGGCGAATCATCCCGGCCGCAATTGCCGGCGCACTCACTCGGCCGTTTGGTATTCGCGGAACATTTTATCGGGTGGCTGGACCGATCGCCCGCGATGTCGACGGGGGGCCTCACACGCCGTATGAGCACATGCTTTTCCCGCCTCTGGACGCCGAGGTCGCTCAGCGCATTTGTGCCGATCTGGAGCAAGCGCTGGACATCGGCGTCAGCATTGTCGACCTCAATGACTTCGGTGGCAGAATCCGCGCAGTGTCCCCCAGATCACTGTCTAAGGAGACGTTGGCGGCCGTGCTCAGCGACAACCCATTAGGCCAACACCTCACGAGCACGCCATTCGTCCTGGTTCGACCCGCCTGAGAACGGCTCAAACCAACACCATGTCATTCATCGTCGCCGACGCGCGACCACGTCTATAACCTCGGTGAGCAGGCGCCGCTCCGGCGCGCGCAGCAGATACAAGGCACCGATGAAGACTGCCAGCACGGTCAGCCCCACCGAGGACACCAACAACAGCTCGCTCACCAAACCGATACCAACAGCTGGTCCGAGCAAGCCATAGACCAGGGCACCGGCAGCCGTCCCGGCAGCGGCGGCGGCAGCTGTACGGCCAAGAATCACAGGCAGAGATCTGAGATCGACAGCGCCGTGACGCCGCCCCAATAGCCAGGTGTTTGCGGCGGCCGCGAAAACAACGGATAGGGAGGTCGAAGCCGCCAGCCCAGCGATGCCGAAGGTCAGCCCAAGGGTGAAATCGCCGACCACATTGATGGACATCGCGAACACAAACACCAGCACGGGCCGCCGTGAGTCTCCCAATGCGTATGACGCGCGCACAACCATTTCGCGCCAGCCGAGAGCCAGCAAAGCTGGTGCATACCACAACAAGGCGGTCGCGGTCCGCTGGGTATCGCTTGGGGTGAAGCTGCCGTGCTCGAAGAGCAGGGCAATCAATGGGACGGCGCAGACGATCAGGAAACCCCACACCGGCATCAGCACCGTGGCAACCGTCGCCAAGCCTCGGCCGACCAGTCGCCGCATCTCATGGAGATCGCCGCTGCCGGCGGCGGCACCGAAGGCGGGATAGAGCGCGGTCAGCAGCGACAGGACGAGCAAGGTCTCGCCAAGCGAAATGATCCGCCAGGCATAACTCAATGCCGAGATCGTGCCCTCGCCGACCATCGAGCCGACTGCCCGATCGACCATGGTGTTCACATTGCCGAGGGCGCTGCCCAGCAGCAGCGGCGGAATCAACCTGGCGATCTGTCGGAAACCCGGATCCTTGACATCGAACGACGCCCGCAAACGCAAGCCAAGCGCACGAATAGGCACCAGCTGGCAAAGCAGCCGGGCGCCGGAACCTACGACGAATCCCACGGCCAGGGCGTAGACACCGTAACGGGGCCCGAATACGACTGCCGCCACAATCATGATGATGTTGAAGGGAACCCCTTGCAGCGCAGACCAGAAGAATCGGCGATGTGCCTCCGCCGCGGCGGCGAGCAGGTTCGTGCCCGAGATTAAGACGGTGGCAATCAGCACGATGCGCGTGAGTGAGGCTGCGAGCTCTGCTTGCGGTCCCTTGAAGCCCGGCGCCAGCACTGTCACGACCGAGCTGGCAGCCAACGCCATGACGAGCGAACCGATTCCGAGGATGAGCAGCGTTACCGTCAGTACGACCGACAGCGTGTGGCCAGCCTTGCGGGAATCGCCGTCTGTGCTGATTTCGGCAGCTAACACCGGCACTGTGGCCTTAGCCATGGCACCAGCGACCAGAGCCAAGACGAGATTCATCAGCCCTTGAGCCACCAGGTAGGCGTCTAGTTCACCACCGGCCCCGAACACACCGGCAATGACGACATCGCGTACGAAACCTAGAACCGCCGATACTGCGGTCAATCCGGTGACGAGCGCCGCCGCTTGGGCGATCCCCGAGCGCGCCTTCACCCTTAGCAACCTAATGCAACTCGGACGCTCCCAACTTCGGCTCTCACGGAGACCCAGCTAAGAAATAGGAGAGCCAGCTAAGAAAGTGGTCAAAGCGACACCGAATCTGGGCCCTAAGTCAAGCGGTTATGACCACTTGCTTCAGCTAGCCGCGAAGGTCGTCATCCTCGACATAGACCACCGTCTCCTGCTCGGCAAGGTCGGCGTCATCGGCCTCGCGCAGCACGCTGGCTATGTTCGTAGGCCCTGGAGTCAACTCCCCATCAGCCTCGGCCTCGGCTAATGGGTCGACTGCGAGTGCCTGTTCGGCCCAGTCGGCCTCAGGTACGTCTGTGGGCGGGGTGTTAGGGCTGGAGAGGGTCATGGGCAGACTCCTTGACGGTCACGTCGGTGATCAAGGCCTGGTCCTCACCTTATGCCTCCCTGAAATAAACCGATTGCGGGGCCCAGACATGACTGCCTACCGTGATCAAAGCCGCCAGCAGCTTCAAACTGGAATATGTGCCGGGACGACTTGTTACGCGCATAGAGAGGAGGTGCTCACCTTGAATTCGATCATGATCACTCCGTACCCGCGAACTGGCTGTGCTGGCGCCGCATGGGTGAGCGTCGCCCTCGGTGCTGCCGATTTAACTCAGTAGTCGACTTCTTCAGTACTGCTGGTTAGCGCAGTCCTCGACTTCAAAGCATCAACACTCAGCGGACCGGTCTTGGATAGCTCCGACCGACCCACGGCGGTGTTCGCGCGCTGAGCGCCATTGCGGCGACCCCGCGGTCGCTGGATCGGCTAGGCCGCCGGGCATCTTCAAATCCTCCAAGGAAAAGGAAATACAGCCGTGTTTGAACAGGAATATCGATCGCAGCAACAGATAAGCCGAGAAGCTGCAGAACGCTACGCGATCATGGTCGCGATAGCCGCCCGCCGGGCTGAAGCCAAGCGGGTACGCCAGCAGGGGCGAGTAGTCCGCCGGACACGCTCATCCGCTGCTGAACCCGCGTGATCACCTGGTTGAGTCCTGAGTCTGTGGGCAGCGTACGACCCCGTCGCTGCTACAGGCTCAGGCCCAGGTGGAGCAGCCGGGCAGAGCCGGCAACCCAGCTAGCATCAAGAAATGCCCACTCATGTCCGCGGGCAGATTGCACCGGGTCTCGCCCCGTTCGTCGCGGCTATTGGCTACAGCGAGGGCCAGCTTCCGCACGCCCGGGAGCTGGCAATGCCTACCGGCACAGTGCAACTCCTGGTGAACCTGGACCGAGATGAGCTGCACTCCTATCCAGCCACCGGCGCTGAATACACGGGAGTGCAAAGCACCCCGGGTGCCGCGCTGCAGGGCCCATTCACAAGTCCCACGATCATCGACACTGCTCATCAACGCGAGATCATCTGGATCGCGTTCCGGTTCGGAGGTTCGTATCCATTCTTCGGCCCAGACGCAGTCGCGGCCCGCGATCTGATGATCGGCCTGGAGAACCTGTGGGGATCCGACGGCGCCACATTGCGAGAGCGACTGCTTGAGGTTCCGACCGTGGCCGGAAAGCTGCAAGCAGTTCAGGACGAATTACTGACACATGCGATACGTCCGCTCGCGCGGGATCCAGGAGTAGCGGCGGCGGCCGCGGCGCTGCACGAGGGCCGTACCGTAGCTGCCGCGGCCGAGAGCCTCGGCTGGACAATGAAACGCCTTACCAAGCGCTTCAGCGCGCAGATCGGCTTGACACCCAAGCGCTTCGCCCGCGTCCGGCGGTTTCAGCGCGTCCTGCGCCGCTCCGCAGACCCGGTTACTCCAATTGATTGGGCGAAGCTTGCGGTTGACTGCGGGTTCTACGACCAAGCGCATCTCATCCACGAGTTTCGCGCCCACGCAGGCACCACCCCGGCCGCGTATGCGCCACGTTCCCCCGCTGAGCGGAATCACGTCCCGGTCTGATTTTTACAATCACCAATCGTTGTTTCGGCGGCATGATCAAAGGCATGGCAGTCAACAAGATGTACCCACGCCTGGTGGTATCCGATGGTGCCCGGGCGATCGATTTCTACATCGCAGCGCTGGGCGCCACCGAAACCGCCCGATACACCAGTCCGGACGGCAAGATCGTGCACGCCGAGCTGCAGGTCGGGCCCGCGACGATCGCCGTCAAGGACGCCGACGAGTATGACCCGGCGCCATCGACGTTGGGCGGCTCGCCGGTGATCATCGCGCTCTACGTCGACAACGCCGATGCGGTTGCCGAGGCGATGGTGGCAGCCGGCGCCACGGTGGTATTTCCGATCCACGACGCTGAGTACGGTGAGCGCGGCGGGCGGCTGGCGGATCCCTTTGGGCACCTCTGGATGATCTCCCAGCGGCTTGAAAACCTGTCTCCGGAAGAGATTCAGCGGCGCACTGACCAGATGTTCGCCAGCTAGTGCGCTGAGCCTGTCGAAGCGTATGGTGCACCCTTCGACAAGCTCAGGGCGCATTAACGGCTGCGGCGGGCCGTGCCAAAGATGCTGCGGATGATCTCCGTACCGGCAGTCCGAGCGAACTGCTTGAACGCGCTGGAATCCGTGATCTGCTCCACCATCGACTTTTCCTGGCGTCGTGGGGTACGCGATTGCGCCCGAGCCGCCGCGCGAGCCTCGCGCTCGGCTTGAGCCTCAGCCTTCGCGCGCTGCTTCGCTTCCACCTCCGCTCGGGCCGCAGCCTCCTTCTGCAGCCGTTCGCGCTCGGCCTCCTCGGCGCCCGCCTGCAGTTTCCGAGCCAGGATCTCGTGTGCTGAGTCGCGATCGAGTGACTGACCGTACTTGGTCATCAGTGCCGAGGCCGCGATCCCCGGCCGCAGCACCTCATCCGGCGTCGGCGCCATCAGGGACTCCGGCGCCCGCATCCGAGTCCACGCCACCGGCGTCGGCGAGCCGTCCGGATCCATCACCGTAACGATCGCCTCGCCGATCCCGAGCTGCTGCAAGGTCTCAGCCAGGTCGTAGTGCGACTTCGGGAACGTCGCAACCGTCTGCTTCAGAGCCTTGGCGTCGTTCGGGGTATGCGCGCGGAGCTGGTGCTGGACTCGCGATCCCAGTTGTGCCAATACGTCGTCGGGCACGTCCTTCGGTGTCTGTGTGACGAAGAAGATGCCGACGCCCTTGGAGCGAATCAGCCGCACAGTCTGAGCGATGGCATCAAGGAATGCCTTGGAGGCATCGTCGAACAGCAGATGCGCTTCGTCGAAGAAGAAGACCAACTTCGGTTTGTCGATGTCCCCGACCTCGGGCAGCTCATGGAACAGATCGGCCAGCAACCACATCAAGAACGTTGAGAAGACCGCCGGGCGGTCGATCAAATTAGGCAGCTCGAGCAGCGAGACCACACCGCGGGTTTTTGGGTTGCTCGCTCCGCTCGCGGGCCCATCCCGCGTCACCCGCAGCAGATCAGCGGTGTCGAACTCCGGCTCACCGAAGAAGGCATCGGCGCCCTGGTCGGCGAAGTTGATCAAGGTACGCAAGATCACGCCGACCGTGGCGGCACTGAGGCCGCCGATGCTCTTCAGCTGCGCCTTTCCCTCGTCGCTGGTGAGATGGGTCAGCACCGCACGCAGGTCCTTGAGATCCAGCAACGGCAAGCCGGCTTGGTCGGCGTAATGGAACACCAGTCCCAACGAGGATTCCTGGACTTCGTTGAGTCCCAGCACCTTCGACAACAGCACTGGGCCAAAGGAGCTCATTGTCGCCCGCAGCGGCACGCCATTGCCTTGACCGCCAAGTGCAAAGAACTCTGTCGGGCAGGCGCGCGGCTGCCAGTTCTGGCCGATCTTTTGGGTACGCGCAAGCAGCTTGTCGTTCGGCTGGCCGGGCGACGCGATGCCCGAGAGGTCACCCTTGATGTCAGCGGCAAAGACCGGTACCCCGGCAGCGGAGATCTGCTCCGCCATCAATTGCAGCGTCTTGGTCTTTCCGGTGCCGGTGGCACCTGCCACCAAACCATGCCGGTTGAGCATGCTCAACGGGATCCGAACGCCAGCCTCTGGCACTGCTGCGTCGTTCTCCATCAGGACGCCCAGCTCAATGGCCGGCTCGTCGAAGGTGTAGCCCTGAACGATCCGTTGCACGTCCTCGGAGAGTTGCTCAGCGAGCGGCTCGTTCATGTGCCAAATCGTAACGACGGACCGTGGAGTTGCCCTCCCGAACTTGATTAGAGTGTCACAGTGATTTTCAAGCGCGTCGGAGACGTACGCCCGTATCCAGATCATGGTTACGTCCAGAAGCAGTGGGCGGCCATCGCCCCGCACCAGGTGCGCTTGGACCAGCTCGTGACAACAAAGCGAACTTTGGACCTGGAAGCACTTCTGGAAGAAGACTCAACCTTTTACGGGGACCTTTTTGCCCACGTCGTGTCGTGGCGCGGGGAGCTTTATCTCGAGGACGGATTGCATCGCGCGCTGCGCGCGGCGCTTCAGCAGCGGCAGACCATGCACGCCCGAGTGCTTGACCTGAAGTAGCGCCGAACTCCAGGTAGGCTCACCCGCACGGGGGGTAAGTCGGGCACGGGAGGAGCTCGGGGAACTCACGCATCGGGGCGGCTGCGGAGGTAAAGGAGTTCGACGTTGATCGGTCGGATCTTCCGTGTAGCGCGAACCCCGGTCACGCTCCTGATCTTGTTCGGAGTACTCATGTATGGGGCATGGTGGGGCTACCAGAACGTCATTAGACCAGTCCCGCCGCTGCCACCCGAGCCCTGCGTCAATCAGAGTCTGCCCGAAGGGCAGCTGAAGAGCAGCCAGGTCGTGGTCAAGGTGTACAACGGCGGGGACCGTAGGGGCCTGGCAGCCGATGTCGGCCGGTCGCTGCGAAACAAGGGCTTCCGGGTCACCCAGACCACCAACACCGTCGAGAAGATTCAGAGGACCGTCATTGTCGGTGCGGATGAGAACAATCCTGAGGTGAAGTTCGTCAAGACCTTCTTCAAGGAGGCGACCGTACGCTCCGACCAGCGGGTGGACCGTACCGTCGATGTACTGGTGGGCAACAGGTATGGCGGCTTCAACAAGAGAGCCAAAACCATCTATCAGGTCGACGCCGAAGTGGTTTGCCTGCCTTCGCAAAGTCCGAGCCCGACTCCCGCCCTCGGCGGCTGATTCC